>DASZZV010000260.1:0-13894 GCA_035544835.1 Thermoanaerobaculia bacterium
TATCTGGTTCTTCGAGCGCCTCCCGGTAATCCACGGCGGTAGACCCTGCAAGAGCGCGAGCCTTAGGGACGGAGCTTCGGATTTCGGCAAGCGGCCATGGACGTTACCGATCGCGCTCGCTTTCGGGGACCGGGGTCGGGGGGTCGGGTCTTCTGTCGTCACTCTGCGACCAGAGCCTGGAAGGGGTCGGTAAGCGTCGTCTAATGGACAGTTAATGAAAACGTTGTATTCATACGACGCGGACGGCATCGCTACTTGCGGGAATCCGCGGCCGCTCGTTTGTCTCCAGACTTCCGGTGAACGAACCGACCAGTGGATGACTCGCGAGCGACGATCACGGTTTTGGCAGCCGCCGTGACGGCGCTGCGCCTCACCGAAGCGGATCGGACTGCAGTCCGAATCGGCCGAAGTTTACTGGTCATGTTGACAGGGTACCCGAACTGGGACCGTCGAGGGTCAGACACGGCTGTCGGGAACCTGAGGGGTCGGGGACCTGAGAGGGAGGAGCCCTTGGGGACGGAGCTTCGGATTTCGGCAAGCAGCCACCGACGTTACCGATCGCGCTCGCTTTCGGGCGAACGAATTCAGGTTTTTGAAAAGGAATCTGGTGGGAATTCTCTTGGGGTCTACCATCGGATTTGTAGTCGATTTGAAGGCAAATCTAGTCACGGTGATCCATTCGAACGCTCGTTCGTCAACGCGTGATGACGTCGTCCTGACGCGAAGCCAAGCTTTGGCTTTTGCCTTTTCCATGACAGCAGCCTTGGGTTCTTTTTTTTGATCGAGAGTACGATGGTGAAGATGGGGGTGTGGCTCATGGGGTCCCGCGGCTCTGAAATGCCGCCCCCATCTTCTTTCCTGCCGGTCCATAGAGTCAGCCGGGATGGTGCTCTGCAGCGTGCGGGAGTTAAGTTGGATTCCAGACTTGACCCCAACTACTTGCTGTTGAGTTTCACGGATAACGTGACGCAGCAGGTGATGCTGCAACTCCCCAACGGGGGGTCGTGACTCGGGCGTTTCACCCCTTTCGGCGATGCCCGAAGAGGTCGGGAACTAAGCGTAGCCTGCGGGTGTTACCGTCTCCAACAATGTCGGAATACGGTTGGGAATACCTACGCGAAGAAGATCGTGCCGCCATTCTGGCTGGGATTCGCGATGGCGTCGCTTATGGCGGACCCTTCCATGTCGAGATCCATCCTGCCGACCGTTGCAATATTGATTGTTTTTTCTGTTCGACAGCGATCCTCCGCGGAACCGATGAGCTTCCCGCGTCGCAGTTCAGTTCGCTTATGGCCGAACTCAAGGAAGTGGGAACTCGTTCTGTTCGGCTCTCGGGGGCGGGGAGCCACTCTTTCACCGCGAAATCGGCAAGGTGCTCGACGCCATCGAGGACGCCGGCCTCCGCATCGAAAACCTAACAACCAATGGCGTTCTACTCCTGCCCAAGATGTCTGAGCGCGTGGTTCGCAACTGCGACCTCGTCACAGTCAGCCTGAACACCGGCGATGAGAGCACGTATGCGAGCATGATGAAGACGCCCGCTCGAAACTTCCACCGAGTCGTTGAGAACGTCCGTGCGCTCGTGCGTCTTCGCAACTCAACTCGACGGTCCCGACTTGAGGTCAACCTTCAGTTCCTCGTCTGGAAAGACAACTTTCGGACAATTCCGGAGATGTATGCGCTCGCACGCAGCCTCGGCGTCGACACTATTCTCTTCAACGGCCTCGCCTTCTTGCCGCCGGAAAAGCAGATGACCAAAGACGAGACTGAAGAAATGCTCGCGCTCTATAAAACGGTACTTCGTCATGATGAGTACCGAACAGTCCGCGTTGTCGAAAGTTACGAACAAGATATCTCGGTTGCTATAGAACAACTGGGTACCGAGCTCGCCGCGGAACGCGCGGCCATGCCACGATTCAAACGCCTGTGGAATTTAGTGCGCCGCCGCGACTACACCCTCAGGGAAAAGCTCGCGCATCATCGTCGCATACGACACGTTATCCGCATAACAGCCGCGATCGCACCTCTCAACAAGCCGTGCGTAATCGGATGGTATTCAATGCTAATCCGGACTACCGGTGACGTCGTCCCGTGCTGCATCCTGCAAGGGGCGCGGCTGGGCTCTATCCTCGAAGGAGGCGTCAAGGCCGCGTGGCAGAGCCCTGCCTATCAACGATTTCGTGCCGAGCTAAAAGAGACTTTCGACCCGCACTGGGAACATGATCCCAGCAAGCACGCGACCGTGCAGCCGCTGTGTGGGGCAACGGGTCGTTGCCCCGTTATGTCTTACTATGTCAGCGACATTCCTTTTGCTCAGAACGTCAGCGCTCTAACTCCGGCAGCCCGTTCTCTTTAATCACGGGCTGCCAACTCGGCGCGAGCTCGGGTTGCCGGCATCTCTAGTTAGGGGTAGATATCGCCGTGCAAGTTCAGTCGCACACGTCCAAGGTTGCGAGATCGTCCTCATCGCCAACTCGAGTGAGGAGGCAGCCGAAGGGGTCATGAGGCTGGCCAGAGTTGGCATCGAGAGCGTGGCCGGTTTCCTGGAGGGTGGGGTGGGGGCGTGGCGTGACGCCGATCGGGAGATTGTGACGCTGCCACAACTCGAGGTAAGAACGCTCCATGACAACCTCGAGAGCGGCCGCCTGAGAGTGGTCGATGTGCGTGCCCCTGGCGAATACCAGGGAGGACACGTGCCGGGAGCCGTCAACATCCCGCTCAACGTGGTGGAGCATCGCCTGGACCTCCTCGACGCTTCACAACCGACGGCCGTGATCTGCGCCGGTGGTTACCGCTCCTCTGCAGCAGCCAGTCTGCTGCAGAAGCGTGGTTTCGAGGTCATGAACGTGGTGGGTGGTACCGGGGCCTGGATCGCGGCGGGCCTGGCCCTGGAATCGAATGAGGAGCAGGCTACTTCTTCGAAGTGATCCAGCGTTGAAGATTGGTCAGCGAGTCGCGAAACATCTTGCCGAAGATGGCCCGTGCGATGGGATGAACGGCTCGCATCAGTAACGAAGGCCGGTAGTGGAGTACCCACTCGACACGAGTCTCCTGGCCGCTGGGACTGAGGTGAACATCTCCCATGAGCTGCTTCACGATCGGTACGGAGATGGCGTCCATGGCGTAGGTGAATCGTTTGCCGGGCTCCCAGTTTACGAAGCGCTCCTTCACCGAGAGCGCTTTGAGGCGGACGATTCGAGTGGCGCCGGCAGCATGCGGTGGCGGCGAGGTCCACTCGACACCACGGATGTCGGCGAACCACTCTTCCATGGTCATGGTGATGGCGTCGAAGACCTGTTCGGGCGTGGCCGAGATGATCGCTTCATTGCGGAGCTGAAAAGGGGAAGTCTCGGCGAAGGACGAATCAGAACGCTGCAGGTCGATCCACATGGGAATACGGTATCGCATTGTGGTCGATGGGTGCAGGGGAGGTTTGTTTGCGGGCGCTCCAAAGGCATCGAGCGTAGGGCCGCACGGCGTGCGGCCGGTACCCCGACCGTGTCTCGACGACAGTGGTCCATTATTCATCGCAATGGGTATCGGCCGCACGCCGTGCGGCCCTAACGCCGCCGCCCCCCCGTGCCTACCTCTTTCCGTGGACTGATCAACAACCGCGTTGCATGTTGCACGTAGGCTTTCACGTCATCTCTGGATCGCAACCACTGTGAATCACCGTTTCTGAGGTGAAGTCCGCCGATGTAGGCGCTGTAGGTCAACAGGGCCTGCTGATGAGCCAGCTGCTCCGCGAGTCCCAGCTCACGGTAGGAGTCGATCAGGAGCCGGATCCGCCGATCCGAGACTCGTCGGATGACTGCTGCGACTTTCGCCGAGGGGGAAATCGACAGAGTCAGAAACAACGACTGGGCTCGCTCGGCCTCCATGGCCTGGACGAAGAGAGCCTCGAGACGCGCGGCGGCGTCAGCAATCTCGCGAACCTCGTCCAGGGCGATGCGATCGCTTTGTTCCCACCGGCTCACCGACGCGGCGATCAGATCAGCCAGCGTCGCAAAGTGCCAGTAGAAGCTGCCCTTCGTGACGCCGAGCGTGCGAGCCAGATCGGGAATCGACAGGGCCCCAATGCCTCTGGTGGCGATGATGTCGAGAGCTGCCTCTTCCCAGTCCTCAACCGTGCGTGTCGGCACTCCTTCTCGAGTCTTCCGCTCTTCTTTCATCACTCCATACTGAACGGTATTGACAGTGGAATGCAAGAGATCATGATCAGTACCGAGCGGTATTGAGCTTGTCGCAACGCAGCATACGGTTACGGAGTGCCCGTGCCACTTTACAGCTCGATGGCGCGAGGCCTGAACAGGGGAGTCCGTCGAGCTTTTGTGGCCTGTTCATACCCGTAGGCCAACCGGAATAGCGTAGCCTCACTCCAGGGCCGCCCGAAAAAGGAGAGGCCGATGGGTAGCCCCTGAATGAAGCCGGTCGGAACCGTGATGTGCGGATAACCGGCCACTGCAGCGGAGGTCGAGTCGCTTCCGGTGTAGGAGTCTCCGTTCACCAGATCGATGAACCAGGCCGGGCCCCCGGTGATGGCCACGAGAGCGTCGAGCTTGTTTTTGTCCATCACCGCGTCGATTCCTTTTGCTCTCGAAAGATCGCGGCACTTGGCCAGGGCATCGACATACTCTTTCGAAGTCAGAGGCCCCTTCTCCTCGGCCTGCAGGAAAAGCTCCTGGCCGAAATAAGGCATCTCGCGATCGCGATTCCGTTCGTTGAAGGCGATGAGGTCTTTGAGCGTTCGAGGATTGTCGGGGGCGAGTCCGGCAAGATACTTGTTGAGATCAGCCTTGAACTCGTAGAGGAGAACGAGCAGTTCATCGTTGTCGTACTCGCCTAGATGATCAAGAACGACCGGGTCGACGACGGTCGCACCCTCGGCTCGAAGCGCTCCGATCGCCGCTTCGAGGAGCGGATCAGCTTTGCCGCTGTATCCGAAAGCCTTGGCGCGGACGATCCCGAGGCGGGCGCCCTTGAGACCGTCGCGTCGGAGCGCGGAGCGGTAGTCGATCGGGGCGGTTTTGTGGAATGCCGTCGCTTCGTCGCGCGGATCGACGCCGGCAACGGCGGTGAGAAGGGCAGCGGCGTCTTCGACGGTGCGCGCCATCGGGCCGGCCGTATCCTGGGAGTGAGCGATGGGAATGATCCCGGCGCGACTCACCAGGCCGAGCGTCGGTTTCATCCCGACGATGCCACATGTCGAGGCCGGGGAGACGATCGATCCGTCGGTCTCGCTACCGATTGCCGCGGCACACAGATTCGCAGCAACGGCCGCCGCCGATCCTGAGCTCGATCCCGAGGAGTTGCGATCGAGCGAGTAGGGATTGCGAGTCTGCCCACCGCGTCCACTCCAGCCACTGGAGCTGTGAGTCGAGCGGAAGTTGGCCCACTCGCTCAGGTTGGTCTTTCCAAGCAGCACGGCCCCAGCTGCGCGTAGACGCTCCACGACGAAAGAATCCCGCGGTGCCATCGAGCTCGCCAGCGCAAGTGAGCCGGCACTCGTGCGCATTCGATCGTGGGTATCGATGTTGTCTTTGATCAGAACGGGAATGCCATGAAGGGGTCCGCGAACCTTTCCCCCCTTGCGCTCGACGTCCATCTGGTCGGCGATCTCCAGAGCGTCTGGGTTGAGCTCGATGATGGAGTGCAGGTTCGGTCCGGTGCGATCGACGGAGGCGATCCGAGCGAGATATTTTTCGGTGATGGAACGGGAGGTGCTCTCGCCTCGCTCCATCCTGGTCTGCAGTCCGGCCAGCGTCGCTTCGTCGAGATCGAACGAGGGGACGAACGGATTCAGCGGAGATCTTTCGTCGGCTATCGCGTTTGTAACCGTGAGCAGCGGAGCTGTTACCGCCAGCGCGCCGCCCAGAAGGGCTGATTCGAGCATCGCTCTCCGCGTCAGTCCCCGGTTCCCCACTTTCTCGTCGCTCATGAAGTTCTCCTCGGGGAGAGAGTCTAGATCGAATCGGGGTATGAATGTGATGCCGGGCGTCGATGAGGGAAAGGAGCAAGCCTGTCATCGTGAGCCGTTGAAAGGCGGAAGCGTCTTTGCTGAGAGAGCTGACACGGAACGACCGAGGGGAGCGGGCGCCTTCGCCCGCTCTTGAAAGATCGTCTTCCTATGTTCGACCATTTGTCTAATGAGAGCGGGCGAAGGCGCCCGCTCCCCTCGGCTCATGCCGACGGTGTCATTTAGAAGCCGCAGCGAAGGATCTCAAGATATAGAACGATCCTAAATTTCAGATCCTGCCACTGGAGATCCTTCGCCGCGGCGGCTCAGGATGACAAGCTCTGGAAACCTGCGCAGCCTGTGCCACACAAGAACGCTCTACGCGCGTTCGACGGCGGGTGCGAGCGAAGCTTCGGTCGGTGACCAGGCCACCGAGCGGTTGCGCCCGCCCTCTTTGCCGACATACAGGGCCTCATCCGAGCGTTTGATCGACGTCTCCAGATCGTCGCCGGGCTCAAAGGTGGCCACGCCGAAGGTCATCGTCACGGAGAGATCGTGGCCGCCGAACTGGAAGCGTTCCTCCTCGATGGCTTTACGCATCTTCTCGGCGGCCTGCATGCCCTGCTCAATGTTCGTTTCGAGAAGCAGCGAGATGAACTCTTCGCCTCCCCAGCGACCGACCGTGTCCTGCTCGCGGAGAGAGCGCTTTAGTGTCGCCGCCACCTCTTTGAGAACGTAATCTCCGCAGTCATGACCCCAGGTGTCATTGAATCGCTTGAAGTGATCGATGTCCGACAGGACCAGGGTGAAACCGCGTCCGCTTCGCTTGACCCGCGCGCGCTCGGAATCGAAAAGCTGCTTCATCCTTCTGCGGTTGGCCAGAGTCGTGAGTGCGTCGGTGGTGGCCAGCTCTTCCATCCGCTTTTCCGCGGTCAGCGAAGCCTGCCGGAAGTAGTAACTGATGATCATGAGCGCGGCGAAGACGATTACCACGTTCGCGTAATAGACCGGCGTGACGAGGGGGGTCGAGATCACTCCCTGCCGAAGGCTGGTCTTGTAGGTATAGAGGGCGGCGTACAGACCGACCAGGCCTAGAGCCTGTACCAGCATGGTCAGCTTCTTCATCTTGTTGTTGATCATCGTTACCGTGATCATCGGCATCAGATAGAGCTGGAAACCGGTGTCCCATCCCATGCAGTAGGTCGCCAGAGCGGAGTGAAGAACGACCTCGATGGTCAATAGATTGATGGCCGGCCAGTGCTTTCCTCGACGGTTGGTCTCCCAGGCGATGACCCAGGCGATCGTGCTGAAAATGTTAAAGAAGGCCATCACGGGAACCCCGAGCCAGTAAAAGAACGGGATGAAAGCCAGGTGAGCAGGGATGCCCAGATAGCACATGTAGTTGACGACCATGTACATCCGATAGTTGTCGGGTTGGATCTGGGGCGGAGGCAGGATTGGCCGCTTCTTCATCGGGCAGGCTTACTCAAGATTCCTTCAGGCTGACACAAAGTTTGCGGCGCGGCAAGAATCGGAATATCGCATCCCCTTCTTCGAGGACTAGTAGGGCGAATCCAGGACTCAAACCTCTCTCGTGGGGGACGGTTGTCGGGAACAATGCAACGCTTCGGCACGGGAGTCGCTTCACCGAAGGTCCGGAGGTGCTCCGATGACCGAACAGGATCATGCCACCACGAAGGGAGCGATCCTTCGGAGTCTCCTGAAGTTTCTCGAAACCGATCTGACGGTTGAGCAGCGTACGCGCGCCATTGCCGCCCTTTCCCCGGCCGATCAGGAGATTGTGAAACAGCGCTCCATTCTGGCAAGTCAGAAGATCTCTGAGTTCACCCTCAATCATCTGACCGTCGAGGCTGCGAAGGTAAAGGGCGAGTCGCTGGATAAGTTCGGGAACAGGGCCGGAAGGGCAGAACTGCGCGACGCCATCGGCATCTATCGCATCCTGACCATGGTTCTGACACCGCCGGCGCTGCTGCGAAAGGCCTCGACGATGTGGTCGACGGTGCACAGCAACGGCGTTCTCAGTGTCGAAGAGGTCACGGGCAATTCTGCTCGCATCCGTCTGTCGGACTTCCCCTCGGAGGAGGCACATTGCGCCCGTTTCACCGGCTGGATTGAAGGGCTCGGCGATATGACCGGAGTGAAGAATACGCACGTGGTACACAACTCCTGCCTGACCCGTGGGGGAGCGGATTGTCAGTGGCAGTTGACGTGGGGGTGAGAGGATTTCGAATTTCGGATTTCGAATTTCGGATTTAGAAGCAGAGACCAACGCGAAATATGCTGCCTTTCAATCCGAAATCCGAAATCTCCTACCTCGCCTGCACTCCCGTGAAGTTCCACCCGCGGATCCGCGTCGTCGGGGCGATCGTTCCGCCCGTGGGATTCCACCAGGTGCTGATGATACGGCGCTCGCGAGTGAGGCCGTCGATGCGGGAAAAGGCTTCGACCATCGGCTCGGTCCACCGCAGATTCGGTAGGCGCGCCACGACCCTGCCCTCTTCGATCAGGAACGTCCCGTCGCGGGTCATCCCGGTCATCACCGCAGCTTTGGGATCGATCAAGCCATTGACGTAGTTGAAGCGCGTCACCCAGATGCCGCGGGAAGTGGAGGCGATGAGCTCTTCGCGGGATGCCGTTCCCGGCGCCATCGAGAGATGCAGTGCCATGCCGTGCTCCGAAGAACCGAGACCGGCGGCGCTTCCGGTAAGAGGCACGCCGAGCCGGTCGCTCATGATCTTGTCCACGACCCCGCCGCGCAGGATTCCACTTTCCACCAGCGGGACGCGTCGCTTGGCCACGCCTTCCATATCGAAAGGGAAGGGAAGGAAATTCTCATCCAGAGCGTCGTCGGTGAGCGAGAAACTCTCGTGAAGGAGTCCCTTGCCCAGATTCCCCACGAAAAAGGAGGAGCCATCCTCGAACGATGACCCCGAAAAGCTGATCATGTTCATCCACTCGAAAACCTCGGCCAGCGCCGCCGGCTCGAGAATGACGTCGTACTGTCCCGGCTCGATCTGGGCCGGGCAATCGGCCAGAAGACGTGCTTTCGAGGCCGCTTCCTCGCCGAGTGCCTCGATTCCGACGCCCCCGCTGGAACGCGAACAGCGCGTCGCATATCCGGACAGCTCGCCCCGCAGTGCAATCACGGTGGCATCGGCCGACGTTGTCGCCGCTTCGCGCCGGAGGCCGTGGGTGTTGCCGGTGGCGATGTCGAGTGTGCCGGTGGTGAAGGAGCCGGCGAACATGCAACCGTCGCGAGCCCCGAGATCGAACATCCTTTTGATCTCCTCGGCTTTGGACATAGGCGATAGATGAGCGGTCGCTTCGTCCACCGTGGCCAGGCGCGGCACCTCGGTACCCTCCGAGACGAGTCCCTTGAAGCCTTCGGTAGGGTCGCTGCGTTCGGCCATGTCGCGGGCGAGCTTTGTGGCCCGCTCGATGGAGTCCCTGTCGAGGGATGTGGTCGAGGCGACGCCGATCCGATTCCTGACGACGACCCGCACGGTGAGGCTGGCGCTCCGCTCAGACATGTTCTGGTGAATCGTGGAATTGGCGAAACGGGTGATGTTGCGATCGGTGCGTATGGCTACGGCATCCGCCTCATCGGCTCGAGCTGTTCCCAGAGCGGTCTCGATGATCTCCGCCAGATCGTGGCCGCTCATGCCATCTCCACGCCGCGGAACCGCGCCACGGGCGCTCCATGAGCGACGCGCATGGTCTGCATCGGATCGCCCTTCCCGCAATTTGGCAGGCCCCAGACACGCCAGGTCTCGGCACCACAGATAGCGTCGCAACTGTTCCAGAAACGAGGTGTGCTCCCGGTGTAAATCGGATTCTTCAGGATCCGGCCGATCTGTCCGTTCTCGATCTCGTAACCGATCTCGCAACTGAACTGAAAGTTCAGGCGGAGGTCGTCGATCGACCATGATTTGTTGGTGTCGATCAGGATGCCCCTCTTCGTGTCGGCCAATACATCCTGGAAGGAAGAATCACCGGGCTCGAGATTGATGTTGGTCATCCGGATGATCGGAATGCGGTTAGCCGACTCGGCCCGGACCGTGCCGTTCGAGGTCTTGCCGACCACCGGGGCCGTGTCACGACTGGTCAGGTAGTTGACGAACATTCCATTCTCAACGAGGTGGAAGCGCTGAGCCGGCACCCCTTCATCGTCAAAGCCGAACGAGCCGATCGAGCTCGGGATGGTGGCGTCGGCCACGAGGTTGACGATCGGCGCTCCATACTGCAACTGCCCCAGCATGGGCGGCTGGAGAAAGGATCCCCCGGCCAGAGAGATCTCATAGCCGAGAGCCCGGTCGAGCTCGGTCGGATGGCCGCACGACTCATGAACCTGCAGCGCCAGTTGTGAGGAGCCGATGAGGAGATCGAAGTTACCGGCCGGCGCTTTGGGGGCCACCAGGAGGGCCAGGGCCTCGTCGCGAATGCGGGGAGCGTTTCCCAGCAGGTCGAGCTCTTCGATGAACTCCCATCCGCGCGCCTGGTAATCACCGCCGACCGAGGTGGGGTAGGAGCGCCGTTGGAACTCGGGACCATCGAGGGCGATTGCTTCGAGGCCGGCGCCCATCTCGGTGGACGACTGCTCGATATAGCTGCCGATGCTGGAGGCGAAGATCTTGTCCATGCGGTAGCAGGAGATCTCGCCTGAGACCTGGTGAATGCGATCGTCGCCGCGCATCGCCTCTGTAGCCGCGAGCAGCACCTCGATCTTTTTCTGAGCGGGAATGGAGAAGGGATCGATGACATAGGTGGACGACCAGGAGGCGATGGCCGGTGCGACGTCGCTGAGCACGACTCGCGTCGACGCCGCGATGTGGCTGGCCGCCGCGACTTCCAGAGCGCGTGTGGCCGTGCGCTCCAGCGCTTCGGCCGACACCTCAGAGTCGCCGGCGAATCCCCAGCCATCACCCACCAGCACGCGGACACCGATGGCGTGATCGAGTCCGGCGTGCAGGCTTTCCACCGACCCGTTTCGGACGCGAACGTTTTCGTCGGTGATCACCGAGTGGCGGATGTCGGCATAACGGGCGCCGCGACGGCGCAGATCAGCGAGTACTCGTTCGCAGAGACTCTTCCAGTCGGACATGAGGGGACAGTTTAGGGAAACCGGAAAGCAGAAACCAGAAGGCAGCTTCTAGCTTCTAGCTGCTAGCCTCAAGCTTTTAGCTAGCAGCTAGCAGCTTTCTGCCTTTAAGCTTTGTCACGATGGAGCCTGAAGCTGCGCGCCTGCTGATGGTGGAACGGCAGATCGCCGCCAGGGGAGTTCACGATCAGAAGGTGCTCGAGGTCATGCGCGACGTTCCGCGCGAGGCCTTCGTCCCTGAGTCGTTGAAGGGGGCGGCCTACGACGACTCGCCGTTGCCGATCGGGTTCGAGCAGACGATCTCGCAGCCTTACATCGTCGCTCTGATGACCTCACTGCTGGAGTTGAAGGGAGACGAGCGCGTCCTGGAGATCGGGACCGGCTCGGGATATCAGACTGCGATCCTGGCGCGCCTGGCCGGCCATGTTTACTCGGCCGAGCTGGAGGCATCGCTGCTCGAGGCAGCCCGCGCTCGCATCGCCGGGATGGGACTGAGCAATGTGACTTTCCGGCGGGGAGACGGACTCGAGGTCTTCGACGATGAGGCGCCCTTCGATTGCATTCTCTGCGCCGCGGCCCCGGTCCGGTTTCCGGAAGGAATCAACGGACTCCTCGTGGACGGCGGACGCAGTGTAATGCCCGTTGGAGGAGAGGATCAGATGCTTTACAGGCTAAAAAGAAGGGGAGAGATCGTCGATCGGTTGCCGATCGTGGCGGTGCGTTTCGTGCCGCTCCGTCGCGATCAGCCGAAGTAGTGACAGCGAGACGTGCAGGTCTCTTCGACGGTGACGCGGAACAGACCTCGCAGCGAGGGCTGCAGCTGTCGCCAGATCCAGATAGCAACATGCTCGGAGGTCGGGTTCTCCAGTCCGGCGATTTCGTTGAGAACATAGTGATCGAGTTGTTCGACGATCGGCTCCAGGATCGCTTTGAGCTCGGCGAAGTCCAGTAGCCACCCCGTGTGAGGGTCGATTGTTCCTCGCACCGCCACCTCGCCTCGAAAGGAGTGACCATGCATGCGCCGGCATTTGTGCCCCTCGGGGACATTGGGCAGGAAGTGCGCAGCCTCGAATCGAAAATCCTTCACCAGCTCGACATCGGACGTCATGGCGCGGGAGCTTAGCCGGAAAAGAGGAAAGAATCGAATGGAAACACTGCAAAAGCGCGTTGAAGTTTCTTCCCTCTCCCCGGCGGGGAGAGGGTGGCGCCGCAGCGCCGGGAGAGGGGCGTAACAGTCTGGCCATAACGTGCGAGGGCACGGCAGTGTGGGTCGTTGCTTTTGCGTAGCAGAGGTCAAGCAGCGTTAACGCGCGGCCCCTCACCCGCGGCTGCGGCCGCACCCTCTCCCCGCCGGGGAGAGGGAAGGGGAACCAACCTCATTTCTTTCTGCATTCAGCATTCTGCCTTCTACATTCTTCCAACCCGGTATAGCCTTTGCTCAGCAGAGTTCGCATGGCAATCGAAACAGAAGCGCGTCCATCTCTGGGAACACTCTTCAAGGGTTTGACGAGTGATCTCTCCACGCTGGTTCGCAGCGAGGTGGCACTGGCCAAACTCGAGGTGCGGCAGGCTATTGCGGGACTGGGCGCCAGCAGTGCTTTGCTCGTGGCGGCGCTTTTCTGCGGCCTGCTGGGACTCGGCTTTCTTTTCGTCACTGCTCTTCTGGGTCTGGTCGCGCTTGGCGTTCCGGCCTGGTTGTCGTCTCTGATCGTGACCATTGTGCTGTTCCTCATCGCCACGGTGCTGGGGTTGTCGGGCAAGAAGAAGATCACGACAGTACAATTCCTGCCTGCTGCGACCATCGACAACATCAAGACCGACATCGACGCCATCAGGTCAGGAATCGAGCGGGCAAAGGAGACGGCGTAATGTCGACTGAAGATCAGGATCATGTAAGAGCGCATATCGAGCTGGCTATCGAGAGGGCTCGCGACGGAGTCAGTGAGCGGATCGATGAGATCGATCGCCGCCTACGCAGCAACCTCGATTTTCCGAAGATGGCCTCCGATCATGCCCCACAGCTGATGGCCGCCGGAGCGGCTTTCGGTTTCCTGCTCGGATTCGGGGTGCCGAAAGTGCTGTTTCGCACGGTGCAGCTGGGAGTGCCGATCTTGATCGCGATCAAGATCGCGCAGAACCGCAGCGAGCATGCGATCGAAGATCATTTCGCGTAGCGTCGCCAGCCGGAACGCCGCCTTCCAGGCGGCCGTGCCGCCGGCATCATGCCGGCCGCGCCGGCCTGGGTTGGTGTGAATCGTTACAGGAACGCCGCGGCTCGACGCCGCGGCACAAGGGTTCGGAAACCCTTGCCACGAACGGCGGCGTTCCCTTCTTACTCCCTCATTCGCAGGTACCTCCCTCCCCCGACGTCCTTGATGTCGCCGCTCATCTCCAGCGTGAGCAGAAGCTCGGCGAGCTCACCAGGCCGGCTGCCGAGCGACGAAGCGATGCTATCGATGTGGCGTGCTTCATCGCGTGACAGTGCCGAGAGGAGACGCTCCGCGGGAGGATCCAGCGCCGGCAACTCCTGGCGCCGGGGCTTTGGCCGCCCGACGGGCCTTTCCACCCGCAACTCCTCGAAGAGATCTTCGATGGAATGCAGCAGTTTCGCGCCGTCCTGAATCAGGCCGTGCGCTCCTTCGGACCCGGCCGAGAAGATCGATCCGGGAACGGCAAGCACATCGCGACCTTGCTCGCCGGCGAGACGCGCCGTGATGAGCGACCCGCTTCGCGCCGAGGCCTCCACGACCACGACCGCGGAACAGAGCCCGGAGATGATGCGATTGCGGATGGGAAAGTGCTCGCGCCGCGGGGGAGTG
>DASZZV010000261.1:0-5182 GCA_035544835.1 Thermoanaerobaculia bacterium
GCCCGGCCAGCATCTCGTAAAGCACGATGCCGAACGAGTAGATGTCGGCGCGTCCGTCGATGTGCTCACCTTCCTCGAGCACGCCGAGGTGGTCGGGTGAGCAGTACTTCCACTTGCCGACGAACATCCCGGTTTCCGTCGCGCCCGAGGTCGCATCCCACTGCTTGGCGATGCCGAGGTCGATGACTTTCACCCGCTGCTGGCCTCCCGGGCCGGCCGACAGCATGATGTTCTCCGGACTCACGTCGCGATGGACAACGCCGGCCTGGTGAATGGCATCGAGCCCGAGGAGGGCATCGATGGAGATCCGTGCAGCCTCGCGCGGCGAGAGTGTTCCTTTCTGCCGGATCAACTGGGCGAGATTGATCCCGTCGATGAACTCCCAGACCATGTAGTAGGTCTGATCGGGAAGCGTGGCGAAGTCGTGGAGGATGGCCACGTTGGGATGCTGGATCTGCGTCGCCAGCTGGGCCTCACGAATGAATCGCTCCTGTGCGCCGTGCGTAGTCATGATGTTGGCTCGCATCAACTTGATGACCCGGAGCGAGTTCAGATGGATGTGGCGAACTTTGTAGACCTCGCCCATGCCTCCGACCCCGAGGCGTGACACGATCTCGTACTTCCCATCGATCGGGACACTCATGTGCTCGCGGACGAAATCGCTGATAGGGTCGCCGCAGATGGGGCAGGCCTTGTAATGAGGCTCGAGCTCGGCGCCGCACTTGAAGCATCGGAGTGCCATCGTCAAATGGTAACAGCTCGGTGCGATCCCGCCCGCGCTACACTTCCTCACGTGGCTCTTCAACGTGACGGACGGCAAAGCGTCGATCGATCTCGAGCCTTGACGCGACAGGTCACTGCGTAGCTTCGCGCCGACGATCGATCAATATGCGCATCCAGCGCGTTCTGGCGATCCGGGGTGGCAAACTCATTTCCACTGGGCTCGTACACCGAGACGAACGATGCGAGGACTGGTGACTTCGTTGAGATAGTCGGCGCGCCGGCCGTTGAGCTTGAGGTCTCGCTGAAGAACAGTGGCGTTATTGAGAAGGTTGAAGGCGGCGAGCGAGAACGTGAAGACCATACCGCGCGCAGAGAAGTCCCGCAGCAGCGCCAGGTTGGTGGTGACGAGGCTGGCTGCGCGAAACGAGTCGACCGCGCCGGTCACCTGGATCTGGCGGGAGCTCCGGTCGGCACCAATGAACGTTGCGTAGTACGGAAGAGGGTAGCCTTCACGTCCACTGATGTCGCCGGCCACGTCGAATCCCCATTTTCGCGCGTGCCCGACCTGAAGGAGGCCGCTCAAGTCGAAGCTCCAACGACTGTTCAGGAAGACGTTCTCCTTCAAATCGAGGCCGGCCGAGATCGATGCCTGCTCCGCAACGATGGCACCATTGTTGTCACCTCCGTTGAGGATGTCGTTCGGATCGTCGAATCTCGCAAACTCGCTGCCTGTCCTCCAGTTCCATTTCGAGCGAGTCAGGTATCCCTGCGCCGCCCAGTTGCCGCTGAGCGGTCGGGCGAACGAAAGCGAAACGCCTGCGTACTTCTGCCGGCGGTCGCCGGTCGTGAGGAGACTCCCTCCGGAAGAGCGGATCCCGGGCCGGAGCGCGTAGGTCGGAACGGAGTAGCTCTGACCATTCGGCAGAGAGCCGGTCAGGACCCGGTCAGCAATGTAATCGTCGCGCGTCGCGACCCGGACCGCCCCGCCCCCGGAGTTGAAGTCGTGCACGAGCAGCCGCTCTTCGGAAATCCGATCGGTCGTTCTCGCCGTCACCGACAGCCGAAGGGCAACATTGCTCCGAAATGACCGCTCCACCTCGACGATCGATTCTCTCGTACGCGCCGCCCGCAGGTGCGAGTCGGTGCGATTCGGACTGACCGCCGGCTGGAGAACATCGAAGTTCGTGCCGGAGAGAAACTGAGTCGTCTCGCCGCCGTCGTAGCGATTGTTCCCGTTGGCATCGAGAAACAGAAAGAACGCCGTCGCGCCGGGATAGGCAAGGCCGTTACTTCGCGTAGCCAGGAAGCCGTCGAGTTGCTGAGCGAACTGCGAGAAACTGACCCGAACCAGCGTGTCGGTTCGAGGCGCATACGTCAGACCGATCCTCGGCTGAAAATCGTTCCAGACGAAGCCGCCGGCATGGTCGCGAGAGAGATTCAGAGCCGGAAAGATCACGGGAAGCACCGGGTTCGCCGGCACCGACACGGCATCGTTGGTAGCCGACTGCCGATCGGCTCGAATGCCGGCGTTCATCGTCCACTGAGCGAACGACAACGTGTCCTGAAGCCAGGCCGATGTGTAGTGAAGATTTCCGGAGGAGACGAATCGGTTGAGAAAGAAGATGTCCTGTGGGCCATCGGGAAGACCGAAGTTCGTGCCGGCGATGTCGACCAGATCCCGACCACCGGGCCAGCCTCCCCTCGCCGTCCCCTCGAAGCGGCGGTGCCGGCCACCCAACTTCAATTCGTGGCTCACCCGACCCGATTGGACGAACCCCAGCCCCTCGACCTGCGCCTCCTGCGAGGTGAAGTCGAGCTGCAGTGTTTGAAAGCTGCCGCGAAACACTCCGTCCGAACCTTGCGCTGTCTCCGTGAGCACTCCGCCTCTCGGGATCAGCTCAAACGGTTCTCTGGTGCGCGAATAGAAGCTGCTCACGAAGAGTCCCGGCGCGAAAATATGCGAGCCTTCGAGTTTGAAGATGTCGCTTACGCCGCTCTGATTCCATGTCGTCTCGGCCGCGCGAGTCGGTCCGGCGCCGCGTCCTGACTTCGTCTTCTCACTGCGATTGAACCAAGCCACCAGCGCTGACGCCGGACTCGGCTGCGCGTTGAGCTTCAAGGCGGCCGTGTTCAGCGACGTATCGTCGCGCCCGCCACTCGCCGCATTCTGGTCGATCTGATTTTTCGCCCACGCTCCCCAGAACCATGAGCGCTGGCGACGGATTGGCCCGCCCAACTCGATTCCGCCGTCATAGATGCTGCGGATCTGGTTCGTGGCGATTCGACTTTGGCCAGCACCGAACTGAGACTCCGGGACGTGAGCCTCCGACTGCAGCGATTTGTCGGTACCAAAGATTCTCGCCGATCCGCGAAGGCTGTCCGTTCCCCGTTTGATGACGACATTCATCGTCACACCCGAGCTGATGAGCGCTACGTCGGCGCCGCCGGTCGTAACTCGGACTTCCGCGATCTCGTCGAAGTCGTAGTAGCCGGGTGAGGCGATGCTCGCCATCTCGGTGACCTGCCCCCCGTCGATCGCATAGTTGTTGTCGCGTGTCAGGGCGCCCGGTCCGACAAACCTGGCCTGCTGGCCGCTCTCGTTCCCGCCAACGTTTACCCGATCGACAAGCACTCCGGGAACGCTGCTCAGCAGCGACCATGGATCGCGCGCGCTGGGAGCTCGCTCCAGGTACAGCCCGTCCAGAGTCGTGCCATGCTCGATCTTTCGTCGATCCAGCAGTGGCGCCTGATCGGTCACCGTGATCCTCTCTTCATGAAGTAACGCGAATCGAAGATCGAATGAGACGTTCACCCCGGCATGGATGCGCAGGTTTGGGTACACGACTCGTGCGAATCCCTCGAGCTCTCCAGCGAGCGAGTACTCGTCCGGGTCGAGCTGAAGAAAGCGGAACGTCCCGTTTTCATCGCTGACTCGAACCTTCCGGCCGGCCGTTCCCGAGAGTGTCAAGGTGACACCAGGCAACTCTCTTCCAGTCTCGTCGATCGTCCTTCCGTACACGCTTCCCGCGCGGTTCTGCGCCAGGAGCTCCGTTCCGCAGAACAGGACGAAGGCGACGATCCAGGACGACCTCATCCCTTCCAAGATAAGCCTCTTCGGTCCGAGAGTTCTTGGAGAAATCTTGGTTTTTAAGTCTTCGATTACTCCGGAGCTTCGCGGAGTGCTCGTTCAAGAAGGTCGCCCACCTCGGCCTTGACCGCCGTGTCACCAAGAAAGGCACGATCGATTTCACTCCGGCTGGTTCGCAGAATCCCGAGGACGTCACGCCATTGCCGTTGCGAGGGTTCTCCTCCGATGCGGAACCAGAGCAGCTTGCGCACGATGAGATCCTCCGGAGTGTAGAAATACAGAGAGACGCCTGACGAGAGGGGAATTCGACGGGCGCGGAGAAGCTGCTCCTGAGAAAGCGCATTATCGACGATGAAGAAGTCGATCTTCATCGAGCTATCGAAATGAACCGCATTGAATGAGGTCCGGCGTTGGACAGCGTCAAGCGCATTCTCTTCGTCTACGTAGCAGATTTCTGACAGAAGACTTACCAGGATGCGTACCTTGACTGGGTCGGATTCGATCATGAGATCGAGATCGAGCGTCGAACGCGGCTCACCCATCAATGACGCGGCGACCGATCCGCCGATCACATATCGAAGGCCGCTCTGTTCGAGGAGTTCGGCGATTAGCTGCGCTACGCCCAGGGGATCGATTGGCGTCAACACTGCTCCGGGTCGAAACCGTAGATTTTTTTCACGAGCTCCGGCCCGAGGCGCTTCGCGGCAAGGCGGAGCCAGAGCTCGTCGTCGCTGGCGTTGGGGTGACGGACTTTCATCCCGCTGAAAGCGAGCTGCTGAACGGCCAGAGTGATCCCCGTCATCCGGGCGGCTCGTTCCGAGGGAGACATCTTTTCGAACAGCTCGAATTGGACTCGATCCGCTTCGGCGCTCGTGTCGGAAGAGCTTGCCTGGGTCATATCACGATTCTATAACTCGACGGGGAGGAGGATCCTTGAATCTCGGCCAGGCATCGCGCCTCAGGTAGCCGGGTGTAGCACAGGACTTCGTCCTGAGCGCACAGGACTTAGCCGATGTGGCAAAGGTCTTTAACCTTGGTGTCGGCCGTCGTGGCCGACCTCCCTGTGGATCTAAACAGGAGGCCGCGGCACAAAGAGTCAAAAACCCTTGAACCACGGCGTAAGCCGTGGGTGCACCGGGCGGAGCCCGGTGTGTGAGGCCCGGAGGGCCTGGCCCGGAGGGCCGCGGAGCTGGTAGCCAGTGGTGAGCGAAGCGAACCACTGGAAGACGTCACGAATCAATCATTTGCTTGAATTTTCACCGAGCCCCGGCAGGGGCGAAAGCCGCCACCGGATGCCTCGATTGGACGCGCTCTTTCTGTCGATCGCTCGCGCCCCTGCCGGGGCTCGAAAGAAAAGAATCGTTATGATCC
>DASZZV010000262.1:0-5030 GCA_035544835.1 Thermoanaerobaculia bacterium
CCTGGTCGGACAGCCGCAGATCGGGCATCGGTGCCGTGGCGTAATAGCGCTTCGGATTCTTGACCCAGTTGAAGAGCCAGGCCGGATTGACCTTCGTACCGGTACCGACGAGATTGAAGCCGTAGTTACGCTCGAGGGGGAAATCAGTGCGCCGCGCCGGACGGCTCCTGCCTTCCTTGTCCGTGAACGTGTCCTGCGCGATATGGCATCCGAGACAGCCGACCGACTCGACCAGAGCCTTGCCGCGCCCCGGATCCCCCGCTCCCCCGCCCTGCCAGGCGCGATGTGAGGAGTTGGAGAAGAGGTAGGCGACGATGGCGTGAATCTCGGCGTTCTGCTTCTTTTTGTTGTCTTCCCGCTCCACATCGTTGACGGCCGGGCCGATCATGTTTCGCTGGTAGAAAAATGATGGCATGCGTGTGGTGGAGCGGAAGTCGTGGGGCTCGCTGATCCAGCGAAGGGCCCATTCCGGATTCGTCTTCTCGGCGATACCGTTGAGGTCCGGTCCGGGCTTGCGAAGATTCGTGAAGCGCCAGCTGTTGATCTTGTGACAGGCGTAGCAACCGTAGAGCTCCACCATCTGCGTGGACCGGGTGATCGACTCGCCCTTACTCACAGTGATCTGATCGGAGTGGCATTTCAGACAGGCGGCCTCGTAGTACTGTCGTGATTTCATCGGAGTCTCGAGGAAATCCTGATGCTCCCATCCGTACTTCCTCTCCCACTTTTCCATCCGCTTGCCGGTGTCAGGGGTATGTCCGGCCCGGGCGAAGTCGGTAGCTCGATCCTGTCCGTGATGGCAGACCGTACAGCCGAATTCGAGCAGCGGATGCGGGGAAGCCGAACCGACGAAGGCGTCGAGCTGAGGGTGGGTCCGATACGGGTTCGGAATGGCCTTCTCGGACTGTATCCGCTTCAACTGCTCGATACGAGCCTTCGTATCGGCAACCTTGTCGGGATCGATCCTGAAGGTATCGAGCTTCTGCTGGAGCTCGGCCTGAAGCCTGGCCGCCTCTTTCTGCGACTCGAAACCGGAACGGTCGATGGCGCGGTGGCAGGTCATACATCGATCGACGCGCGGCACACGCATGAAGTTGACGTCGACGAACATATCCTTGAGCACTACCTGATCGACCTTCAGCGTAGGGCTGACGAAATCGATGAGAGGAATCCTGTTCAGCAGAACGAAGGCCGGCTCGTTCTCATTGACCGCCGCCAGCTGTTTGGTGAGCAGGTCGCGCGACGCCGTGAGTTTCTTGCTTTCATCCTCGACGTCGGTGATCTTCTTCAGCCACCGATCGACTTCCGCTTTGGCGGCATCCCGGCTACGGGTGACCTCCTCCAGCTCGAGCTTCAGTCGGTCGAGGTGGTTGCGTTGTTTCAGGAAGGCCTGCTGCAGGTCCCCGGCGTCGTCCCTCTTCTGGACCAGCGAAGTCTCGGCGTCATAGCGCATGGCGTCGAGCTTGGCCTTGGCGAAGCGATAGTCCTGATCGGCCGCGTAGTGTTTGCCTTCCCAGTCGTCGAGACTCCGTTGAGCCCGGCGATAGCTCTCGCGATTGCGTGCGATTTCGGCTTCCCCAGCCTTCATTCTGAGAACCAGCGCCGCCATCTGGCCCTGGCTCTCCTGCTGCTGCTCAGCCCGAAGATCGTTCTGGAGGCGAGTCTTCTGCAGGTTCAGAAAGCCGCTCTGAAATTTCTTCCAGCCGCGCACATACGTGTAGTCGTACCAGATCATGACCAAGGTGAGCGCAACCAGAACGAGACTCGAGATCGCGAAGATCTTGTTCAAAGTCTCCATCCGGTAATTGTGGGGAATTGGCTCTTGCGGCTTCATCGAGGTATGTCGCTAGTCCTCAGAGGTCTCAGATGTTGAAGAAGAATTCCTGGATGTGAACGATGTACTTCAGGTTGACGAGCCAACGCAGAAACATCTTGATGGGCAGCGACATCATCATCAGGAACAGATACGCGCCGACAAAATAACGCGGAGCACCCATCTTCAGAAAGAAGCGCCGGAAAACCTTCCGAGCCAGCAGCAAGGGAAGACTCAGGTAAATCAGGACGATGGTGATGCCGAATATCTCACGGATCAGCCAGAGCCGCGGCAACGCCACACCGAAACCCTTGACCCAGATCAACTCCGACAGATCGATACTGACCAGCGGGACCAGCTTGTTCGGATCCCAGTACTCGTAGGGACCAAAGAAGTTCCAGTTCGGCCCACGCAGGAACGTTCCGGTGATGATGAGGAACGACCAGAGCACGAGAAAGCCATAGAGGAAGATCCCGATTTCCCACTTCCGCTCGCGGAACGAGTAGTAGCCGTTCCCGCGGGGGTTGGTGTCGATGTAGGGAATGGCCATCAGGCCGATGATGATGAAGGTCGGCAGCACGACGCCAGCCAGCCAGGGATCGAAGTAAACGAGCATCTCCTGCAGGCCCAGAAAGTACCAGGGTGCCTTGGCCGGGTTGGGGGAGCTGGTCGGATTGGCAGCTTCTTCGAGCGGCGCCTGAAGAACCATCGACCAGACGATCATGAGGACGGTGAGCAGGATCATGCACAACATCTCGGTGTAGACCAGATCGGGCCAGGTGAAGAGCTTCTCGTCCGACTCGGTTTTCTCGAATGGAATCCCGCCGGCGAGAATCTGCCGGTCGTTCAGATAAGCCTTGCGCAGAGCTACCCAGGAGAAGAACCCTAGCAGGTAGATCATGCCGACGATGGGGACGTTGTCCCCTTTCGATGCGATCAGAAAGAAATCACCGTCGAGCATGGAGAGACCAAAGAAGCCGGCGCCGAAGAGGAGAATGACGAGACCTGTCTTGCCATCCCACAGCCGCGGTCCCAGTCGGTAGAGAAGGAACATGAGGGCGAAGTAGACGATCCCCAGCAACAGGAGGGGCCGGATGAAGATGCCGGCAAAGAGCAGGACGACTCCGACCGCGATGAAGGCCTTTCCCCCGCCCTCTTTCATCTTCCCGTCCATCAGATTGAAATAGACGATGAAGCCGAAGAGAAACGACAGAAGCATGAACGACAGCGATGCGCTGGAAAGGAGGTTGATCAGGTTCTTGATCGTTTCCATGTCCGGTTCCTATCGCTGCCTTCTCGCCTGGCCGCTTACAGCGGACCGGAGATTCCGCCGTCCTTGCGAACGCGCCAGAAATGAATTGCCATCAGAAACGCTGCCCCGAGCGGGATGGCCACGCAATGGAGCACGTAAAACCGCAGCAGGGTCGATTCGCCCACGAAACGCCCTCCTAACAACGCAAAGCGGGCATCGTCGCCGGAGTGGACCAGACGCACGTCTCCTATCTTCAGCAAGCCCGATAAGGGTCCCTCATTTCCGGCGCCTGGACTGGCCCGGGCCATGTTCGATCCAACCGTGATCGCCCAGATCGCCAGCTGGTCCCAGGGAAGGAGATATCCCGTGAAGGAGAGGAGAAGAGTCAACACCAGGAGAATGACACCGACATTCCAGTTGAACTCGCGCGGCGGCTTGTAGGACCCGGTCATGAAGACCCGGAACATGTGCAGCCAGACGGCGATGACCATGGCGTGCGCACCCCAGCGGTGCATCTCACGCATGATGCCAAAGGGCGCCTGCTCGCGCAGATCCATGATGTCGGTGTAGGCGTATTCGATGGTCGGACGGTAATAGAACATCAGGAGAAGCCCGGTAACTGTCTCGACGAGGAAAAGGAAAAATGAGGTGCCGCCCATGCACCATGTGTAGCTCATGCGCACGCCGGAACGTCGGACCTTGACAGGGTGAAGATGGAGAATGAGCGATCCGAGAACCGCCAGGACGCGCTTGCGATTGGTGTTGGGGATTCCGACGCGGAAGACGGACTTCCACACCTGAGAATTGACGATGCCTTGCTGCAGCTCCCTCAGTTTCTCCATCAGCTCCTCGCTGCTCCCCGATCTGAATGATTTTCTAAAGCTTTAGGAACGAGTCAGGGTCGGACCACTCACCCCGCTCCTGGTGAAACTGCTTCGATTTGTCGATGACGACCTGACCGTCGGCCGTATCGACGTAGATCCTGGCCCGCTCCAGTGGTCGAGGAGCAGGCCCTTCGAAGTTCACCCCGGTGCGATAGTAACCGCTGCCGTGGCAAGGGCATTTGAACTTATTCTGAGAGGGAAGCCAGTTCGGCGTACAGCCCAGATGCGTGCAGACGGTGATCAGGGCGTACATGATCTCTTCGTTCCTCACGACCCAGATGCCGTACTTGTCTTTCCAGCGCTCGTCGACTTCGCCTATGGCGTAGTCGGTCGGTGAGCCGGCCTTGAACTTCGAGATCGGCTCGAAGAGCACGTTGGGAAAAAAGAAACGACCGGTGATCGCACCGAGGTTTGCAAGCGCTGCCGCAAGAGCCACCCAGGCGATGGTGAGCCACCCGAAGAAACTCCTTCGTGTGACCTCTCCCTCTTCGCGGATCTCAGCGGCGGCAGTGCCGGCAAGTGGTGTTTTCGGAGTGACTTGGTAAGGAGTGGTGATGTCTTCCGCCATGCCGATCGTCGATATTTTTGATGGGATGCGAATCCGCCGGTACTATCCGACATTCACCGGAAAGTGTCAAGGATGGGAAGAGCGTGATTTTTGTGTTCTACGAAGGCACTCTGGGTGTGGCTGTCATCCCGAGCAAGGGTGGGTGGGAGGGAGGGGCGAGGGACCTCAGGTACGACGAACGATTGTAGGTTCGTTCTCCTGATCATTCACGAAAGCGGATTGATTTTCACATCGGCGTCCTTCGTGAGGTCCCTCGCCCCTCCCGCCCTCACGCCCTTGCTTCTAATGAACCTCCAGTATCTACGCGGGTTTCCCGAGCTTGTCATCCTGAGCGATTGACCGCGGAGCGCGGCGTCTGAGTGAAAGAAACCAGGGTGTCATCCCGAGCGATTGACCGCGGAGCGCGGCGTCTGAGTGAAAGAAACCAGGGTGTCATCCCGAGCGTCGAGCGAGGGATCTGGGAGGGGGCCTTGCGGTGTGGAGTCTTGGAGCTCTCTTACGATTGTGCGAGGC
>DASZZV010000263.1:0-28123 GCA_035544835.1 Thermoanaerobaculia bacterium
CGAAGGGTCGAGTCCCCCGCCCAGATCCCTCGCTCGACGCTCGGGATGACACCTCCGCAAAGCGGCCTAAATACTGGGAGTTTCTTAGAAGCGTCGAGCGAGGGATCTGGGTGGCGGCCTTACGGTCGCGGCGCCGGAAGATTGTGCGTAATACGCTTGGCTAAAGGGCCCCCGCCCAGATCCCTCGCTGCGGCTCGGGATGACACATCACTTCCCCGCTACCAGCAACCAGCCACGAAAACCTCTCCTACCCTCCCTTAATAATCTCCTTCAGCATCTCCTCCTGAAGCCGGTAAACGCCCCACACGCCGCTGTGGTACTTGTTGAACAGAAATGAGAACGCATACACCTTCCCACTCTGAGCATGAACGTAACCGGAGAGTCCTATGACACCGACGATGTAGCCGGTCTTTGCGTAGACCTGCCGCGCGTAGGGTGGCTGATTCAACCGATGTTTGAGACGCGAGTCTGGCTCGCCGCTGTAGGGCATGGAGCTCAGAAACTCGCCACGGTAAGGACTCTTCCACATGTACCGGAGCAGGTCGATGAAGGCATGCGCCGTGACCCGATTGAAACGCGACATCCCCGAGCCATCGATCTGCTGAATCTGTTCGGGGGGCACTCCCACCTTCGTCTGCAGCCATTCGGCGATGGCGGCGCTGCCCCCTTTCCAGGAACCGTTCTTCTTTGTCTCGGCGCCAATGATCTTGATGAGCTCCTCGGCGTAGTGGTTCTGGCTCTTCTTGTTGATGACCAGATTGATGATTGGCAGCGGCGTCTTATGCTGCGCCACCAGCCTCCAGTCCTCTCTCGGATCCTTCGGCACGAGTTGAATCTGCCCGCCTACCCGAATGCCGTTGGTCTGAAACACTCCCGCCGTGACGTTGGCGAAATAGTCGATCGGATTCATGATCGTCACGTAGATGTCCGAGTTACCGGATCGCACCGGCACCCCGCCGCGAACGATGATGTTGTTGGTTCCCAGCATCCTGGTGACGAAGATGCCGCGACGGGCGCCGGTGAGACAGCTGTTCTCAACAGTCACATGAGTGTTTGGTGGCTCCAGCTGGATGATCGCCTTCTGTCCAGGCCTGCTGGGCAGGATCCGAACCATGACGCAGCCTTCCTGCATGGTGAACGCGGATATCGGAGCCTCGTACCAGTTCACCAACTGATCGACCGGCCAGGTCGGATGAATGTATTCGGTATCCATGTAGCCGTATTCGAAGACCAGGTTTCCAGCGACGGCGTTAATGCCCTGCTTCTTCAGCTCGCGAACCCAGGTTTCAATGACAGCCGTGGCCTTTCCATCGTGGAAGCGGCTGCCGATGGTCGGGTCGCCTCCTCCGACAAACTTCACGTCCCCATTCAACGTGCCGGTCTTGTCGACCGCCCCGCGAATGTAGACCGAGGTCGTCAGCTCGAAGGTCGGCTTGAGCAGGTCGAGGGCCGCGGCCGTCGTGAAGAGCTTCATGTTGGACGCGGGCGCAACCAGAAGATCGGGATTACGTTGTCCGACGACGTGGCCGCTTTCGACTTCGGCGATCTGCACGCTGGCGATGGAGCCCGCCGCCACCGGGCTGTCCAGGAGCGACTGCAGGCGAGCCTCGAGGGTAGCGCCAGTGGCCGTCGCAACCGGTTGCGGAGCAGCGGCACGATGTCTTCGCGGCACCCTGCGACCAGCCTTCTTTTTCGTTGCGCTCTGCAGTGTGTCCCCTGGCAGGAGCAGCACCAGAAACATCACACAGACGGATACTGCTCTTCGGCGTAACTCATTCATTCGATGAAATGACCCCTCGAAATGGCGACGACTGGTGCAAAGGCGGCACCAGCATCCTTTCCGTTTCAGAAAAAGATTCACAGACTACAACCGATCGTACGGTTCCGGGAGTGCCAGACGAATCCGCTCGCGTAGCACAGCAGGGCATCGTGAGGCGATCTCCTGATGAGCCTCGGCGGGAGAATCGCGCAGACTGAAATGAGTAAGGACGATGACCTCGTTTCGGAACCGCTCCGCGAAGTCGTAGAGATCCTCGACGTGAATGTGCGCGTACTCAGTGGCACGTCCGCGGTCCTCAGGGGCCGTGAAGGAGCACTCGATGACCAGAACCGCGGTCGTGAACAGACTCTCACATTCCTCGAGCATGCGACGATCGGTATCGCCGGTGTAAAGAAGCAGTGAGCTCTCATGATCCTCGGCGATCTCGGCTCCAGCGGCGCGCATCCGGCCGATCTCTTCCCCGCTCAACGCAGTCAGCTCCGGCCGCAACTTCCGCCGCGTCTGGATGAACTCATAGGCGTTGGCCACGACCCGATGTGTGGCTCGATGGGCCCGCACAAAGAGATCCCGCCGCAGCGCGTGGCTCTCCCCGGGCCGCATGCCGACAAATTCGAGCCGGTACTTCGTGTCCTCGAGCCGCTCGTGAACCTCCATGAGCGCCCGAAAATCGTCGAGATTACTCTCTGGAACGTAGATGGTTCCGGGCTCGAGACGTTGGAGCTTGCGTTGAGCGGCGTAGAAAGGAATCCCCGCGGCGTGATCGAGATGAGCATGCGTCACGAAGATGTCAGGAACTCCGATGAGGATATTGGGACATCGCCCGATATCGAGTGCCACGTTCAACTCACGGACGCGAAAGTAGGTCTCATTCCCGGCACGTGAGCTTCCCTGGAGGGTTAGACGTCCCGCGCGAATGGTGAGCGGCGTCGACATCAGCCCAACGTCTCGATGACAGCCGGCAAATCCCGCAGATCGGTAATGACCGCATCGGCGGGCACAGTCTCGAAGGAGACGTCCGGGGCGAAGGCGCTGCCGCGAACGGCCGGAACGAAGTGCACCGCCTTCATTCCGAAAAGCTTGGCGCCGGAAACGTCGATCCAGGGGTGATCGCCGACGAAAACCAACTCCTCGGGGGAGACCTCGAGGGAGCTTGCAAGACGCTCGAAAATAGAAGGACGTGGCTTGCATTCCCCATGTTCATCGGAGAACACCATGACGTCGAAATGGGCAGCGAGCTGATGAAACTGCAGGATCTCCCGGAGCGCACTCCCCGGGGTCCGGCCGGTGTTTGAAATGAGGCCGAGGCCGAGGCCACGCGCTTTGAGCTCAGAGATGGTCTCCAGCGCACCCGGCACGAGAAGTGGCGGGTCGTCGAGCGGGCCGCCGACATAGGCGCTCTCGATGCGATCTACGGCCGCCTCTTCAGCCAGAACGTCCGGCTCGAGATTCAGAAGCTCGATGAGGTGAACGACCTGCTGACGGCAGGGAATATCGAGATCCGCGGACCAGTACAAGTCGTAACAGCGCTTCCACCCTTCCCGGTAGGCATGCTCGAGGTTTGACCTCGAGATCGAGTCCTGACCAAGTGACGACAGGGCGTCTTGAAGCCGATTCAGCCGCAAGGTCTCCTGTCGACGCGACAGCTCGGGAGGACTCGTGATCAACGTCTCCCACAGATCGAAGCCGACAGCCTTGATCATGAGGGTCAATTCAGCTGAACACGACCGCTGAATCCTTCCTCGTAGCCATGAAAGTATTGCAGAGCAGGTTCCGGATAACGCCAGCAGTAATAGCCGCTGCCGCTGTCGAAGTCTACCAGCCAGAGGCCCTTGACCTCGACGCCAATACCGAGAATCGATTCAACCCAGCCAGCGACGATCTTTTCATACTGTGGCTGGAGCTCGGGTGGCACCTCCGCCTCATCACCTTCGGTGTCGCCCTCCAGAAGGGCCTCCACCTGGCCCGCCGCCGCAGTGGTGATCTGTTGAACGGTCGGCAACAGCTCGATGGCCGCTTCGTAGGTGAAGATCCGTTTTTCTCTTCGAGACGTCGAGTTCATTTTTCGGTTCGTACCTTCTCGAGCCACTCGTTGAACTGAGCACGCAGACGGTCGGCTTCGATATCTCTTCGTCCGTTTCTCAACTGTAGTTCCACGGCATCGACCCTGGCACGCGCTGCAGCCATCTTCGCACCGTAGACCTGGCTGCCCTGCCTTTTCCACTCCGGTACCTGTTTGCTCCAGATCTCAAAATCCCTGCTCCAATCCTCTTCGCGAGCTCTCGACACCATATTGGAGGCACTTCTCCCCAGCTGAAGGCCGTGGGTCGCAATCCAGCGTGTCACTCTACTGTCAGTGGCATGAATGACGGCCCCATCGCGTACCGGAGGCCCGACGGCGATGCTGTTGTTGACCTCGAGCGCAGCCGAGGCGCCCGATCCGGCCTCGTCGAACAGGGAATCGCTGAGGAGTTGATTCCGGTACTGGCGATCGATCCTGATCGAGACTGCGGTCTGACCATCCAGCGCGGTGACCCTTCTGACCCGGCCGATTACCAGCTGGCCGGCACGACAGGGACTGCTCTTGTGAAGCTTCGTTGGATGATCGAAAACCACCGTGGCGTGCAGGTCCTCTCGATGCTCGACCCATCGGGCCGAGTACCACACTCCCACCGCGAGAAGGAGGAGAAACAGAAAAGCGAGAATTTTCCGGAACATGGACACCCCATACGAGCCGATCCGGGGTAGCACCAGGGATCGGGCGGCAGCGTTGACTGCTGCAGAGTAGAGGCTCTCGCAGCGCCTTTGAATTGTCCACGATGCGAGTCTTGAAAGATAGACGAGAGAGCGGCCTTGTGCTAAAAGTTCGTAACTAAATTTGCGCGAGTGAAACTGGAGGTCAGTTCGATGTCGGTACAGGATAGAGTGAAGTCGATTATCGTAGAGCAGCTGGGCGTCGACGCCGAAGAGGTTACGGCGGATGCGTCCTTCGTCGAAGATCTCGGTGCCGACTCGCTGGACACCGTTGAGCTGATCATGGCCTTCGAAGAAGAATTCGGGATCGAAATCTCGGATGAAGAGGCAGAAAAGATCAAGCGCGTCAAAGACGCCGTCGAATACATCGACAAGAGCGCCAAGGCGCAATAAGGCTCATTCAAACTGGTTTTGAATTTCGAGGGAGCGCGTGCGGATCCGATCCGCGTGCCTCCCTCGATCTACTCTGGAGCGATCGGTTGGAAAAGAAAAGAGTCGTCATCACCGGAATCGGAATGGTGTCACCCCTCGGAATCGGGAACGAGAACACCTGGAACGCCCTGGTCGCAGGCAAGTCCGGCATCGGCCCTGTTACCCGCTTCGACACCAAAGAATATCCCTGCCGCATTGCTGGGGAAGTGAAGGGCTTCGATCCTGCAACCTGGATCGAAAAGAAGGAAATCAAGAAGTCCGACACGTTCATTCACTACGCGATTGCCGCTTCCCAGATGGCCATGGATGACGCGAAGCTTCAGATCGACGAATCGCTTTCCGAGCGAGCCGGTGTGATCATCGGTTCCGGCATCGGAGGCTTGCCGCTGATCGAGGAGACTCATACCAAGCTCCTGGAACGCGGACCGGGACGAATCTCTCCTTTTTTCATCCCTGGTCTGATCGTAAACCTGGCCGCGGGTCACGTGTCCATCCGCTTTAAAGCCAGGGGGCCGAACTCGGCGCCCTGCACGGCCTGCGCGACGGGCGCGCATGCCATCGGCGATTCCTTCAAGATCATCCAGCGGGGCGATGCCGACGTCATGATCTGCGGTGGTACTGAAGCCGTCATCAGCCCGCTTGCCCTCGGTGGGTTCGCGGCAATGCGTGCTCTTTCTACGCGGAATGACGATCCCGAACATGCCTCGCGTCCCTGGGATCTGAACCGCGATGGTTTCGTCATGGGTGAAGGCTCGGGGATCGTCATTCTCGAGGAGAGAGAACGAGCGATCGCGCGCGGCGCCAGAATCTATTGCGAGCTCACCGGCTACGCCATGACCGGCGACGCCTATCACATCACCTCGCCATCAGAGAATGGCGACGGCATGGCCAGGGTCATGCAGCTGGCGCTAAAAGACGCAGGCTTGCAGCCCGAGCAGATCGACTACATCAATGCTCATGGCACTTCGACTCCGCACGGCGACGCGGCAGAGACGATTGCCATCAAGAGAGTTTTCGGAGATCACGCCTACAAGCTGGCCGTCAGTTCGACGAAGTCGATGACCGGGCACCTCTTGGGGGCCGCGGGAGGGCTCGAAACCGCCATCTGTGCAATGATCGCGCAGAACGGCCTGCTCCCCCCTACGATCAACTACGAGACGCCCGATCCGGCCTGTGACCTCGACTACGTTCCGAACACGGCGCGGAAAGCTCTGGTGCGTCACATCGCCTCGAATTCATTCGGCTTCGGCGGCACGAACGCCACACTGATCATGTCCGTCCACGCGTAGGAACGCGCAGCTGCGCGTCCGGTACCGCGCGTGTCAAAACCAAAAGGGGGAAGGCGGCATCCTGCCGCCTCTGCAATTTCGTCAAATCGGAAAGCTCCTTCCTACGCGAGCGCGAAGGTTTCGTATTTTTGCGAGCGACAGAGGCATCAGGATTGCCGCCTCCCCCTACGGTTCTCGCGTTGCCAGAGTTGGAATTACCGCCGGTCCCGGACCAAGATTTCGCACCGACAAAACGTGGCGGCCGCTCAGTCCCTTCAAGGAGAGCTCGGTACCCGTAGCACTGTCATTCCCTATTCTCACCGTTCTCGTCCCGCCATCGTCCCAGCCGACGTAGACGATTGCCGACACCTTGTCAGCAAAGTGAAGCCGCAGCAGTCCCTGGGTCTGCGCGGTGGGATCGATGCAGACGGAGAGCCGCCCGTCAGCAGACCAGTTGGAGTCCTCGAAAGTGGAGTTCTCCAGCATCGCCAGGCTACGATCGGCCTCAGCACTCGAACGACCCTCGGCGCGAAGAAGCGCACTCTCCACGATCAGGACGTCGCATCCTTTTGCCGCCGCCGGGGCGAGATACTCGAAGGCACGACGCGCCTCCTCCACCTGCCGGTCGGCAAGGCGCCTTTGAACCAGACGAAGGATGAAAGGCGTCCACTCGAATGCGCCAGAGCTTACGGCCGTAACGAGCATCCGCTCGGATCCATAGACGTCGCCACCAAGAAGACGGCACGAGGCCGCTACGGGATCAGGAACATCCGAGAGGACGGATGTCGCCCGAAGCAGGGCACCTCCGTCTACGGAAGTCTCGCGACCCGCTAGAAAGTAACGGACCATCTCGCCACGAGGATCTGTCTCCCAGCGACCCCCTTGATCGACGGGCCATAGCTCGAGAAGACGGGCGACCTGGGCGCGCCCCTGACCGTCATCAAAGTTCCAGAGGGAGTGCCGGGCGAACCACTGCCGGGCGGCGGCGGGCAGTCCGGTGGAGTCTTGAAGGCGGGCGCGTTCCTCGACACGTTCCAGGTCTCGCTTTCGAGATCGCCATTCTGCTTGCCGCCATCTCTGACGCAAGGCCCATGCGGTGTCGAGATCGTTGCGGCTCATGAACGTTTGGAAGGCCGCATCCAGTGAGCCGGGCTCATCGGGAACCAACGCGGCAGCCCCCGCCGCCCCCAGGGCTTCGGTCGTCGCGGCGAAGGCGCGTGCGGCAAACGCCGGATTGAAAAAGGCGCGACGGATTACCGGAAGACTCGCCGTCCGTGTCGTCTGAGGAAGGAACGGCCAGCTCTCCAGCGTCGCGCCAGCAAGTGTATTCCACAGTCCGTCGTCGCCGGGCGCCCGAGAGGCGGCCAGGCGCAAGGGAACGAGCCACTGCTCAGCGGCCCGAAAGACATCGCTGGACTGCCGTTCCCGCGCATACGTCAGCTTCCCGGCAAGATACAGGTGGTACGGCCATCCAGGTCGGATCGCCGCCGCTTGCAGCTCGAGGGCCCGAGCATCCTCGAGCTCGGCCGGAAGCCGGCGGACCGCCTGTAGCCAGAGAGACCGCAGCCGCGGCGAAAGCGCCTCGAGGGGAACTGTCCCCAGCGCGTCGTCGAGTGCCACAAGAGCTGCCGCCTGGTAAGCGATATCGGCCGATGGAGCGTCATCAATGATCTCGCTCTCGCCGGGATGCCGCTCTTCGACCGAGTAATCACGCATGAACTTCCGAGCCTTCTCCCGCTCGGAGGTATCGTGCTGGTAGGCCATCACTGAAAATAGAAGAAGCAGAATAGAAAGCGCTGCCAGCACCATGCTGCGAGATCGCAGGACGAGGGGATCAGTCACGCCCGGAGTGTAGCGAGTCTTGCCGACAGAGGTCTACCTGACCGAACCGGCCAGCGACCCGGAATGCACGAGAGCAGCAGGGTTGGTCTCGAAAAAGGCAACCTCAGCATCGCTTCCCCAATCACGACGCACTCGCTCGCGCGCCGCAGACAGCCGTGGCGGCCGGCGTGCCACGGAATGAGCATCTGACGCAACGACATGCACGAGACCAAGACGGAAGAATTCCTCACAGGCATCCCGGGCGATCTTGCCAAACTCCCCCACCAGGCTCCCGGCCGTGATCTGCGTCGCGGCGCCTCGCGCCACTAGAGATTGCAACCGCTCCACATCTCTCGTGAAGACGATGTTTCTCTCGGGGTGCGCGATTACCGGAGTCACACCGAGCAGTGAAAACTCATGAAAAACGGCCTCGGCACAAGCCGGCACGTGGTTGGCTGGAAACTCGACCAGGAGAGCACTTCCACGGTTCAGGCCCACCAGCGGACCCGAAGCTCCCAGCTCCCATAGCTCGACGGCATCGGATGAGAAAAAATATTCGCATCCCGCCAGAAACGCCGGCTTCCCGCTGAGAAGTGTGTTCAGTTTCAACAGCAGCTCGCTGCGGTGCTTGGGGTCGTCATTGATCCAGATCTCGCGAAGTACGTGCGGCGTAGCGACAATCGTCCCGGTGCCATCAGCAGCGGCGGCGCGACATAGCGCGACGGCTTCGTTCCAGTCACGAGGCCCGTCATCGATGCCGGGGAGGCAGTGGAAGTGAAGATCGATCAATGCGAGTTAGGTGCGCCCGCAGGCATTCTGGTTGACGCTCGCGCCGCGGCACTGCTCGGCGAAAGGATGTCCTCTGTGTACCCCGTATTGTCGGGCTTGTTGCTGCCGTAGTAGCGCTGGTAGTAGCTGTAGGTTCCACTCTTGTCGTCCAGGTTATTCAGAATCACCCCGAGAATCTTCACGTTGCTGCGGAGCAGCTTGTCGCGTACCCGCGCCACGAGCTCTCGGGGGGTCCTGCCGGCCTGAACGCAGAGCACAACGCCATCCGACTGGTTCCCGAGCAGAAGTGCGTCGGCCACGGGCGACACCGGCGGCGTGTCGATCACGACATAATCGAATTGCGTGGAAGCAAACCGCAGGAAAGACTTCATTCCGTCGGAGGACAACAGCCCCGATGGATTCGGCGAGTGCGGTCCGGCCGGAAGAAGCCATACACCGGGAAGGCTCGTCTTGGTCAAGGCCTCCAGAGGCTCGAAATTCTCTGCGAGGATTGACACGAGCCCGATGCGATTGGAGACGCGAAGAACCTCGTGCAGCCGAGGCTTGTGAAGGTCAGCGTCGATCAATAAGACTCTTTTTTGAAGCTGACCGAGCACGATCGCAAGGTTGACGGCGGAAGAGGTCTTCCCTTCCGAAGGCAGAGATGAAGTAATGACGATGGACTTCACGCCTCCGGCGCGAGAAAGCAGCAAAGATGCGCGAAAGGCCCGGTAGCTCTCGGCGACGGTCGATCGCTGCTGATCATGGGGTAGCAGTTCGATGTTGATCCTCTCGGGCTCAACCATCTCCTGTGGCGTCTCGTCCTTCTTCTTCCTCTTCTTGATCACGTATCCGTAGTAGCCGTAGTAGCTCTTGGACGAACGTCGTCCAACGGCGGGAATGACACCCAGAGCCGGCAGTTTCAAATACTGTTCAACCTGACTGGCACTGCGGAGACTGCGATCCAGATATTCGAGAAAGAAGGCCAGCCCGCAACCGAAGAGCAATCCGAGGAAAAGACCCATCGAACCGCTATGGCGGTAAGAAGGAGTGAAACGTCCCGAAGGGGTCAAGGCCCTTTCCACGACCCGGATGTTGGAGACCTTCTCGCCTTTCAGGCGCGATGTCATCTGGGTCTCAGCCTCGCGCTTGAGGAGAGAGTCGAGCAGAGCTCTCTTGGTCTCGACTTCGACTCGGAGGTTGTTGTACTCGACGGCGCTGGTGTTGAGGTTCATCGCCTCGTTCTTCTGCCCCTGGAGAACCTCTTTGAGACTCTCCTCGCGGCGGAGCCCGGTCAGGTATTCACCCCTGGCGGAATCCCGCGCTTTGGCAACGGTTTCCTGAATCACCGAATCCAGATGCGTCTTGCCCTTGTCGATCTGGGCCTTCAGCTGCAACATGGCCGGCCACTCAGGCTTGAATAGATTGAGCTTTTCGGCGTAATCACGCTCGAGCTTGGCCTGTTCGCCGCGCAACTGCGAGATGAGACCGTTTGAGAGGGTGTCGGCAATCGTATCGGGACGGGCGCTCTCAACCTCGTGGTAGCTAGCTTCCTTGGCGACGCGGTCGGCGACAGCGCTGGCGTAGTCTTTGTTCAGCGACTCCAGTTTCTGCAGGGTCACGTTGCTCTGTGGATCCGAGGAGACGATGCCCTTCTGTCGTCCGTAGGCCTGAAGCGCGCGCTCTTTCTCTCCGATCTCGCTCTTGAGCTGCTCGATCTGCGCGGAGATGAACTTCGAGGCCTGACCGATCACCTGATACTTCGCGTCCAGGTTCCAGTCGATGTAAGCATCGGCCACGGCGTTGACGACATCCGCTGTGAGATCGGGGGTCGGACCTATGTAATTGAGCTCGACCAGATTCGTACCGCGAATCGGATTGACGGAAAGACCTCCCTGAATCGCTACAGCAGCCCGGGTTACCGCTTGCGTGGCCTTTCTGGCCTCGTCGGCGGAGTTCCCCTTTTCGGGCTTGAAGAACCCGCTGGTTTGCGGAGTAAACGCGGGATTCTGAAGCAGATTCAGCTGGCGGACGACCTTGTCGGTCACGGCGCGACTCGTCATGAGCCGGGTCTGGGTCGGCAGGAATTCCGGATCCCAATAGCTGTAGTAATAGGATGCGTTCGACACGTCAAAGGGCGATCCCTTGTCCTTCTCGATATCGAGAATGACCGCCGCTTTGTAGGTCGGCTTTGCCAGTATGCAAAGCAGGGCCGAGACCGATAACGAGAGTGCCAGCACGACGGCGATCAGTTTCCGTCTCTTGGCGAGGACCGCCCAATACTCAGCGAGATGAATCTCGGTCTGAGGCCCGGTCGGGTCGTCGGTCTGATTCTCATCCATCGACATCAGAAAAAGGACTCCTGCACGACCACGACGTCGTCGGGTTGCAGCGTGGGGTCGGGAACCTTCCCGGACACGATTCGGCGATAGTCCGCCTTCGTCTCCACATCTTTGCCTTCCGCGTTGCGATGTTTGATGTGAATCTCTTTGGAAGCCCGGTCGGTCAATCCTCCCGCTTTGGCGATCACAGAGAGCAACGAGATTCGATCATCACTGTAGAACTCGAGGTCCCCGGGCTTGCTCACCGCACCCATGCAGTAGACCTTGACGGTCGATCGGGCAGGAACATTGACGACGTCGGATGGAAATACGGGGATGTTCCACATTTGCGAAGAGCCGCGGAAGAGATCATCGGTGTTGATCTCCAGAGAGTCGGTCAGGCCGTTTTCCGCCTTGCGCAAAACGTAGATTCTCTTGCCGGCGGTGGCGCTCAGACCGCCCGCGGCCGAGATGGCCTGCAGCAGAGAGTAGCGTCCTGAGACCGGCAGAGACCCGGGACGCTCGACCGCCCCGACGATCGACAGAGGTTTGTTCGCAAACTCCTTGATGACGATCGAGACGTTGGCGCGATTGACATACTTCGCCGTCAGCATTGCCTCGAGCTTGTCGTGCACTTCGGAGGCAGTCATTCCCGTTACGGAAAACTCGCCTAGGAGAGGAAGTACCAGAGTTCCCGCGTCGGACACACGACGCTCGAGATTCAATTCCGGAATCTCGAAAACCTTGATCTCAAGAAGATCCTTCGGACCGAGGCGGTATTCGCCGGTGGCTTGCTGTCCGTACGACCACGGCACGATTGCGAAAATCAACGCCGAAAGCATCGTCCACCGGATCAGTTTTTTCATTGATTGAATTCTCCAGAGAAACTCAGACCTACCGTTGTCCGCAGAACGCGGCGACTGAACTGATCGATATTCGAGTTGTAGTCGCTGTTCGAGACAAGGAAGGTCAAAGCAGCCTTCCGAAACAAACGAAAGCCCAGCCCAAGTCCGTATGTGTTCACGTTGTCGGACCTCTTCACTCGCTCGCCGTCTGAGGAGAACGGCCGTGGGATACTTATTGTTCCCAATCTCTCCGAAGGCCCTCCAGAACAGGCGGTAACCTGCGCGAATATTCACTGCCGCGCCCGTTCGAGTCTCGAAAAAGTAAGGCGAGCTGAGACCGAATATCAGGTCGCGATTTCCGTATACCTCGAGGGCCGATCGTGAAAGCGCGTACGACACAAAATAGGAGCCCGTCGTACCGCTGAAGGATGGAACCGACGAGCCATGCCGGGGCTCTCCTTTTCGCAGTCCTCCGGCGAGATTCACGAAGAGCCGCGGACGATCGAAGTGAAGACCGAGCAAATACGCCGTCGTCTGAGTGTCGCGGTTCTCCGGCCGGAGATCGAACTCGGCCCGCGTCTTTTCGACCTGAGCGGACACATCGAAATACGAGGCGAACTTGTAGCGCAACCCACCACGGAAAGCCTTTTCGTCCCGATCGAGATCCGCGGCGCCCGAGGAGGGCACGCCCGGAACCTCATCGGAACGATAGCGCAAGCGCTGCGTTTCCGCGCCCCCGAACAGCGAAAAGCGCTCCAGAAGATCCACCTCTGCCGACGCAGCCCCCCGTGATTTCTTCACCTGCGCCGGCCTTTCCGTTTCGGAATTAATGAGCGAAACGATCTTCGAGTCCTCCCCCGTCACCTCGGTTGACAGTCGATTGAAGAGCCCAAGTAGGGACCCATGAAGCTCCTGTCCGACATGACTTTGTTCGCTGTACTTTGCGTACCATGTGTATTGGGGCACGGCGTCGGCCACAAAGAAGACCTTCCGACCGAATGGCGTGATGGTTTTCACACCGGCCGATATGGTTGCGGTGTAGTCGGCCTTCTGGTCCTCGGGCGTCCCGAAAATGTTGTTGTCGTAGCCGACGTTCCTCAAGGCGAACACGGGCGTCACACGCATCGGCCCGAGGTGAAAACGGCTCGCTTCGATCTGACGTTTGATCTGGTCGCGAAGGGGAATGGTCCTCTTGCGAGGCACCTTGTCCGCGGCGATCTGCGCCATCGCCGAAACAGCTGGGACCATCAGGCACAAGAAAACAAACGCCACCCGCCACCGCTTCATCATTGTCGACTCTCCTCCACCCTATCAGCCAGTGTAGCCCGCAGGCGGAATCGATTTGAAACAAAAAAGCCGTTCCTTGAGAACGGCTTTCTGGAAGACTCCTGTTCAGAAATCTAGGGGCGCGCAGGAGAGATCGGTCGCCCGGGCTTTGGATTGTCCTTGTCGATGATCGCAACCGCGACGGCAGCGGCGGCACCGCCAGCGACGAGCAGCGCCGGCGCGATGACGGCGGCGCAAGGATCGATACGCCGCTTGGCCCGGCAAGCCTCATTCGGCTTCATGTCACCCGCGACCGTGATCTGGCTAACAATCCCAAAACAGCGGAATCCCATCGGGTCGGCGGGTTGATTGCCATCTGTCATGCCGATCACAAGACTTTTCGCATACTGGTTCTGCTGATCGCGAGCCACCCCCGTCCTGTCGGCAACCTGGCAGTCTCTTGTGACCGGAGCGGTGGTCGGGTCAGTCGCATACGTCTTTCCATTGGCGTCGACGGCGGCGATGAAGTAGGTGACGCTTTTCGTGTTCTCCGCGACGACGGGAAGCTCCGCGAAGTACTGATCGCTGGCGCCGCTCATCTGTTGCATCTCGAGAAAATAATCGCGAGGATCGACGTCGGAGTGAAACAAGACCCGGACTCGGGTCACGGGAGCGGTCGACCGGACGGTCGCTTCTATTCGCGCTCCTCGGCACCTGCCGGGCACGCAGCCGATCGGCACATTCGAGATGATCTGAACTTCCTGAGCGAAAGTCAGGTTGGCCGAGAGAAGCACGACCGCCGCGAAAATCCGAGCTGGTTTCTTGACCATTTTCAGGATAACTCCTCTGGAGTGGTGACTGCGATTATGTTGAGGTAGTGACCAACTGTCAATCCTCAATATCGACCTCTATTGCTGAACGGATCCGAGAATCCTTCGCGAGTAACGATCGACCAGCGGGCTCGATGCCAGCTTCGGGAGGGCTCGATTCAGATATTCGCGCGCCTGGTCCTCTTTGCCCGTCTCGAAAAGAACGACTGCTGCGTAAAACATGTAGGGCTCTTCACCAACCCGGAAGGGCTCGAGAAGAGGCACTTGAGCGGCCGCACTTCGCCAATCGGATGCCAGCGAAGACGCCTCGAGAAACCCCAGCCGCAGATCCCGCCGGTTAGGATTTCGCTTGATCGCCGAGTACAGCATTTTTTGTGCCGCGACGGCTTTCCCTTCACTGATGAGCTGCTTGCTCTGGGAAACGGTATCAGCAGCAGGGCCGGTGAACGAACCGCGGGCGACCGGTTCCGTTGGCGCTGCTGTTGTGGTCTCCGGTGCAACCGGCGATGGAGCCGAAGCAGTGGGCGGCGGGCCTGCGCCGGCCCCGCTTTCTGATCCAACATTCGAGTAGACGGGCCCAAGCTTCTTCAGAGCGCCCGCCACGTCAGGCCGAGCCATCGCATCTGGAGTCAATTGATCGCGCAAAGCTGCTGCCGCCGGTGAGCCGGCTTCGGCCAGGGCCACAAATCGGTCCGCGATCGCTTCGGGGTGTGCCGCCCAGAAGTCACCCGGCAAGGACCCGAAATCAACGTTGGCCTTCGCATACTCCCTGCGTTCGAATCTCGCTTTAGCCCGTAGTGAAAGCGCTTCTGTATTGTCCTTGTCAAGATCGAGTGCGCGGGATGCGTACTTCACAACATCTGCCCACGTTTTCTGAGAGGCTGCATCTCGCGCGATCGCAAGCGACCAGGAGGGATTCGAAGGAGATTTCCGCGCTTCGGCTTCGTACGCTTTACGGCGCTCGCGTGGCGACAGCTGTGAATACTGCTGAGCCCTCGAGGGCGAGAGGGCGGCGAGAGACGGAAGCGCTGCCAGCCGCTCCGGGGCCACGGTCTTGAGCAACAGGCGCTCGAAATCGCCTTTCACTGCCTCTTCCAGCCGAACCGAAGGGTAGACCTTGAACTGTTCCTCCACGTCGACGAATCGGTTGAGAGTCTGGACGACACTCTCGAGCCTTCCAGCTGCGAACTGGGCCAGCGAAAGGCGAGCAAGTCCTTCCGACAAAAGCACTGGCCGGTCGAGGAGACCGAAATTCGCGATCCTCAGTTCATCGACGGCCTGCGTGATTCGCTTTGCCCGAAACGCTTGCGCCCCCAACCTTAATTGCTGTTCGTAAAAATCTTCTGCATGCAGAGATGGCACTGCCAGTGTCATGATGATCACGGCGGTTAAGGAGAGCTTCTGGGCAGGCTTCAACGGTTGTCCAAACAAATTTTCACCTCGTGGAGAGCTCTTCGCGGCGAAGCTCACGCGCTCGAAGTTCTCGCTTTTGCGATTCTATTGATTTCTTTACCGCTGCTTCCCCTGCCCTATGGAGCGGTGCTTCCGGCGGGGATGTTGAGGATTGAGATCGTCGCATTCACTCTAGCAGTCCTGACGTTTCTTACCTCACCATCACTTCGTGCCCTTCGCTCTGCCGCTGTTCCCATTCTTGCCCTGCTGGGAGTTGCCATTCTAGGCCTGCTGCAGTTACTTCCGTTGCCGGCTTCGCTCGCTTCTTTGCTTTCACCTGAAAGTGCTGCTGTCTACCGAGGAACAAACACGGTCCTTCGGTTATTCGGGGTCCAGCCACAAAATCTGCGGATCTCCATCGCCCCTTCCGACACTCTTCAGATGGTTCTGCTGACTGTGTCTGACGTCGCGTTGTTCACATCCAGCCTCCTGCTACTCAGACTGCGATCTCGTCGGCGCCTTTTCGTTTCCGTCGTCATGCTGGGGAGTCTCATCCATATCATCTACGGAGCGATCCACGACGATCCCCAGGAAAGAATGCACGGAGCTTTCGTGAATCCGAATCATCTCGCCGGCTACCTCGAGATCGCTCTGTCCGTCGCCTTCGCCATACTCTGGCGTGAGGTGCTGTTGAGCAGAGCTCGCGGAGAAGGCATCGGTGATATCGGAACGCGCCTCGAGAAGAGAATCCCTCCTCTCGCCGCAGCCGCAATCTTGTGGGGCGCGATTGCCATCGGTATCGGACTTACCAGGTCGCGCGGAGGGATCGGCGCGGCCACGATCACGACCGCAGTCCTTCTAACTCTCGGAATCACGCAGCTTCTCCGAGGCAGACGGCGTCGAACTGTAGCGACGGCTCTGCTGGCAACGACCGCGGCAGTCGCATTCGCAGCCGCCACCGCCGGGCACGAATTCCTGGTCAGATTCCTTTCCTCCGATCCCCGCGAGGTCGGTGCGGACACGCGCCTCCAGCTATGGAAGACTTCCCTGATCGCCTGGCAGCATTTCCCACTGTTCGGTTCAGGGCTCGGCTCGTTTCGTGAGGCGTTCCGCCCGTACCAGGGACGCGAGCTCGAAGGGCTCGTCGAGCAGGCCCACAGCGATCCTCTCCAACTGCTGGTGACCGGCGGAGCGGTCGGAGCATTTCTCGGAATCCTTGTCTTTGGCTCCCTCCTTTGGAAAATGGGAGCTCTCTGGGCGGAAAATCCGCGCCGCGAGGACTCTGCGATTCTACTGGGAGGTCTGGGAGCGGCGCTCTCGCTTCTGTTACACGGAGTCGCCGAATTCAATTTTTCCATCCCGGCCATTCCGGCGACGCTGGCCATCGTTCTCGGATGCGCTTTCGCCGCCGCGGGTGACGATTCGATCCCGATACCGATCCGCCAAAGCGGCGGCGCACGCCTAGCAATCGTCGAAGCCCACTCGATTCCTCAGCGAACCTCCAGAGTCCACGACAGGGCACCCGATGGCCTGGGCTTAGCGAAGAACGTGTGAATCCCGGCAGGAAGGCGCACCGAAAGCCGGACTTCCAGCGAGGATGAGCAGAGCACGGTTCGGGCCCGAAGGCCATCCCAACCCAGATCGACCAGGACGGGCTGGGGCGAAATGATATGAATATCTACCAACCGTTGGTCACCCGCTCCGAGACAAACGGCAACGGCCCCGGACCGCCGCCAGACTGCGACGACGCCCCGAGAAGATTTCTCTGCTGCCGGCGCAAGCCTGGCAATCGGGGTTCCCCTGGACATGTTATCGATCTCGAGACTCAGCAGACGAGAGTTGCATTCCTCCGCAGCGGAGGAAGATAGCTGCGAGAGGGCCGCACGCGCTCGCTCGGGTTTTCCTTTCTGCAGATAGTGGCGGGCCAGTGCGCAAATGAAAGGAGTCCACTCGAACGCTCCTGCAACGTCCGCATCGTGCTGCATGCGCAAGGCCTCGACTGAGTCGTCGGCGCGCAGCGCCGCCTGAGCGCGGATCAGAACCGGCACTCCCGACATCGACTCCACCATCCTGGCCAGTGACTCGCCGTTGACCGCATGCTCCGGATGTTCGATAAAGAAAAGCACCAGCTCATGTCTGGTGTCGTGAGCCCACTCACCCTGGGACTCCGATGGCCAGAGGCTCACGACTTCAGAGAGTTGACGGATCGATGGCTGATCGGCGAAGTCGTCAAATCGATGCCGGCTCACCCAGCTCCGGCACGCCGCCCGCGCGCCGTCCAGATCGCCGAGGCGGATCCGCTTCCTCACCTCGGTCAGGTCGCGCGCCCGAGCTGCACACTCGGCTTTCTCCCATCGTTCGACGAGCCTTTCACCTTCGCGAGGAAGGTTCGCAGAGAGGGACGCCTGGATCGCAGCGGACAATGCGGCGGGATCGTCTGGGACGAGGTCCAGGACTCCCGCCCCTGCCAACCGATACGCAATTACCAGATCACGGCGCACAAAGTCAGGATCATTCAGAGCAAATCGAAGCGACAACAATGCGTCCCGGCGATCGCCGGCGGACAGTAGCGGCCAGCTCTCCAGATAGGCTCCTCCAACGAAACCCCAGTTCTGCACGTCTCCGCCTGCATACCAGGCGCCCAGACGGAGCGGCTCGATCCAGGCGGATTTTCCCAGGGGGGTATTCATGGCCTGGCGGCGCCAGAACGCATATTCGACCTGCCCAAGCAGGGACCAGTGATAGGGCCAGCCCGGGCGTGCCGCTGCGGCGTCGAGGAGAAGTACGCGCGTCGCCCCCAGCTCGTCGTCGATGTGCATGAGAGATGTCAACCAGAGTTGCCTCTGGGATGCCGTCATGTCGCGGAGAGACACTTCGCCCAGTGAGTCGTTAATGGCGGCATCGGCCAGTACATCGGCGCCCAGGTCGGCGGCGGGAACGAGTCGAAGAGTTTCGAAAGTATCCGTTCGGCGCTCGTCGACGCGGAACCTGCGTGCCGTGTTCTCGACCTTCTGCTGAAGACGATTGTTGTCTCGCCAGACCGTCGTCGCAATCGCCATCAGACCAAGCAGCGCGACGAGCACTCCGATCCGCGCAGCAACCCGAACCGCCTGTGGCAGCATCTCGCGACGCTAGCCGTCGAGTCCCGACCCCTCAAGGAAGGGGACGCTCGGCCTGGCACCGGTGCCAGCGATGTCTTCCGGACGATCGTAGGCATATTGCTTTCCGTAATAGTAATAGCCCCCGTAGCGGCCGGCGTCTTCGTCGAGGTTGTTCAGAAGAATTCCGAGAACCCGCACGTTGCTGCGCAACAGCTCGTCCCGTACCCTGGTAATCTGCTCGCGGGGCGTGCGCCCGGCCTGAACACAGATGACCACACCATCCGAGAGGTGTCCCAGCAGAATGGCATCGGCGATGGGCGACACTGGCGGCGAGTCGATGATAACGACATCGAAATTAGCTTCTGCAAAATCGATGAACTGCTTCATGGCTTTGGACGACAGCAGCCCCGAAGGGTTCGGTGAGATGGGCCCGCCCGTCACCACGAACACACCGGGCATGTTGGTCTGGACGATCGCCTTGGATGGGTCGAGACTCTCGGCCAGCACGGACACGAGCCCAACCCGATTCGAGAGCCGTAGAACCTCATGGAGACGGGGCTTGTGCAGATCGGCGTCGACCAGCAGCACTCTCTTGTCGAGCTGACCAAGAACGATTGCGAGATTGAGGGCCGTCGAAGTCTTTCCTTCCGCAGGAATACTTGAGGTGACGACGACGGTGCCAAGTCCTCCCGCCTGTGACAGAAGCAGCGCCGTTCGGAAAGAACGGTAGGCTTCTGCAACGGTGGAACGACGATTCCGATGCGGCAGGAGCTCAATGCTTACCCGATTCTCGCCCGGTGGGTTGAGACTCTTCTTTCTGCCCATCCGTAATCCGTAGTAGTAGCCGTAGCCGGATCGCCCGGTCAGACCGCCGACGGCGGGGATCACCCCAAGAGTTGGAAGATGAAGATGTCGGGTGACCTGTTCGGGCGTACGGATGCTTCGATCGAGGTAATCCTGGAGAAACACCACACCGAGGCCCAGCGCCGTGCCGAGGAAGAGACTGAGCATCAGATTGAAGCGATAGGATGGCGTGAAGCGAACGCGGGGCGGGAGAGCTCGGTCGACGATACGGACGTTGGAGACCCTCTCTCCGCGAAGGCGAGAGCTGACCTGTGTCTCGGCCTGCTTTTTGAGGAGCGTGTCGAGGAGCGTGCGTTTCGTTTCTACTTCGATCCTCAGATTGTTGTACTCGACCGCGTTCTTGTTGAGAGTCTGGGCCTCGCTCTTCTGACCCTTCAACACCGAGACCAGACTCTCTTCCCTGCGCTGAGCAGTCGAATAGTCATTGCGCGCGACTTCACGGGCTTTTGAAACGGTGACCTCAACCTCGGTATTGATGTGCTGACGGCCCTTGTCAATCTGGGCCTTCAGTTGCTGCATGGCCGGCCACTGCGGCTTGAAGATCTGAAGCTTTTCGGCATACTCACGCTCCAGCTTTGCCTGCTCGGACCGAAGCTGCGAGACCAGGCCGTTGGAAACGGTGTCGGCGATCGCGTCGGCACGAGCGGTGGAGAGTTCGTGATACCTCGCTTCCTTCGCGACGCGGTCGGCGACCGCTTCCGCGTAATCCTTGTTCAGAGATTCCAGCTTCTGGTAGGTGACATTCGTCTGCGGATCGATCGAAACGATATCTTTCTGGTCGCCATAGGCTTGGAGCTGCTGCTCTTTTCGATCGAGGTCGCTCTTCAACTGCTCAATCTGCGTGGAGAGAAATTGCGAGGCCTGCCCGAGGACCTGAAACTTGGACTCCAGCGTCCAGTCGATGTAGGACGCCGCTATGGCGTTAGCGATGCTGGCCGATAGTTTCGGTGACACGCTCGTGTAATAAAGCTCGACCAGATTGGTTCCTCGAACCGAAGCAGTCTCGACGCTGGACTGGACTTTCTCGGCGATCAGATCGGTGCGATATTCGGAGCTCGGCTGCTCCGCTGCTTCCCGTTTCCAGAACTTGAGCGAGCTCAGAAACCCGCCCTGAGGTGCAACGATATCGGGGTTGTCGCCGAGGTTCAGCTTCTCAACGACTCGCGCCGCGATCTCGCGGCTCTTCATCAACTTTGTCTGCGTGGGAAGAAACTCGGGATCGCGACCGGCGTAATACTGCGACTGTGCGATCTCGAACGGGCTCGACTTTTCGGCTTCGACATCGATCACAGCCTTGGCTCTGTAGGTGGGATGTGAGAATACCGAGACAAGAATGCCGACCAGCAGAGCCAGAATCACGAGAGCCAGCAGGATCCGCCGGCCTTTAACAATGATCGCCCAGTACTCGGCGAGGTCGACCTCGCGAAAATCCTCCGGCCGGGATAGTTCAGCTACATTCTGCCAGGGAGCTTGCCCCGCCGCGGGTGGGTGCTTGATCTCTTCGAACAATGATGGTCTCTTCCCTCGCTCCGTCTACCAACCAATCCACAAGGACCATTCCAGAATCGGATCGACGTCAGGGACGGGGCCGCAACGATGAAACGGGCTTTTCGGACCCGCGGTTATTCTGGTAGACAACCGCACCCCCCGCCGCCGCGGCCGCACCAGCGGCGACCAGGCCTGCCGCTTCAGCCGGACTCACTGCAGCAGTAGACGCAGCAACGATCGGCCGTCGCTGTTTGTCACAGGCTTCGTCGGCATTGGCAAGCAGGATCTGACGGCAGTTCTCATTCGGCTTCAAGACCTCACCAGTTGATGAAATCTGGCTCTGTATCCCTGCGCAGCGAAAACCGCCCGGAACGGCAGATTGTGAATCCGAGGTGAGCCCCAGAGCCATGTTCGAAGCATAGCTGATCTCTCCGGGGGAGAGCTCGGCCCCTGCACAGGCCCCGGTTACAGGAACCGTGGTCGAATCGGTGCTCGTTTCTGCCCCTTTGCTGTCACGGGCAGCCACGCGATAAACCACTGCGCTGGTCGCGTCGGCGGTGGCGGGAAGGATCGCCCAATAGTCGTCGCCGGTACCCTTCATCATCTCTATGTAGTACTCGCTGGTCTGATCGGGTGCGCGGAAGTAAACCCGTACCGATCTTGGCGCTTCGGAGGCATGGACTTTCGCGGTGACACGTGCGCGGCCACAGTGAGTCGGCACGCACGCGAGAGGCTGATTCTCGATCACCGGCCGCTCCTGAGCTGAAAGAACACTCGGGACCAGCGGCAGGCAAAGACCTGCAAACAACACAATCGCCCTGTGGCGCATTCGCCACCCCCCTATACAATCCGCACTAATGTATTTCTCATCGCGAAAAAAGGCAAATTTTGGAGCCAGGCCTGCTGCACTGATTCCCTGCCGCAAACCCTGCCCCTTCGCGGCACAATCCATTCCCTCCGGATGAGACTCGTTGAATCAAGACCTGCCTCGAGCACCATGGCCAGCCCAACCTCCGTCGGAGAATGGGTTCAACGGGTCGGCCTGGCTCTTCTACTTCTGGAAGTGGCGACTGCACCGATGTGGTACGGCGCGGTACTGCCCGACGGGAAGTTTCTGCTGGAGATTCTCGCCTTCACGACAGCGGCTCTGGCCACGATTTCAAGTCCGAGATCGTCGATGGGCTGGGCACGGATTCCGATCTTTTCCACTCTGGCGCTCGCCGCGCTCGGCGCGTTTCAACTACTGGGGCTCCCGCATGGCTGGATCTCTCGGCTCTCCCCGAACAGCGCCTTGCTCTACGGGCGCACTCAGAACGTCACCGCCCTTTTCCGACGCCCTCCTCTGGTCTGGCGCATCTCTGTCTCGCCTGGGGAGACCGCCAGCGCATCCCTGCTGATTGCCGCCTACGCAGCGCTGTTTTTCTCCGCCGCCCTGCTGGGCTCTTCAAGAAACCGCCGGAGGTTCGTGCAGGGGGCGATCCTCGCTGCCGGCATCGTCTACGCCGGCTTCGCCGCGATCACCGAGGCCCCTATCGATCGGATTCACGGACCCTTCGTCAATCCCAATCATCTGGCCGGTTACCTCGAGATCGGGTTGTGCCTGGCCTTCGGGCTTTTATGGACAGAGATACTCGTCAATCGGGAACGAGCGGCCGGGCTGAGCGACAAGCGGGAACGGCTGGAGCGCCGTCTTTTCGCAATGGGCTGGAAGATCATCCTGTGGTCGGTCGTCGCCGCGGCACTCGCACTCACGCGATCCCGCGGCGGGATCTCTGCCGCAGTCCTCACTTCAGCGATCGTTTTTCTACTTGCACTGTCCCGCCGCGGGCGAGAAAGGAAATGGTCAGTCGCATGGCGCAGCGGAGCGATCCTGCTTACGGGAATCGCAGTCACCGCCTTTGCCGTTGGCCGCTACCCACTGCTTCGCTTCCTGATTTCCGATCCCCGCGATCCGTCGTCCGATCTGAGGACCACTCTATGGAAAATCTCCATCGAGGCCTGGCGCTCTTTTCCGCTACTCGGCTCGGGGCTCGGCGCTTTTCGAGAGGCTTTTCGCCTCGTACAACCGGCCGACCTGCCACTGCTGGTCGAACAGGCCCATGACAGTTTCCTGCAGATCCTGGTCACTGGTGGGCTCATCGGCGCGACACTCTCGGTATTGACCGTCGGGTCGCTCCTGATCGTTCTCTTACGTGCCTGGAGACTAGAGCCACACCGGGAAGAGCGATCCCTCCTTCTCGCCGCGGCGGGCGTCCTCATCTCTCTCTGTATGCATGACCTCGTGGAGTTCAACTTCTCCGTGCCTGCGATTCCGGCAACCATGGCAATCGCACTTGGAACGGCCTGGGCGGGACGGTCGGACCCTGACCGGCTACCGGCGCCGAGACCGGCGGCTGCCGATTAAAACCCGCCAGCGGCGAAGCTCGACGGTATGCCGTTGATGAACGAGGCGCTGAAAAGAGCCACGAAGATATCGGACCAGAAGACGCGCCGGTCTGGTCACGTAGCGCGCAGCGGTGATCACGGAGTTTTCACCGACGGTTTTTCTCATCGCCTCAGGAGGCGGAAAGATCCGTGTCGCCAACAGCACGAGCCGGCTCCGTCCACTGGTGGCTCTTGACTCCATCCATTGGTCGACCGCGTCACTGAAATGCGCTTCACCGGCCGAACGACCGGTGAGAACGAGACGAAACAATCCATCGAAAAACTCCGCGGCCTGAGCATCCTTCTCTTCGGTCCCTGCCGATGCCGCGCGCGCGATGTGACGGAACCGTCGTACGGAATCGGCAATCCCCCCATCCCTCCAACTCAACCCCTCGCCTTCGCCCGCCTCCTCGAGGCTGACCAGATCCTGAATCGTGCGCAGCGCGTGTCCGGGCTCTCCGTTGTGGTGAGCGACGAAATGCTGAACCGCGATCTCGCGAGCCACAGCAGCGGAAGGAACGAGAATTCGAGACGACACGAGCTGGGAGCACCTCTTCAACTCGGCGTAGGAAGGGCCGTGCTCCGATCCGGCACTTCCCGGAAGGGCCAGGTGCAACTCGATGAGCGAATGTTCCGATGTGACGTAAGCAGCCTCGTAACCACCCGGCGCCCCTGGCTGCCAGAAAGCTCCGCAACTCCGAACGGCTTCCCGCCATCGGTCCAGTTTCTCTTCATCAATCACCACGTCGATGTCCACGAAGTAGCGGGTCCCTTGGGTAAGGCCGGCCAAGGTCAGCCCCCCGCCCTTGATGACAACATTCTCTGAATCCTGAAGCGAGTCGTGGGCAAGGATCCGCTTGAGGAGAGTGAGGGAAAGCGTCCCTCGCGCTTCGCTCATCAGGGACACGGCGGTGAGACGACGCGCCAGGTCGCGACTCAAACTGGCGCGGTAGTCGCGCGCAAACCGGCCCAGAACCGGCGTTACAGCGAGCTCGCCCGACAGCCAGAGCAGATCGTCTATGGCGGCGGCGCCGACCTCGCTCCATCGCGCCATGAGAATCTTCTCCGGAGCACGACAGGTTGCGGCGATCAGGAAACTGTAGGCCTTACGTGCCCTCGTTTCGTCCGCCATGGTCATGCTCTGGTTTCTTCCGGCGATGGCCGCGTGTCTAAGCAGTAGAGGACGAACGTGTACGCGACGCTACGACTGGAAATTGGTGGAGCCGAACGGGATCGAACCGTCGACCTCCTGAATGCCATTCAGGCGCTCTCCCAACTGAGCTACGGCCCCACACTCCGGGTGCTGCATCTCCCCAAATCGGAAGAAGGCACCGAAAATTTCGAGCGCGTACGATACCACAGCATCCAACTCTCCTTGAAAGTGACAACCGGTCACGCGGCGGAAAGGGCGATCCCAATGGCCCGGCAGCTGCCTTGCCTTCGCGAAGAGAGTCTGTTAATTTCCGGGCTCAATCTGGTGCCCCTGACTTCGTCCCCCAAGAGGCTCATACGCGAGACACTAAAACCAGCGTTACTTTCGCTCACCATTCCGCGGGACGGCTGAGGGCCGTTCGTCACCTTAGGGATTTTCCGTCCCTTCTTAGAATTTCATCCTTTGGAGTCGAAAAGATTCGCGCGTAGTAGATTCAACGGAGAGGTTCATAGCCATGTTCGACGACGCCCTCATTGAGTCATCCAACAAGAACAAGCCAAAAGGCGGATGGAAGACCGCTCTTGTCTCCATCATGATCCATCTCGTCCTCGTCGGCTCAGTCATCGCAGCCGGACTCTGGGTCAAGAAAAATCCTAAAGTCCTCGAGAAACCGATCGAGGCTTTCATGGTCGCGCAGTCGGCTCCCCCGCCTCCACCGCCACCACCTCCCGCCTCCAGTCAGGCCTCGCATCCCAAGACCGTGCATGTTGAGACGCCGAAGACTCCACAGAGATCCTTCGTCGCCCCTACCGAGACGCCGAAAGATGTACCCGAAGCGGACGTACCGGATAGTGCCGGCCAGGACAGCGGAGTGGTCGGTGGGCAGGAAGGTGGAGTCGTTGGTGGTGTTGTCGGCGGTGTCGTTGGCGGCGTCGTCGGCGGAACTCTGGGCGGTCAGCTGGGTGGAACGCTGGGCGCCTCGGGGGATGCAATGCGTGTGGGCGGCAACGTGCTCGCGCCGGTGGTCATCACAAAAGTCGAGCCTCAGTACACCGAAATCGCTCGCAAGGCGCACATTCAGGGCATCGTGATCCTCGAGGCAATCATCGACCGGCAGGGCAACGTCACCGATGTCCGCACCCTCAAGCCGCTTCCGATGGGACTGGACGTTGCAGCGATGGACGCTGTCCGGAAGTGGAAGTTCAAACCGGGATCGCTCAATGGGCAACCAGTTCCGGTCATTTTCAATCTGACCGTTAATTTCCGATTGCAATAGACTAACAGGCGTCAGAAGGCTTTGAGAGGAGAGGATTTTTCATGGAAGGAAATTTTAGTCTTTTAGGAATGTGGACATCGATGAGTTGGATGGCCAAAGGTGTCGTGGTCGTGCTTGCGGTCATGTCGGTCTGGTCGCTGGCTCTCGCTTTCGAACGACTCATTCGATTCGGGAGAGCCAAGAAAGAGTCTCTTAGGGTCGCGGTGGGCGTTACTCCCCTGCTCAAGCAGCACAAGCTGGAAGAGGCCATCACTTTCACCAAGGACAAGAAGTACCGCCACAGCCACCTCGCACGGGTGCTCGCCGCGGGCCTCACGGAGTTTCAGTACGAGCGCTCGCAGTCGTCGAGCCTTCCTGAAGACTTCGACGTCGTCGAGTCGGGCAAGCGCGCCATCGAGCGCGAGACGCTGATGACGACCGCGGAGATGAAGAAAGGGCTCGGCAACCTGGCCACGATCTCCACGACCGCTCCCTTCATCGGCCTCTTCGGAACGGTTGTCGGAATCATCCACGCTTTCCAGGGCATGGCTCTTTCCGGCTCCGGGGGTCTCGGCGCGGTCTCGGCCGGTATCGCCGAGGCTCTGGCAACGACGGCCTTCGGTCTCTTCGTGGCCATCCCAGCGGTCTGGATGTACAACTACTTCCTCAATAAGATCGAGCGTTTCCAGGTGGAGATGTCGAATGCCTCTTCGGAGCTGGTCGACTACTTCATCAAGAACGCCGAACGGGTTCGAGCTCGCTAGTTTCACAATGCTTCTAAATTCGAAATCCGAAATTCGAAATCCCCGAGGTGACACATGGCGTTTGGCGCAGGCGGCGGTAGTCCCAACGAGGTCCAGGGTGGCATCAACGTCACCCCGCTGGTCGATGTCTGTCTCGTACTTCTGATCATTTTCATGGTGGTCACTCCCATGCTGCAGAACGGCATGGACGTGCAGCTTCCCAGCGGCCCTCACGCCGCCAAGAAGCCGGGCGCCGAGGGTGATCTCATGGTGTCGATCAAGGATGACGGAACGGTCTTCGTCGGCCAGAACTGGATTCCCGACCGCGACCTTCCTAGATACCTCACGGCCGAGTACCAGAAGAACCCGAGCCGCAGCGTCATGATGAAAGCGGATCGTCGTATCGCCTTCGGCAAGGTCCGGCAGGTCATGAAAGTCATCAACGATTCGAGCTTCACCTCGGTAACCATCCTCACTGAGAACCAGGTTGCGGGAACTCAGATGGCCCAAGGGAAGATGTAGTCGGTCCGGAGGATCTGCATTATGGCTATGAGCTCAGGTGGTGGTGGTGGCGTACAGTCGGAGATCAACATTACGCCGCTGGTCGATGTGGTTCTGGTGTTGCTGATCATCTTCATGGTAGCGACTCCGATTCTGCAGATGGGGCTCGACGTCGAGGTTCCACCAAAGGTCGAGGTCGCCATACCACAGCCGCAGAGTCTCGACCAGCTGGTCATCAACATCAAGAGTGACGGGATCTATCTCAACTCCGCTCGCATGGGCTCGCCCAAAGAGCTTCGAGATAAGCTCGCGCCAATCCTGCTTGGCCGCGCCGATGAGGACAAGGTCGTCTTCATCAACTCCGATGACAAACTGGCTTTTGATCAGTCCGTGACGGCCATGGATAGCGCCCGCGAAGCAGGGGCGCGGAAAATCGGTTTTCTAACTGACCCACCGAAGTAAGGCGGAAGCAGAAAACCAGCTTCTAGCTTCTAGCTTCTAGCTTCTAGCTAAAGGCTAAGAAGATGAAAAGGCTGGAAGGAAGAAAGCTAGTAGCTAGAAGCTAGTAGCTAGTAGCTAGCAGCTAGCAGCTACTTTCTGTTTCCGCCTGGAGGCGAATGGGGTCTGGTGGCCTCCGCGGTCTTCAAAACCGTTGTTTCGGCGCGGAAGCGTCGAAGGGTCGGTTCGATTCCGACACGCCTCCGCCAATCGGGTGTCAGATGTCAGACGGGCGGGACCGTGACTACACGCTCCGTACGCCATGGCTGATATACTTGGCCCATGGAAGTGGTCGAGAGAATAACCGTCGATCCGGAGCAGTGCAGTGGTAGGCCCTGCATCCGTGGCATGCGCATTCGCGTGACGGACGTCCTCGATCTTTTCGCCGCCGGGCTTTCCGCCGAGGAGATCCTTGGGAAAATGCCAGATCTCCAGGCTGAGGATCTTCAGGCCTGCACAGCCTCTGAGCGGAGGGACGACGGCTGCGTCGCCGATGAGGGAAAGAAACGTGCTTGTCATCCTGAGCCGCCGCGGCGAAGGATCTCCAGCGGCAGGATCTGAATTCAGATCGCTATATCTTGAGATCCTTCGCTGCGGCTTCTAAGAAACTCCCTGTATTTAC
>DASZZV010000264.1:0-15029 GCA_035544835.1 Thermoanaerobaculia bacterium
CATCCCCCGCGAGCATCCGGCCAGTTACTACAGCTACATGAAGAGTCATCTCTTCGCTCACGTCGATATCGATCCGCGCAATGTCCATCTGCCCGACGCGACTGCTGGCTCCGACTCTGACGATCTCTCGGTGAGGCTGGAGCAATCGTGCCTGGCTTACGAAGCGGCGATTCGAAAGGCCCGTGGACTGGAGCTCACATTCCTCGGTCTGGGCTCCAACGGCCATATCGGTTTCAACGAGCCGGGAGCGTCATTTGACTCGAGAACGCACGTTGTTCAGCTGGCGGAATCGACCCGCAGAGCCAACGCCCGCTACTTTCGAGACGGAGTCGTTCCGGAGAAGGCCATCACGATGGGCATCCGAACGATCCTGGAGTCCCGCCGAATCGTTCTCCTCGCCAGCGGCCAGACCAAGCGCGAGGCAGTGAAGCGACTGCGCGCTGGCAGAATCGACGAAAGCTTTCCAGCCTCGGCGCTGCATACACACGGCGACGTGACGGTGCTGGTCGACCAGGCCGCCGCCGGCTGAGTTCACCGTGTGGTGCGCGCACCCTGTGCCCAGAAGCGACTGGCCGCGTCCGGCATTGATTTCGCTTTGGTGCTGGCGGAATGGAACAGTCAGAAAGGGTTCAGCGATTCTCTCGCCTTCGAATCGTGGCTGTAATCGCTCTCTGCTCCCTGGCGTATTTTCTCTATCGGCTGTTCACTGTGTACACCGTGAGAACCGGCCAGTGCGAGTTCGTGAAGAGCGATCCACTTCCTCATGTCACCGGTGAGACTTTACCGAGAATACCGACCAGCTTCCCCGCTCGCGACGCCACCGCCGCCGGCGCGCGCCCGCTGGTAGTGATGTCCTACAACATCGAAGGGCATGCCGTGCTCTGGCGCTCCTGGCATATCAGAGGAATCGCGGACGCCATCCGCGCCGCTCACCCCGACATCGTCGGTCTTCAGGAAGTACACAGAAACACTTTTGGGTCACGCCAGCACGACCAGATCGCAGAGTTGGCGAAGTTGACGGGAATGAATTTCGTCTTCGGAAAGAGCTACACGCCTTCCGGAGGTGAGTTTGGAAACGCCATCCTCACCCGCGGCACCATTCTCTCCACAAAGGTGCATGCGCTTCCCAGTGTGGGGGAACCGCGGACACTGCTGGAAAGCCGTATCGACGTCGATGGTCATCAGATGAATTTTTTTGTGACGCACTTCGTCACCTGGGGAAAGCTGGGCCGCACCTCACGGAAGGCGCAATCGGAGTGCGTGATCGAGTATGTCAGCCGGAGCGCCCTGCCCTACATCCTCGCGGGCGACCTCAACACGACGCCGGACGCGCCTGAGATCGCGATCCTCCGGAACAGCAATATCCTGAAGTTCTGTGGTGAGATCGGCGATCAGACCCACCGTTTTACACATCAGCGCATCGACTACATATTCAGCGATCCCGGCTGGCAACTGCGAAACGCGCGCGTGCTTCACAGCGGCACATCCGACCACTGGCCTATCATGGCCGAGCTGGGATGGGTTCTCTCACCCGCCGACTCACAATCACCTCTCGAGAAGAGCTCTCAAAGGTTCTAGAAAACATGAAGAAGTACAGCGAGAAAACGAAGATCGAGTTGTCGCGGATCGAATTCTGGGGAATGGTGCTGCTGATTGTGATGCTGGGCATCCTGCTCTGGTCCAACACCCGTCAGGGAGAGGAGCCGAAGCTGGCCGTGGCTCAGCCTGGTGAGCTGCTGCAGTTGATTCCATCGATCGTCGGCCTGACCCAGAGCTCGGTGGAGAACGGCAACTCAGTGACTGTTCTCGAGAACGGCGCATTCTTCCACTCCCTGCTGGCCGACATCGCCAAAGCGCAACATACCATTCACGTCGAGTCGTATGTCTGGTGGAAGGGAGAGATCTGTGAACGGGTTGCGGCCGCCCTTGCTGCCAAGGCCAGATCCGGCGTGGAGGTCCGCGTCCTTCTCGATGCGTCGGGATCCTCGAGAATGGACGACAAGCTGTTCGAGTCGATGAAGGCGGCCGGTTGTCACGTGGCGAAGTTCCATCCCGTCCGGCTCGGAAAACTCGGACGCCTCAACAACCGCGATCACAGGAAGATCACGGTCATCGATGGAAGAATCGGATACATAGGCGGCCATGGATTCGCCGAGGAGTGGACCGGCAATGCTCAGGACAAAAAGCACTTTCGGGACACTTTCCTGCGAACTGAAGGTCCGATCGTGAATCGGCTGCAGGGCGCTTTCTGTGAGAACTGGATCGAGGAAACAGGCGAGATTCCGGCCGGTGAAAAGTACTACCCGAAGCCTCAGAACGCCGGCAATATCCCGATGCATCTCGCCTACAGCTCGCCCAAAGGAAGCGTCTCTTCGGTTCAGTTGCTCTACTATCTGGCAATCGTCGCGGCGAAGCACGAACTGCTCATTCAGAACCCATATTTTCTGCCCGACAACGACGCCCTCGATGCCCTCATCGCGGCGAAGAAAAGAGGAGTCGACGTACAGATCATGCTTCCCGCAGCGACAGTGAACGACAGCCCGCTCGTGCAGCATGCCAGCCATCACCACTTCGGGACACTGCTCAAGCACGGCATCCGGATCTTCGAGTACCAGAAGACTCTGCTGCATCAGAAGATCATGATCGTCGACGGAACATGGTCATGCGTGGGCTCTACGAATTTCGACGACCGCTCCTTCAAGCTCAATGACGAGATCAGCGTCGGCATCGTCGACCGCGGCATCGCCGCACAACTGAGGCAGGCCTGGGACGCCGACATGAAGTTCTGCCAGGAACGGAAGTTCGAGGAGTGGAAGAACCGCGGGCTATGGCACAAGCTCAGGGACGGCCTGGCTTACTCGACGAACTCCCAGCTTTGAGCGCGCGACGCTTCGGATCCTTCGCGGGGTATTCGGACATCAGCGCGTAGGGCCGCACGGCGTGCGGCCGATACCGCGTTCTATGGCTACCGCCATCTTGCGCGGACTTGGAATGGCCGCCAGTTATTTCTCGCCGAGGTTCGCAAGGTTAGCCTTCGCGTTCTTGTTCCCTTGTTCTGCGGCTTTGCGGTACCACTTCACCGCCTCACCTTCATCCTTCGTGACGCCTAGCCCATTCGCGTACATCCAGCCGAGATTATTCTGACCATCGGCATTGCCTTGCTCTGCCGCTTTGCGGTACCAGTTCACCGCCTGCGCGTAGTCCTGCGGAACTCCATTGCCCATCGCGTAGTCGTAGCCCAGGTCAGACTGCGCGGCGGCGTCCCCTGCGGCCGCCCTTCGTTGCTGCAGGCCGGAATTCGGCGTCATGAGCGGGCTAGGCGAGGGTTGCTGGGGCGCTGCCGTGGGTTGCGTCGTCGGCATGCCATTCTCGCCCTCTTTAGCGTCGCGGATCGTTACCGACTTGATCTCCACGGGATCGACAGGCCTGTCGTTCACCGTCGTTTCCCCCGAAACGATCTTGTCGACGACATCCATCCCGCTCACGACCAGACCAAAGACCGTGTACTTGCCGTCGAGGGATGCGGAGGCGTCGGCCACGCAGATAAAGAACTGCGAAGACGCGCTGTCGGGGTCCTGCGATCTGGCCATGGACACGATCCCGCGAACGTGATGAACGGCGTTGAACTCGGCCTTCAGATTCCGTCCCGATCCACCCGTGCCCCAGCTGCTGGTGTCGGCCGTTTTGGTGTTGGGGTCCCCGCCCTGAATCATGAAACCGGGGATGACTCGGTGGAACTTCGTGCCGTTGTAGTAACCGTTCTGAGCCAGTTCGATGAAGTTGCGGACGTGATTCGGGGCCACGTCGGGAAAAAACCGAATGGCAATGGTTCCCTGCGAGGTATTTAGCTCCGCTACCTTGTCGCTCGCAGAGGGAGGCTGGGGCGCTGGCGGGCCTTGCGTCGTCGGCGGGACTTGCGCCGTCGGCGGGCCCTCCGCGATCCGAAAGGCGTCCTCGAGGTAAGTGAAGCCAGCGGGATTGGCCAATCCACCATCAGAGAAAGCATACTCCCCAGGTTCAAGCCGCTGGCGTGGCGTGATCAAGTACGTGTGTGCGCCACGGTTCTTCTTTTTCCAGAGGTCCAGACCGTAGAAGACCTGACCATAACTGGTCACCTCGAGTGGCACGAACACCTTCGACGACCAGCGCACTGTCTCGACCACCGACCACCGCCAGCGACCCACTCCCTTTTGCACGGCCAACTGCTCCAGCACGAAGGTCGGCGCAGTCACGTCTAGTAGGCGCACCGCGAACATGTGGGGCTCACCGTACAGGAAGGTCACCGGAGATGCGGCGCCGCGCAGGTAGCAGCAGGAGTGCTCGGTCGTCTCAGACCCGATCGTCTCGAGTGGCATCAGGGCGCCAGTGACCGGATTGACGCGGAAGACCTTTACCTTGCCCCTCTGGCCCGGGGGGAGCTCGTCTATCTTTGGCGGAATCTGCGCGAAGATTGGGATGGCCGCAACCAACACGAGTAAGAGCGACACGAACGACAGGTAGCGGGCGCGTCTCATGAGTGTTCTCCCAAGGGCCGCCGGAACGACTTGAGGTCATTGGCGACTAGAGATTTCAGGCGACCCTTCTGGTCGATTATCACACTTGTTGCGGAGCCGGAACTGTCAATCGCCATCAATGGCACCATTGGTTGGTGCGAATCGGCTGGCAGGGGAGACTCCTCAGGCGATGCCTCGGCTCCGAGCGGCTGATCTCGGGTGTGCAAAACAGCTCACCAGATCAGCGCGCGATTGGTGCCGATACGGCGGAAGCCGAGAGATTCGTAGAGCCGGATGGCCGGAGTATTGAAGTCGTTGACGAACAGGGTTGCCTTGCGGCCCTGCCCAATGATGTAGCGGCAGACCGCGGTCATCCCGCGCCGGGCGTGCCCTTTCCGACGATGCGCCGGAGCAGTCCAGACGCCCATGAGTTGAATGGCCTGCGCCGTCACCGCTGAGAACTCGCACTTGAAAGCGATGGAGCCATCAACGATTAGAATCAGCGAGCGCTCCCGCAGGATGAGCTCGCGGACGCGCTGGCGATATCCCACCGCATCCCGTTCCAGGGGATCGATCCCGACTTCCTCCCGATGCATGGCCGCGCAGGCCGGCACCAACGCATCGAGATCGTCCATGGTGCTGAAGCGCACCGCCTCGATGGTCCCATCGTCTACGAAGCTTTCGAGAACGTAAACAGGTTGACGAAGTCGAACCACCGTCGGCGGATCGATGCGGGATCGAAGCTGCTGCCAGATTTCATCGACACACTGCTCGTCGGCGATGATGGCGCGGGGTACTGAACTTCCTCGCAGCACCCGATCGGCCAGCAGATCGAGAGTTAGATTGTGCTCGGCCGGGGTGAGCTCGCGGTCCAGCGCGAAGACGAGGTTACTGGTGAGCGAAGCCACACAGACGGTCGCTCCGTGATGACGGATCTCGATGGTCTGACCGGGATGACCGAATCCCTCATCCATGAGCCGGGACAACAGGTAGATGTTGAGAAGAGGCTCCCTTTCGAGGAATGCGAAGATCGACGGCCGGTCGTTTTCCGACAGGGACCGCACCGCCCACTGGTCGTCGATGGGGAGAGAAACCATGCCTTCAGGATATTGAAAGCGGTCAACGCTTCCAAGAAGGAATCGGGCTTGCCTACTGCAGCGCCCTTCGCTGCGGGGCCTGCTCCCCTCGAATCCGACGGTACTTTGCCACAGGGCGCAAAGGTTGCAAAATAGTGGCTCGGAGCGTTTCAACAGGCCGGCAAGCCGGCATTTGGGAACGAGCAGGAGGATGTACGAAAATGGCTGAGACCGGCGTCGTGAAATGGTTCAACAATGAGAAGGGATACGGCTTCATCACCCGCGACACGGGAGAAGACGTTTTCGTGCATCACACCGCCATCGTCAACCAGAGTGGCTACCGCTCACTCAAGGAAGGCGACAGAGTTGCCTTCGACGTCAAGCAGGGCCCGAAAGGCTTACAAGCCGAAAACGTCAGCAAGGCCGACGAAGGCAGCTGAGCGCCAGGGCGACCACACTAGTGCCCGCCCGGTTCCAACCCTGCCACCCACATGGTTCCCAGCACCGCGCCGATGGCCAGTGCCGGAACAGCTTGCGGGCTTCCGTTGAGCGTCAGCAGAACAGCGGAAAGCCCTCCTGACGCGAGCAGAAGTGCGCGGATCACGTAATCACGCCAATCAAATTTTCCCATCACCGACCACCTGGACGACTTCAGTTGGCGTGATTATATATGACTATCGAGAAAAGCTACATCCTCGCCGGTATCGGCACGCCCAGCAACCCCAGGATGTGACGCATGGTCTGGCGAAAAACCTCGGCACAGGCGGCGCGACGCTGCCGCTCATCGGGATCCTTCTCATTGAGTATCGGAAACTTGTGATAGAACGAATTGAACTTCTGAGCGAGCTCCAGCGCGTGATGGGTCAGCGTCGACAGCTCCAGGGAGTCGACAGCGCGCCGAACCACTCCTCCGGTCTGCGCGCTCAGCCGCACGATCTCCCACATGTCATCCACGATTTCTCCGCCCAGAGACATCCGGTCGAGCGCAGCCTCATCGAGCATGGTATCCACACCTCGCTCGCGCATCTTCCGGAAGATGTTCTCGGACCTCACCGTCGAGTACTGAAGATACGGCCCTGAATCACCTTCGAACGTGAGTGCCTCATCGAAGTCGAAGGCGATGACTTTGTTGCGTCCGTACTTGAGCATGAAGTATCGGATGGCACCGATTGCAATCTCCCGAGCGAGACGTTGCGAATCCTCGGCACTTCCTTCGGCGCTTCGTTCCGCGTTGGCCTCAATCGCTTCCCGCGCCTTCTTCTCCAGCGCATCGAGCAGGTCGTCGGCTTTCACTCCGAGCCCTTTTCGACCCGACATCTCCAGGAAGGCCTTCTGCTGGTCTTCCAGTTTGACCGGGATTCCAAGCGCCATCGCCGTGGCCGGCGTCAAGGCCACCATCTCGTAGGCGAAATGAACGGAACGGTCCGCCTCCTCCGGATGGCCGAGAAGTCGCAGCCCTTCCTTGACGATCTTCTGCAGGTAAGCCTGACGGGAATCGATGACGTTGATGACTCGATCGGCGTGACCGAAGGAAGGTGCGGCCGGCGACGAATCATCCCCGCTGGTTGTTTCCCACACGACCCGATCGCCGGCGTAACGGGTGAACTCGCGGTAGCCGAAGGTGCGGTCGATGAGTCCGAATTTCCAGAGTTGATAGGCGATGTCCTTGCCGACATACGTGACCGTTCCGTTGGAGCGAACCAGAATCTTGTCAGGCTCTTCCATTCCCTCGAACTCGCGAGATTCCGAAAGCCGCATGACCCAGCAGTCCTTGTGCTTTCCCTCAGTCTCATAAATGACCGAGCCCGATTCCTTGAGAAGCTCGAAGGCCCGGTCCCAGAAACGGAGCTTGATGATGTCGCTTTCTTTGACGAGCAGGTCATACTCGATCCCCAACCGCGACGCTGTCTTGAGGTGGCGTCGCACAACTGCCTCGGCCACGACCGCGGCGAGTTTCGCCGTCTCCCCTTCTCCGCGCTCGATTCGGTGAAGGGTCTCACTCTGCCACTCCAACGCTTCCTTGTTCTCCTGATAGTAGGCCGACGTCCGCGCGTAAAGATCCCAGGCGAAGTAGTCGAAGGATGGCTGCGCCTCGGCGATATGTCGCTGCACGTCCTCGATCTTCTCGCCGAGAAGACGCTCGAAGCCGACCACCACATCGGCCACCTGGACTCCGGTGTCGTCGATGTAGTTCTGCGTCTCGGCGTGATAGCCAAGCCACTTCAGGCAGCGCACCAGCGTGTCGCCGAGAACGGCATTGCGGAGGTGGCCGATGTGTGCGGCTTTGTTGGGATTGATGTTGGTGTGCTCGACGATGACGCGCTCACCGCCGGCTTGAGGACGAGGCATGACGTCCTGGAGCCAAGCCATGGTGAAGAGGGCGCGATCGAGCCGGAAGTTGATATACCCCGGTCCCTCGACCGTGGCGCTTTTCACCACCGCCGGCATTTTCATTCCGTCGAGAATGCTCTGTGCCACCTGACGCGGCGGCAGTTTGAGCCGTTTGGCAAGCTCCAGCGGCAGCGGCGTGGCCAGATCGCCCATCGACATCTTCGGCGGCACCTGAAGAACGACGCGATCAGCGGCTGCGCCATGCACAGCCAGCACCCGCGATCGCAGCGTCGCCGTAAGGTCCTCGATTAATTCATCCCAGGTCATTGGTGAAAACCTCTTGAAAAGCCTTTTATTGTATTAATGTTAAGTCGCCTAAATTCTGCCGTAATTCTGTCGTAAATTTACACTGATTGTATGCGTTAACGACTCATGGTAAAAATCTCCGCAAATTCGCTCTCCACCAGGGCCAGTCGTGGCCAAAGGCGCCGGGCCAGAACTCGGAGTAACAGCCGATTCCCTTCACTTCCAGCAACCAGGCCAGGCCGCGGTTGTCGTCGACGAGCGTGTCGTGTTCACCGGTGGCGATCACCCAGCTGACCTGGCGGAGCCGCTGGGATGCTCCCCAGTCCATGTTGCCGATGTATGAGGCCGGCGAATGGTAGTAACAGAGGTCGTCCATGTAACCGTTTGTGATCCGGTTGATGTCGTAAACGCCAGAAAACAAAATCGCTTTCGAGATCAGCTCCGGGTAACGCCCCGCCAGATTCGCGGCGTGGTACGCCCCGAAGCTGGCGCCGTAAGTAACCAGGTCGCCCCGCTGGGCCCGATGCTGAACGTAGGGGATCAGCTCAAAACGGAGATAACGATCGAAGGCGTCGTGGCGCCGGGCGCGATCATGAGGATGAATGGATTGGTTGTACCAACTCTCTCGGTCGATGGAATCGACACAGGCGATCTGAATCTCCCCTGCCTCGACCTTGTCGGCAACCGAGCCGATCAGGCCAAAGTCCTCGTTCTCGAAATACCTTCCTCCGGATGTGGGGAACATGATGACCGGCCGTCCGCTCCAGCCGAACCAGAGGAACTCCATGTCGCGATGAAGTTGGGGGCTGTACCAACGAACGTAGTTGCGCTGCATTCCAGAGGCCTCATCCGCAGCGGCGCTGCGTTGCTCAAAGGCTGGCGATTCTATACGATGGCCCGCAATCTCTTGAGCCGGAGTCACTGATGCCAAAGAAAATAGGTCTTCTTTTTGGAATGGAAGATACCTTCCCGTGGGCCCTGATCGACGCGATCAACCGCAAGGGCAAGGGCGAGGTCGAAGCGGCACCTGTCGAGATCGGAGCCGTTCACGACAACGACACTTTCGACTACGACCTGATTCTCGACCGGATCAGTCACGAGGTTCCGTTCTACAGGACCTACCTCAAGGCGGCAGTCTCACAGGGTGTCGCCGTCGTCAATAATCCCATCTGGTGGTCCGCTGACGACAAGTTCCTCGACAACATCGTGGCCATGGCAGTCGACGTCGGGGTCCCGAAAACCGTGCTCCTGCCGCACAAGGCCCACCCGCCCAACACTCAGGCGAAGTCGTTCCGCAACATGCGCTTCGTCGATTGGGACCGCGTTTTCGACTATCTGGGCTTTCCGATCTTCATGAAGCCGGCTGACGGCGGCGGCTGGAAAGATGTCTACAAGTGCGATAACCGTGAGGAGTTTTTCGCTGCCTACGATCAGTCACGCGATCTCACCATGATTGCGCAGGAAGCGATCGACTTCAAAGAGTACTTCCGCTGCTACGTGCTTGGGCGCTCCCGCGTTCACATCATGCGCTACGACCCCAAACAGCCTCATCACCTTCGCTATGTGGTCGACCGCAGCGACGAGGATCCGGCGGTCGTGGAACTGGTTCGCAAGGGCGCTCTGGCGCTCTGCGACGCCCTCGGCTACGACCTCAACACCGTGGAGTTTGCGGTCCGCGACGGCATCCCCTACGCCATCGACTTCATGAACCCTGCCCCTGATGCCGACGTGGCCTCGGTCGGTCAGGTCAACTTCGACTGGGTGGTCGACAACATGTCGGACGTCCTCATCGAGCGGGTCCTCAACCCTCGCCCCTTCGAGGCCATCGGCAACTGGCCGAAGGTTCTCCTCCTTCCGAAGCAGAAGACCCAGCCAGGCGAGAAGATCCCAACCGCCGCTTTCCCCCCTCCGCAGCGAAAAGCGAGCTCCCCACCAAAACCAGGCAATAACCGCCCGGGAAAGTCGCGCTGATGAAGCCCTCTTTCACTCTCGGAATCGAAGAAGAGTTTCAGATCGTCGACCCGCAGTCGCGCGAGCTGAAGTCCCACATTCAGGAAATGTTCGCCGAGGGGGCGTCCCGCCTCAAGGATCAGATCAAGAAGGAGATGCATCAGTCGGTCGTGGAGGTCGGCACCAACATCTGCGCGAATATCGCCGAGGCGCGGGTCGAGGTGACCAAGCTCCGATCGGAGATCATCAGGCTGGCCAAAGAGAGTGGACTTCGGATCGCCGCGGCCGGCACACATCCCTTCACGCATTGGTCCAAAGTTCCGATCACGCCTGGCCCCCGCTACGAGCAAATCGTGCACGATCTGCAGGTGGTTGCGCGGGCCAACCTCATTTTCGGCCTGCACGTTCACGTGGCCGTTGAGGACAACGAGACCAAGATTCAGTTGATGAATTCCGCCCGCTACTTCCTTCCGCACATCTTTGCTCTGTCCGTGAACTCACCCTTCTGGTGCGGGGACAACACCGGTTGGAAGAGTTATCGCGCCAAGGTTTTCGATCGCTTCCCCCGCACTGGCGTGCCGGAGTCGTTCACCTCCTGGAGCGAGTACGACGAGTTCGTCAACATGCTGATCAAAACCGGCTCCATCGACAACGCCAAGAAGATCTGGTGGGACATGCGCCCGCATCCCTTCTTCCCGACGCTCGAGTACCGCGTGTGCGACGTGCCGATGCGTATCGACGAGACCATCTGTATTGCCGCCATCTTCCAGGCGCTGACCGTCAAGCTCTGGAAGATCCACAATGACAACATGACCTGGCGGCTGTACCGGCGCGCCCTGATCGCCGAGAACAAGAACCGCGCCGCCCGCTGGGGGCTGGACGGCAAGCTCATCGACTTCGGTAAAAAGATGGAGATACCGACCGAGGCGCTGATCGACGAGCTGCTCGAATTCATCGACGACGTGGTCGATGAGCTAGGCTCGCGCAAAGAGATCGAGTACGTCAAAGAGATCTACCGCATGCGTCCGGGCGCCGACCGGCAACTCAGAGTGTTCGAGCAGACGAAGAGTCTTCCCGCCGTCGTGGATTACATCATTGAGGAAACCGAGCTCGGTATCACGCAGTAGAGACAGATGTTGTAGGCATAGAGTCGAAACTGTGAAATTCTTGAACCTAGCTTCCAGCTTCTAGCTAGCAGCTAATAGCTAGAAGCTAGCTTTTCTGACTCTTTAACCCCGGAGCACCCTTGAGCACATCGCATTTCCAGCACCTTTACTTGAAGCCGGGGCAGAAACCTGAGTTCGATCCCCGCGTCGTCGACGTCGCCATCCTGGACATGAACCATGGCTGGCCGAATGTCGGACACGATGCCATCGTCCATAGTCTCCGTGAAATGGCTGAGCGTCTTACCCCCGCTCTCGAAAAAGCCGGGCTCATCATCCGGGCTCTCTCTTACGACGTTCGCCGGGCCGGGATGCTTCCGGAAACGCCAGGCAGGCAGTTTTCGCTCTACATCGGCACGGGCGGGCCGGGACATCTCGATCCTCGAGAAAACGACGGGAGCTCTGATGGTACGCAGGGCATCAAGGAAGATCCGTCGTGGGAAGCTCCCCTCTTCGGTCTCTTTCAGGGTGTGCTCGACAACGATGAGTCATCACTGTTCGCCGTCTGTCACACCTTCGGCATCATCTGCCGCTGGACCGGCGCTGCCGAGCCTGCGCTTCGGGGAGAAGACAAGGGTGGCAAGAGCACCGGCATCGTGGAGAACATTCTCACCCCCGAGGCCCTCGAGCATCCCTTCTTCTCTCTTTATGCTGCCGAGCTGCCGGACCACCGCCATCTGCGCGTCATCGACAACCGTCTGTACGATCTGATCCCTGGTGCGACGATCCCGTCCTACATCACGCCAGTCGGCTTCGAAACGAATCAGCTCGGTGCTCAGGGTGAGGCGCTGACCATGATGGAGCTGGCGCGCGATCGCGGCGGAATCATGCCGCGCTTCTTCGCCGTGAATCATCATCCCGAGATTCTCGATCGACAGTACATCGTCGGAATCATCGAGGCCAAGTTCGCGCGAGGTGAAGTCACAGAGCAGTGGTATCAGGAACGGATTCAGACCTTGCGGGAAACCATCGAAGGCGACTTCGACTTCTTCGTCCGTCTGACCTCGTCGTTCACCTTCCTCCTGCCGATCGAGTTCCAGCTCACGCGCCTCGTGCGCGAGCGTGCCGAGTCCCTCGGTTTCACCGTCGACCTCCATGAGAACGACGTCATCCCGGACGACGACGTCGCGACGGCGATCGCCGGCTAGAGACGCCCACCTCCCCTACCCCTATTGGGCGATCGAAGGTCGAAGCGAAGGTCACCCATCGCCACTCTGCGCCCACCCGAAATTCTCGCGATGTGCGCAAGATCACATCGGTGACGCTCTCGTGACGCCAGGGGGTTCGACTGTCAACAGACAGGGCTGGCCCCTCGTCTTCTCTGCAAGGGAGAACATCATGAAAGCCACACTGATCGCCGCAATTCTTGCCACCTCGCTTCTGACCTCGGCCTGCGCGACCCGCGTCGCGGTCTCGCCGGTTGCGCCACACCGTTACTTCGTTGGAGGGCATTGGATCCTCGCGCCGACGGCGACTTCCGTATGGATCCCGGCCCACTACGAGCGGCGCGGCCTTGTCCGCGTGCGGGTCGCCGGGCGTTGGCGAGTTTGACCCGGGCCGGAGTCAAACCGTCCCGTGTGGCGCGGCCGCCCTCGGCCGCCTTTTCCGATCAAGAATTCAGCGACAATTCTCCGGCGCGCCATTCGTGTTTGAGAGAGAGGCGGCCGAGGGCGGCCGCGCCACACGACAGTCCGCTCGGGGAGGACCACGCCACCACAGGCATTCGCTGTAGCGAATTTCGGTACGCTTCTCTAAACTCGCCGGCAGATGACTCGGCGTAATGAAAGCCAGTCGCCTTCCCTGGTTCGATTTCTCACGAGCGGATTGCTGTGGGCGGGCGCATTTGGATATGCGTCATCGCTTTTTCTCGTTCTGCAGAAATCGCTTCGTTTCCTTCCCGCCACCCGGCCCATCGCAATCGGCCTGGTCACCATTCAACGCGACTCGAAGATCCGCGATTACGTCACCGCCGCGATCTTCTACCTCATCGTGTCGATTGGCACCGTCGCTCTTCGCGTCGCCTTCCAGCGCTCTCTGGAGAAACAGGGAAGCACCGATCGAAGGTTGCTGCGCGCGCTTCTGTTCAGCGTCCCCCTGATCGCTGCGCCTCTTCTCTACCTCACCACTCGCAAGGAGATGTGGGCGCTTGGGTTGCCGCTGGCACTATCGTTCGGCTCCCTGGCCCTGCTCAGAGAATGGGAGCGCCAGCGATGGATCGGATCGCTGTTCGGTCCCGACTCCACTCCTTTTCATCTTCTCGTTGCCGTCGAGTCGCTCTCCTGGATTCTGTTTCGTTACCTGGTCACGGGAAAGCGCATCGCCCACATTCCGACGCTGGTACTGGAGACGCTGTTGATCGCCTTCTTCATGGCGCTGTTCTGGTCGATGATCGTCTTCATATCGCTGCTTCTTTCCGTCACCGGGTCAGCCCCTCTGCAGCGGCGATTCGGCGAGGTTGCGGTCGCCGCCTCTCCGGTCATCCTTCTGGCGCCGCTCGGCCTTTCCCTTCTACCGACAGGGGTAATGCTCGGGCCGATTTTCGCCACCTGCATCATCGCCGGCCTCATCCTCACACGCCGAAATCTCGAACCTGCACCGCATTTCTGGCGGCGCGTGCTCCGCTACGCGGCCGTGCCGCTGCTTCTCTTTGTCTTTTCCTACGCCTCGGCCGGTGAGCTCTCGCACTGGGTCGACCTCTTCCATCGGGGGGAGAGTCTTGGGCCAGCCTCCGATTATCTCCGCGGCCGTGCGCCCTATCGTGACGTCTTCGCCCTCCATGGAATGCTCGAGGATGGACTGCTCGATGCCGGACTGATGTCGATCTTCGGACGGACCGCTGACGTCGCCACGGCCCGGATCGCCCTGCTCTCTTCGCTGATGCTGCCGGCGGTCTGGCTCCTCACGATTCGCCTGTTCGGCTCCGAGCTACTCGCGGCCGTCGGCGTTCTCCTCTCCATGGTGACGTCGGTCGATAACCAGCGCGCCGTTCCAGAGATCCTCACCGTGTTGCTTCTCGTCCTCGCCTTTCAGCTCCGCCGCCGAAGCCTGCTCGTCATGAGCGGCGCGATGGCAGGAGTTACCCTCTTTTTCAGCTTTGACATTGGACTCTACTCCCTCGTCGCGGGACTCCTGGCGACCATCCTGGCAGAGCTCACCCTTCACAAAGTGGAGCGATCCTCGACACGACCCTTCTCCTTCGTCCTCGGTGCTCTTCTCGGCAGCCTCCCCTTTCTCATCTATCTCGCTACGCGCGGCGTGCTTGGTGACTTCGCGCGCGATTCCTTCGTCACGATTCCGACCGTCATCGATGCTGCCTGGTCGGTTCCCTTTCCTGACCTGAGCTCGACCTTTCGATACAACCTGACGCTCCATTCGCTCTCCGATTTCTTTCTGGGAGAGAAAATCCGCTTTGTCCTCAATCCCCTCGTCCTGTCGCTGGCGCTCGTCTATTGCCTCGCCACTCTCAAGCGCCGGCAACTCGACATTTCTCTCGCCGCGGTCGTTCTCTTTGCTCTCATCACGCAGCGCAGTGCGCTTGGTCGCGCCGATTATCCGCATCAATACTTCTCGGCGTTCCTGCTGGCTCCTATCATGGTCGCTCTCTCCGTCGCTCTGGTTCGGCGATGCCGCGCCTCCAGTATCGAGCCACTGGCACGCCCCTTCCTCACATCGGGTGCGCTCCTGCTCCTGATCCCACCGGCGGCCATCGT
>DASZZV010000265.1:0-4444 GCA_035544835.1 Thermoanaerobaculia bacterium
GATGGGGAAATCGCTTCCATCCTTGCGTCGCCCATAGAGCTCCAGACCTGTCCCCATCTGCTGGATGATCGGGCTCTGGGCCGAACCGTCTCCGCCGGCGATGAGCCGCTCGGCGAATCCCTCGGGGATGATGTTCTTGACCTTCTGACCCAGCAACTCGTCACGCCGGTATCCGAACACCTTCTCGGCCTGGAGATTCAGCAGCACGATTCCCCCGCTCTGGTTCACGACCACCATGGCGTCAGGAGCGGCTTCAAGCAGCCCTCGATATCTGGCCTCGATCGCATATCGCTCACTCACATCGCGACTGACTTCAGAAAAACCGTACAAGGCTCCAGCAGAATCGCGCAGGGATGTCAGGACGACATCGGCCCGGAAGCGTGACCCGTTCTTGCGAACCCTCCACACTTCTCCTTCGTGCTTGCCCTTAGCCGCGGCCCTTCGGAGTACCTCCTCCGGTATTCCGAGCGAGACGTCTTCCGGTGGATAGAAGCGGGAGTAGTTCTCTCCGATGATCTCTTCGGCGTTATAGCCCTTGATCAACTCCGCGCCAGCATTCCAGCTCACGACACGGCCCACCGGGTCGAGCATGAAAATCGCGTAGTCCTGAATTTGCTCGATGAGCATCCGGTAGCGCTCCTCGCTCTCGCGCAAGCCCTCCTCGGCTAGCTGTCGCTGGCCTGTTTCGGACAACCCACCCGGAATCGGATCGGTCACCGGCTTCATCGGAAAATCAGGCTTCATTGCAATCTCCTCTTCAGGTGCTGGGCGTCCCGAACATATGGTTCTGCGGGCATTCTCATCACCGAGAACCAGACTCAGCTCTCGAGGACTGGTCTTCAACCCCTAGTTCGAGGAGTTAAGGGAGGAACAGGCACAGCTTATGGATTGCAAGAAACGTGCGGTCAAAACGAGACAGTCCGCCGAGCCGTTATTCCCCACCCGGGGGAGGGTCCAGGTTTTTCTCTTCCTCGGGAGGGAGGCCAACTGTGAACATGGAAAAGTTACGGCCCGAGGTTAAGGGTCAGGCTCTTCGTCACGCGCTGACCCTTCTGACCTATCCGGTGGTCGTTCGAACATCAATCGGGGAACTTTTTTCGCCCAGACTCCTAGAATTTGGCACTGAAGTCGACACCAAAGTTGGCCGGATCGTTGGTCATTCCGGTCAGGTTGTTGAAGTCGATCCCATTCTGCACGATGACCTGGTCGGTAATGTTTCGTCCGTACAGGGAGACTCCGTAGTTTTCCTTTCCCCGTTTGAAGGCGTAGCCAAGGCGCAGACCGGCTTCGAAGCCATCCCCGCGGAACTCTTTCGACTCATAGAGGAAGAACTGCTTCTGACTGTAATAGGACCAGTCGAGCGAGCTGACGATCTCGCCGCCGCCAACCGGCAGCTTGTAGTTCACCAGGCCGTTGAAAATCCATTGCGGCGCGTGCGGCAGACTGTTGCCGTTGACGTAGGCGAGCCCTCCCACCACAGGATCCAGCACCGAACATCCACCCCCGCAGGGAGCGACGGTCAGATTCGGGTCCTTGATCCTCGTATGGTTGTAACTGAGCCCGAACGTTCCGAGCCAGTGAACGTCGGGGGCCCAATCGATATCGCTCTCGAATCCGTATCCTTCGGTCTTGTCAACGTTCAGAATCGTGGCGACGTTGTACTGACCACCCACCGCCGTGATCTGCTGCCCGTCGACTTCGTATCGGTATACCGCCGCGTTGAGGCGGAGGCTTCGATTGAACAGTTCGGACTTGACTCCAACCTCTCCGGAAAGAATGTCCTCGGTGTCGGCGACCGACAGTCCGTTGGTTGCCGGGTTGGTTCCCCCCTGGGTGTCGGGAGCGAAAAGAATACGCCCCTGAATGGCTGGAGCCCGTGAGCCGGTGCCGACTCTGGAATAGAGATTGACCTGAGAGCTCACCGCATAGGTGGCGCTCAGATCCCAGTTCGTGAAGTCGGCATCGGTATTCGCCCGCAACGGCGCGATGGTCGCGGTGTTGAAAAACAGAGGCTTGGGACGCTCGGCCGAAAAGTCCTTCTCATCATGAGTGAAGCGCAGTCCGCCCTTGAGCTTCCATCGCCCCGCGACCACGAGATCGACCGAGCCGAACCCTGCATAGGATTTTGCGTGTTGTCTCTGAAAGGCGAAGCCCTCCTCAGGATTTCCCGGAGCCAGAGAGCTGTAACTGATGGTCTCTGCCTTGAAGTTCTCGTCGAAGTAGAAGGCACCGACCAGCCATTGGAAGTTACCGGTCAGATTGCTCGCGTATCTCAGTTCCTCGGTGAGTTGCTTGAGCTTTGGAATGCCATCGGACGATTCCGATGGGAAGGGGATGAATCCCGGTCCGGACGGGGGCGCGAACACTGCGCCGAAGCCGCCATCGATGTCGCCGCGGCTGAACATGTGCAGCCTTTCGTAACCTGTAACCGAGGTAAGGGTTCCGGTGTCGAAGCGGTAGTCGAGCTTGGCTACTCCGCCATTCGCGTTGATGGTCTGCTTGTTCTTACCATCCTGAAAAACCTCGCGTTGGTCGAAACCGCTGACGATCTGGTCAGTGCCGTGCTTGATCATGTTTGCGCGGAAGATGCGGGCTGTTCCGTCGTCCTTCCAGCCGTGCACATTCAGCAATGCGCTGAAGCGAACGGTCGGACCCCAGAGTGTCTGCAGGCGATAGGCGTCGTTCTGATAGCCACCCAGGGCGTTTTTCCTGCCCGTGAATCCGTTGTCGACCCAGTCGCTTTGCGACTGGTGAAGGAAGGAGAAACGCGCCGAGAGCGTCTCGGTCAAGCCACCACCCACCGCCCCCTTCACATCGATTGTGCTGAACGTCCCATACGACCCCTCGGCGTAGGCCTCGAAATCCTGGGACGGCTTCTTCGATTCGAACTTGATGATCCCGGCCGGAGTGTTGCGCCCGAAAAGCGTCCCCTGGGGTCCGCGTAACACCTCCACACGATCGAGATCCCACACCGGCATACCTTTGACGACCGGATTCTCCAGCACGACCTCGTCGTACACCATCGAGACCGGTTGCGAGGCGTTCAGATCGAAGTCAGTGTTTCCAAGACCTCGGATATAGAAACGGGGAAAAGCGCGGCCGAACGACGACTCGATGAGCAGGCTCGGAACTCTTCCCGAGAGAGCCTTCACGTCGCCACCGGCGGCGGTGATGACATCGAGTGTCTGATCGGTCACGGAAGTTACCGAGACCGGAACATCCTTGGCGTTCTCGGTGCGCTTCTGGGCGGTGACGACCATCTCTTCGAGCAACGGTTGCTCGAGCGTCTTCTCCTCCGGGGGCTTGGCCGACGGATCGGCCTGGGCCGGCTCGGCAGTGTCGGGTTTCTTCTCAACTGTTTCCTGGGCGAGAGAGAGCCCGCTGATTGCGAGCGATGCCAGAGCGATGAGAACCGGCGTCCACAGACGCGGGGCTGACGCCTTTGCCATAACTACCCTCCAGATTTTCAGAAGCGCAAAGTGTATCAAAATCGCGAGGCCCGAATACCTTCTAACAAACGCGCCGACTTCGATCTGGGGCGCGAGTGATGCGCGCAACGTGATTGGAACCTACCCAGCCACCTTCGACATGACGTCTCCGCTTGTCACTATGGCCGTGGGCTGAATTCGGTCCAGCGATCGTGTCATACGGTGCAGCTCTTCGTGTCACTAAGAAGGTGAATAAAAGAGGAGAGCTCCATGAGAATCCGAACTTTGATGATCGTCTGTCTACTGCTTATCGTGTGCGTAGGAACGTTGACCGCGCAGACCCCACCTCCGGGTGCCCCGCCGGAAGCGATTCTCAAGATCGTCCTTGGACTGAGTGACGATCAGCTTCACGCGCTTCAAAGTCTGGCCGCTACCCGCGCCGCGGCGATTGCGCCGCTGCTCGAACAGCTGGGTCCACTGCAGCAGACGCTACAGGCCGCACTTCAGAGCGAGAGGCCTGATCCGGCTCATGTCGGCGAGCTCGTAGTCGCCATTCACCAGATCGAGCGACAGGTATCCCAACACGAGCAAAACTATCGGGAGGCATTCCATGCACTTCTCTCCGATGAGCAGCGTGCCAAGGTCGCACAGATTCATTCGCTGGAACTGGCCCTCCACGCCGCTGCGGCGCTGAATCAGCTCGGTTTGTGAATGGGATCGGAACGTTGCATGTCGTCATGAGTGAGGATCGAATCGAGAATCGATTCCGATCCTCACTGACGAAGTGAGCTCCATTGCTGAGGCCAGGAGAACCCGGCAGACTCGGGGCGGCAGGTCATGACCGACCATCAGCGCGTTCGAATCAGCGGTCCAACGAATTGACGCGCAAGAGTACGCCGCCTCGAATTCACGCCTGCCTCACGATCCCGCGGACCATCGGGGACCGTAGAGGATGATCGCGGCGCCACCGAGGCAGAACAGGCTCCCGATCAGGTCCGAGATCCGCAGCGTCGTGC
>DASZZV010000266.1:0-21911 GCA_035544835.1 Thermoanaerobaculia bacterium
CCCGCCCAGATCCCTCGCTGCGGCTCGGGATGACACATCAGGGAACCCGCGTAAATACAGGGAGTTTCTTAGAAGCATGGGTGGGTGGGCGGGAGGGGCGAGGGACCTCCCACTCGACGAACGATGTAACTCTACTTCGCCCCATGGGCCGACAAAGATCGTGATTCTCGCGATTCCTCGTCCCGAGCAACGCGCGCTGCCATATCAGACCGGGATAGTCTCGTCTTGGTTACCGGCGAAGTAGATTCACATCGGCGTCATTTGCGAGGTCCCTCGCCCCTCCCGTCCACCCACCCATGCTCGGGATGACAGCAACGGCAAACCCATCTTCCCGGTGATTCATTAGAACCTGTTGTGGTACGTTCACCCCCTTCGATGATGTTAGTCTCCTCGCTGACCACCACCCTATGCGATATACCGTCGAAGAATACGTCCGCTGGGAGGACATCGATGCCGCCGGCATCATCAATTACCAGGCCTATCTCCGCTTTTTCGGCCTGGCCGAAGCGGAGCTTTTCCGTTCTTGTGGGTTGAGCTACAGAGAGTTGTTCGATGTGCTGGGAATATGGTTGCCGCGGGTCCACGTTGAGTGCGACTTCTACCAACCAGTGAAGCTCGACGAGCTACTTGTGGTGAGCACCTTCTTCGGCAAGCTCGGCAACAGCTCGATTCATCTCAACTTCGAGGTCACGCGAAAGAATCACCCCGGCACGATCGTCGCGACCGGTAAGTATGTTCTGGTATCGGTGCGGCAGGGCGAGTTCAGCCCATGCCCCATTCCTGTCGAGTTGAGGGATCGGGTCGGCGCCTACCTGGAACCGGGGTAACCTTGATCAAAAGCGAAGGACAGATGACAATGCAGGCTAGCCCGACTATGAATCCGAGATCTCCTTCCGTAGAGGAATCGCGCGCCGCGAAACGCTTCATCATCGATCCTCCCCTTCGAGGGAGTTTTGCAGCCGCCGAGTTATCGGTGATGGACATCGGTGAGAAAGGCTTTCAGGCCGAGCACGCCGTCGCGTTGAAGCTCGGCGCCTCAGGAAAATTCAACATTTCTCTGCCTGATCTCACTGAGCCCCTGCGAGTGGAAGGGCGAATCGTCTGGAGTCGTCTTTCCAAAAACCCGAATCACGAGGGAAAGTATCTCTACCGCTCCGGGATCCGGGTCGACACGTCCTCCGAAACTCTTGCTCAGGCTATCGAGAGGCTCAACACCATGGCGTTGGCAAAACCCGACAACTTCTCGCTCACCAGAAAAGAGAAGATCCTCAAAGAAAAGCAGAACAAGTTACTGCACCCGCAGGTCAAGTTGATCATGCAAAAGGCGCAGGAGATTCCCGGCGATCAACTGCTGCTGATTCAGCAGGCCCGAGAGCGGCTGCAAATGCATCCCGACGAAGCGGTGAAGTGGTACAACCGCGCCAAATTCTCACTCGCGGAAGCCGGCCAGCAGATCCACCACCGCGAGGACGTGCTGGCAGTGTGGGAGTACCTCGAGAGAACTATTGACCTCAATGTGATCTCCAGGGTGTTCGGCGAGAAGAAACAGTAGCTGTGGTCGCTGGTCGCTGGTTTTAAAATCCGACAAAGTTCGGCTCCGGCTGCAACTCCACCCCGAATACATCCCGTACCCGCGATTGAATCATGTCGCGCAGTTCCATCAGTTCCCGCGCCGTACCACTGCCGCGATTCACGAGCGCCAGCGTGTGTTTCGAGGAGATCCCGACATTGCCGTGCATGAGCCCGCGCTGGAAACCGGCGTTCTCTACCAGCCAGGCCGCGGAGAGCTTCTTACCGCCGGCGGCTTCAAATGCAGGGATCTTCTGATCCCTGGGAGATCGCGCGCGGGCGCGCTCGAAGAATCGTTCTGCTTCCTCTTCGCTGACGATTGGGTTCATGAAGAACGATCCTGCGCTTCGTGAATCAGGATCGTCGTCACGCACCACCATCCCCTTTCGGGAACGGATCTCAATCACTCCGTCACGCACCTGCTGCAGGGTCGGCTGGGCGAACCCAGCCTCCGTGAAGTAGCGCTGCACGTCGGGATAACGAATGCTCGGCGCACCTCCCGGCCGGAGCGAGTAGGTCACACTGACGACGAGAAAACGGTTTGGCTCCTCGTTCTTGAAGCGGCTCATCCGATAGCCGAAGTGACACTCTTCATTCGAGAACGTCCGCGTCGCGCCGGTCTGACGATCGAGGGCCGTCACCTCGACGATAGTCTCTTTCACTTCCTGACCATAGGCCCCGACATTCTGAATCGGCGTCGCACCGACCGACCCCGGAATTCCGGAGAGACATTCGAAGCCGGCCCAATCGTTCCGCACCACCAGCTCCACGAGATCGTCCCAGTTTTCTCCCGCACCCGCGGTCACGAGAACGCGATCTCCATCGAGATGGCTCTCGATGCCGCGGAGCGCGACATGGAGCACCAGCCCGGGAAAGCCGGCGTCAGCAATGACGAGATTGCTTCCTCCTCCCAGAATGAAAAGAGGCACTCCCCGATCTGCCGCCAGCTGTAACCCTTCCTCGATCTCACCCCGAGTCGAAGCCTCGACAAAGTACCGCGCCGGCCCACCGATCCGGAAGGTCGAGTAAGGAGCAAGAATCACGTTTTCGCGAAGCTTCATGTGATCATCATCCAGTGGCATGCACCACGATGCGGCCTGCTCGCCACCACGCCCGGCTCTCCACCCCGCCGTTCCCTTCCCTCGCCACAGAGCAGTTCTGTCGATCGAGGTTGCATGCAATGCTCTGATCGGACGAGAGCGTGAATCAATGTACACTCTTCGCACTTCATGCGGGCGTGACTGAGGAGGCCATCGGATGGTCGAAGCAACAGCGGAACCGGTAGGCGATTCGCGGGGATTCTTCGGGCACCCCGCCGGACTGTCGACACTCTTCTTCACCGAGATGTGGGAGCGCTTCAGCTACGGGATACGCGCCGACTCGCGCAGAGGGAGACGATGACCAATCCAACCAAAGGCGTTTTTGAGCAACCATCAGCAGCAACGGTTACTCATGACGAGATGCCACCAGGTTTCCGCCCCCAGGATGACCACAGCTTCTTCGGTCATCCCAAGGGGTTGTCGACGCTATTCTTCACGGAGATGTGGGAGCGTTTCTCCTACTACGGTCTGCGTCCACTCCTCGTCCTCTTCATGTCAGCTGCGCTCATCAAGGGGGGCTTCGGTTTTCCGCGTAGCATGGCTTCTTCGATCGTCGGAATCTACGCCGCCTGCGTTTATCTCGCTTCGCTGCCCGGTGGCTGGATCGCCGACCGCATACTCGGATTGCGGCGAGCCATCTTCACCGGCGCCGTACTGATCTCGCTCGGACACATCTCCATCGGGCTTTCGGCGTTAGCCCATGGCAAGATCCCGTTCTTCCTCGGCCTTTTGTGCATCGTCCTGGGCACCGGCCTCCTCAAACCGAACATCTCTGCAATCGTCGGCGATTTGTACCCCGAGGGAGGCGCCCGGCGTGACGCAGGATTCTCGATCTTCTACATGGGTATCAACGTCGGAGCTTTCGCCGGCCAGATCGTCACTGGGTTCCTGGGCGAAACAATCGGCTGGCATTGGGGTTTTGGAGCAGCAGGCGTCGGCATGCTGCTTGGACTAGTCACCTACGCCATTCGAGCGCGCACAACCCTCGGCGACATCGGGCTCGAGCCAACTCGTGACCCTGATCCAGTCACACAGTCGCGGCAACTCGGACAGGCCAAGGTCATTTTGGGAATCGGAGCCGCAATCATCGCACTCGTAATCGTGCTCGCTGCGACCGGCACGATCACTATCGATCCTGAGGCGGTGGCCGCGAAGATGACTTATGTCCTCGTCGGTTTGGCGGTTGGGTACTTCGTTTACATCTTCGCAGCAGGCGGACTCAGTAGCGATGAGAAAAAACGCGTCCTCGTGATCTTCGTATTGTTCGTGTTTGCAGCCATCTTCTGGGCAGCGTTCGAACAGGCACCAACGTCTCTGAACCTCTTCGCCCGCGACTTTACCGATCGTTCGATAGGAAGGTTTGAGATTCCGGCAACCTGGTTTCAGTCGGTGAACTCGCTCTTCATTTTCATAATGGCGCCGGTCTTCGCCGGCCTATGGGTGGCCATGGCGCGGAGAGGCAAGGAGCTTTCGAGCCCGGGCAAGTTCGCGCTGGGACTGTTTCTGGCCGCGATCGGATTTCTGGTCATGATTTTCGCGGCGAACATCCTTGTGAACAGCGGCGGGAAAATAAAGGTGTCGCCGTGGTGGCTGGTGATCAGCTACTTCTTCCAGACGCTGGGAGAACTATGTCTTAGCCCTGTCGGCCTGTCGTCGATGACCAAACTCGCGCCCCGCAAGTACCTCGGCCAGATGATGGGAATCTGGTTTCTGGCGCTGTCGGTCGGAAACCTCATCGCAGGAATCGTCGGCGGGCACGTCGATCCGGAAAAGCTTGAGCAGACCCCTGCCCTCTTTCTCTGGACAACGGTAGCGCTCGTCGGCGCGGGCCTGGTCTTGGCGGTGCTCTCCATCCCCATCCGGCGGATGATGCGCGACACACCGGAACAAGCGTAGTTTCGCTCGTGCTCCTGGTGCTGGTCAAACCGATCCGGCAGTTGATGGGTGGCGTGCGCTGAGCGGTCGCAATTCGTGGCCGGACATTCCGATGTCCGGCGGCCGCAGGCAAATCTCAGTTCATAGAGGACGATCCTGCGCCAACCCGCAGCCGGGCATCGGATGTCCGGCCACCAGCTGAGCTACCTAGCAGTTAGACTGCTACGTGAACGCGCGCGTAGAGTGTTTCGGGAGCGATATCCGCGCCGTTCGGCCAGGCGATCGTTCCGAGCTCAGGGTCAACCCGGACTTGCTTGAAGTATTCGACGTTCCGAAGCGGCTCGAAAACGGGACCTCGGAGTGACCCCGCAAGGTCAACCTCGCCTTCGGCGCCGTCTTCAAACTTCACCCAGACGATGTGGTCACGAACGTGGCGGACGGCAACAACATCGACCAATTCCATTCTTTACTCCAGTGGTTGAATCTTCTCCGGCTCCTTGCCTTCGTTTACGAGTTGCCAGTTCCGTGCAAGTTCCGGTTGGTGGAGACTCCACCATTCCAAGACCAACCCGATCGCGCGTGGCGGCAACTTGCCTCCCACCCGACCATCCGCGATATCCACAATGATCTTACGCCCTCCGTACCGAGCGTGAAAATGCGGAGGCGGATGCTCATCGTGATACATCGTAATGACGATTCCGAAGAACCTGCTGACCTCGGGCACCGCAGAATTATACCGCTCCCGACGCGAGTAGCCTCACTCACCTGCCGAGCGTCCGAAGCGTCCGGAGGGCGCCTAACTCACTGCTCGCCGGCCCGTTCGCCCATCGCCAGCGAGTCGCGCGAGAACAGACGGCTCTGCACGGCCGGGCCGAAAGCGATCAACTCGCAAGAGGTCAGGAGGATCAGGTCAGCCATCTGTGCAGCGGCCGGGCGGAACAGATCCTTCTTTGCCGTCGCATGGTGCGTCCGCAACGTCGGCTCCAGCGTCGGCAGATATTCGGATCGGAAAAGGAAATCGCGAGAGAGCAGGATCGACTGGGCCATGGCATCGAGGCCGGGCCGGCGCTCACGCAACATGAAGTAGCTGTTCAGCGACTCACCGACCCTGCTGTCGACGGCCGAGAGAATCGCATCGAACTGCCACGGATTCACCATTACCAGGAGCGCTTTCACGAGCAGATCGCCCGGCGCTTCGATCCCGAAGTCGTCGGCGTTGGACTCGACGGAGTGCTCGCGCGTGCCCAGAGCCCAGTCCACAGCGAGGCGGAAGGCCAGTAATGCTCTTGGAGAGAAGAGGGCGGCATCGATGCCGGCGCAGAAGTCGGAGAGGAGTTTTGAGGAGCGACCGGTCTCCTCAGACACTGAGTCGTCGCTCAGAATGTCTGCCGCCAGCGCGTCCCAGCGCCGTGCAGCTTCATCGAGATCTTCACGACCTTCCAGAGAGTGAATCCCGCCGCCTGGTCCCCGCAGCAGCTTGCGCGCCCCGGCCAGCTCGAATTCCCCTGCCTCGGACAATACCTCGAGAATCTTCTTACTCACACCCACCCTCCTCGATTCTTAGCGGTGATTGCTCGAAGCGGTCTACGAATGCGACACCGCCTCTTCCTGACATTCTAACCGCATGGCGACTTCCTCGAATCCGCCTACCCCGTGTTCGTAGATCACCCCGACCATCTGCGAAAGCTCTTCGGGGGACAGGTGGTAGCCCGATGCGAAGGAGAGAAGCTTCAGCGAATTCGCCAGTGCACCGGAAAGCGCGAAGTGGACATCGCTGCGAACCTCCGCGCCCTGCTCTCCTTCAGCCCGAAGAATGGAGATGACCTCGGAGAGCTGACGTACGGTTCTGATCGATCGCTCCCGTACCCAGGAAGCCATCTCGATGGGAGACTGGGGAAGCACTTTTTCCTCGTCGATGAGCTCTTTTCGATTCATGCCGTCACCATGTGTGAGTAGAGGGTCTGAGTATTGCCGCAGCCGAGGCACCAGAAGTGAATCGAGTCGCGACGGGCCCAGGGGTTTGGTCCGTCACACACGGCACACAGCGTTTCATCTCGAGTAAACACGTTGGCACAGCCGGAACATTGCAACAGGCAAGACAACGCGGCGCTCTCATGTGCCACCTCGTTGCAGCAGGGGCATTGCCACTGAACCGCCATCGGCGCCCACCTCCGAAAGAGAACGAAATGTGTTCGCCTTTTCTATCTTCATTTCATGCTCAAATTGTTAGCTCTTATTCTACGCGCATTGTTTCATGTATGCCAGTGACGAAAATTGCGGAGTGCCGGCCGGGCTGCAGTCGGTATCCCGCCATCACGGGGCAGCGCTTGCTCGCCCCGTATTGCGCGGCCGGCATGATGCCGGCGGCACGGCCGCCTGGAAGGCGGCGCTCCGAGTACGCTCGCGTCTATCTCAGGTAGTGGGAAGTTGCGGAAGGTTGAGAAATTCAGCCAGCAGGCCATGGAAATGATGGACGCCGTTCTCGCGGGCTACCGAGAAGCGGCCGCTGTCGTAGGTTCTTGACCGCAGGCCGCGCTGCACCGCTTCACAGATTCCCATGTCCTCAATCTGGATCTCGTCGCTGAAAGCCATGGTCGAATCGAGATGGCTGTCGGCGGGATCTTCGAAGTACCAGTCGAAGATCGTGACGGTGCGCTCCGGTCCGAGAGGCAGAATCACGTTCGTGGAGAAGTTGTCGGCGTACACGTTCAACATCAGATTGGGAAAAATCCAGTAGAAGCGCGCTTCGTCGTCATCATCTGCTCGACGCAGCCTTTCGGCGCTGGCACGGATCGGGGAGTGTTGAATCGAGTCGTATCGCCGCGTCTCGGTCCGGTAGTTCGCATAGTCCAGCTCACGATAGAGCGATGGATGGACGATGGGGATGTGATAGCCCTCGAGGTAGTTGTCGACGTAAACCTTCCAGTTGCAGTCCAGCTCCCAGATCTTCCGGGCAGCGAAACGACGACGGGTCAGATCGAGATGGGCGATATCGGCGACGAGACTCCCGAAGAAATGCTGGAGAGGTGGCGCCGAGGAATCAAGGTTGACGAAAAGAAGTCCGGCCCAACTGTCGATCTGAAACTGCGGCAGGCAGACCGAGGCGCTATCGAAATTCTGGACACCACTGAATTCGGGCGTCTTGAGCAGGCGCCCCTCGGTCGAGTACGTCCAGCCGTGGTAGCCGCATTGGAGTACGGGACGATTCCCCTCTCCCGTCGCGATCGGACCGGCCCGATGACGACAGACATTCGACATGGCCCGCAGAGTCCCATCGCGACCGCGAATGATCAATAGCGGCTCGTCAGCGAGAGCGACCGTGAAGAAATCTCCCGGACGCTCCACCTGGGTCATCCGTCCGATCAACTGCCACGTTTTCGAGAAGACATTCTGCTTCTCGAGGTCGAGCCAGGCAGGGTCGAAGTACATCTTCGAAGGCAGCGTCGCCGCTGTCGCCAGGTTGGGATCGAAAAAGTAATCGCTCGGAGACATTCGGAAATCCTATCAGAGGGGCCGGTTCTCCTCTGTGTTACGACGGACGAGCCGATAGGCCGGATAGCTGACCGCGAGCAATGCCAGCGCGCCGATGCTGTTCTGCACGTCCGTGGCGACACAGCCGGCCAGGAAAGCCAGCGACCCGAAGAGAGCCAGCCCGGTCGTGAAGGGATGTCCCCAGGCCTTGTAAGGGCGGCTCTCCCCTGCCATTTTCCGACGGAGAACGAAGAGCGAGAGGAAAGAGACCGTGTAATTCGCAACGAAGAAAAAGGCCAGGAGCGCGACGACGCGATTGAAGGTCCCGGTGGCCAGAACGATGGCCACGGCCGCACTGGCGAAGTGTGCCATGGTCGGGGTGCCGCCGCGGTTGACCCTGACCAGCGACTTTGTAAAAAGTCCGTCGCGACCGAGGCCGAACGATACGCGGGTGGCCATGAGCTGAAAGGCGTTGATGGCACTGAGCAGAGTGACGATGATGATGATCCGGATCAATCGATCACCCCACGCGCCAAAGATCCGCTCGGCAGCGACGCCGGCCGCGAGGTCGTGCCCGGCAATCTCTTTGAGCGAGACCACGCGCAGCAGTGCGATCTGGACGAAGAGGTAGATCACGGTCACGGAGGCGAGACCGCCGAACATCGAGCGCGGGATGTCCCGCCCCGGGTCCTTCACCTCTTCCGAGAAGTAGATGACACCCGACCATCCGTCATACGTGAAGATGACCGCCTGAAGCGACAGGATGATGGCCGTCGCCCATTGCAGCAGTGAAAGGGCGCCGTGCGCGGTGGCCGTCTCCCGCCAGGGGATGAGATTTCCCGACGCCAGACAGATGGCCACCAGAATCCCGAGTGCCAGCGCTTTCAAAACGCTCGTGGCCGTTTGAACGCTGCTGGCCAGACTCATTCCCCGCCACTGAACCATAGTAACGACGAGGATGGCCGCGACCGAGATGACCCGGACATACACGTCGGACAGTCGAAACAGAAAGACGAAGGACTCGGCGATCACGATGGCCGCAGTGGTCGTGGAGCCGCACGTCGAGATCCAGTCACTCCATCCGACGACGAATCCCGCGTATTCACCGAGGCCGCGCCGGGCAAAGACAAACTGACCTCCCGAGCGTGGGATCAGCGTTCCCAGCTCCGCAAGCGCATTCGCCCCGAGTGCCGCATACACCGCCCCGGCAATCCAGACACCGATGTAAAGCGGAAACGACGGCAGGCGCGTCGCGATCTCCCCGGGAGACCGCAGGATGCCGGCACCAATCGTGTTTCCGACGATCACGGCAAGGCCGAAGCCGACACCGAGAATGGCCAGGAGGCGGATGCGTGGAGCTCCACGGGAAGTGGATTCGATCGTCAACTGAGACCTACATATTGATCATGTGCCCGATCAGCCCGTGCGCCGCTTCCATGATCGCCTCACTGAGCGTCGGATGCGCATGCACGTTGCGCGCGATCTCTTCGGCCGTCAGCTCCCACTTCTGGGCAAGTGTTAGCTCCGGCAGAAGCTCGGTTACCTCGGGGCCAATCATGTGCGCCCCGAGAATCTCGCCGTACTTCTTGTCGGAGAGCAGCTTGACGAAACCGTTGGCGTCGCCGAGGCCGTGTGCTTTTGCGTTGGCGCTGAAGGGGAACTTTGCCACGACGACGTCGAAGCCCTTTTCGCGAGCCTGCTTTTCGGTGTAGCCGAAACTGGCGATCTGCGGCTGGCAGTACGTCGCCCGCGGCATCATGTCGTAGTCCAGGGTGATGGTCGGCTTACCGGCCATGTTCTCGGCGGCGATGATTCCCATAGCCTCGGCCACGTGCGCCAGCATCAGCTTCGCGGTGACGTCGCCGATCGCGTAAATGTGCGGCACGCTGGTCTGCATTTTGTCGTTGATCTCGATCGCTTTGCGGTCGGTCAGCTTCACACCGGTCTTCTCAAGTCCGTAGCCTTCGACACGAGGGGCGAAACCGATGGCCTGCATCACCCTCTCGGTCTCGAGTACTTCCTGCTTCTCTCCGCCCTTCTCCGTTTTCGTAACGGTGACCTTGACCCCGCTGCCGGTGTCTTCGATCTTGTCGACGCGGGTCTTCGTGAGGATCTTGATGCCGCGCTTGCCGTACTGCCGCGTCAGCTCCTTGGAGACCTCTTCATCCTCCAGCGGAACGGCCCGGTCGAGGAACTCGACGATGGTCACGTCGACGCCGTAGTTGCTCATGACATACGCGAACTCGACGCCGATCGCCCCCGCGCCGGCGATGATGATGCTCTTCGGCAGCTTGTCTTCCATGATCTGCTCTTCATAGGTGACGACGCGCTCGCTGAGCTTCGATCCCGAAATGAGGCGGGTCGTGGCACCGGTGGCGATGATGCAGTTCTTGAAGCGCAGGGCCTGCTTCTGCCCGTCGTTGAGCTGCACCTCGAGAGTATTCGGATCGGTGAACGTCGCCCAGCCATCGTACTCGTCGATCTTGTTCTTCTTCATCAGGAAGTGGACGCCTTTGACGCGGCCGTCAGCGACGCTCCGGCTGCGGCGGAATGCGTCGCCATAATCGAAGGTCACCTTGCCTTCGACCTTGATCCCGAAGGTCTTGGCCTCGTGGTTGAAGATGCTCGCGAGCTCGGCATTGCGAAGCAGCGCCTTGGATGGGATGCATCCCACATTGAGGCAAACACCGCCCCAGTATTTCTTCTCGACGATGGCGGTCTTGAAGCCCAGCTGTGTCGCGCGAATGGCGGCGACATACCCGCCGGGGCCGGCGCCGAGAACGACGACGTCATAGTCTTTGGTGGTCATTGAGAAACTCCTCCCGAAATCAGCTCGGCGCAGTCTAACGGCGGGCTGCGGAATTTGACAATCGCCCTGTAGTAACGGCCCGGAGTGGCGACATCCTGTCGCCTGGCTCGGCGGCGTCCCGCGCCGCCGCCCGGAACCCTATAGCTTGCACGAGAACGGCGCCGCGGGACGGCGCCGAGCCAGGCGGCAAAGATGCCGCCACTCCGACATCAATGCTTGCCAAAGCATCCTCCAGCCGCGATGGTGACTATAATGTGCGCGCTATGAAACCAATCGCTGTGACATTAGGGGACCCGGCCGGTATCGGAACAGAAGTCGTCTTCAAGGCCTTAGCCGAGATCGATCAGAAAACGCCGATCTGGGTGTTTGGCGACTGGAAATTTGCGCAGCAGATGCTGCAGCAGATCGCTTTTGAGACGCCCATTCATCGCGTCTTCTCGCTGGAAGAAGCGAAGATTCAGCCCGGCAATCTACTGTTCATCGACGTGCGAAAGTCCGAGTCGCAGCAGCTTCGCTATGGAACGATCGACGCGCTGTACGGCTCGATCGCGCTGGCGTCGATCGACCTGGCACTCGAAGCCATTCATCAGGGTCTCTGCACCGCGCTGGTCACGGCACCGCTGAACAAGCAGGCCATCGCCGCGGCCGGCTCTTCGTTCCGCGGTCATACCGAGATTCTGGCCAGCAAGAATAAGCTGGAGAAGTACGGGCGCGATTACGCGATGTACTTCGATTCTCCTTCACTGCGCGTGGTCCTGCTCACCGTGCATGTGCCGCTCTCGCAGGCATTGCAACACATAGATCCCGACATGATCGTCGATCTCGCCGCTCTGACCGAGCGCGATTTCATGAAGCTCTACAAGAAGAAACCGCGCATCGGTGTGGCCGGCGTCAATCCCCACGCTGGTGAAGGCGGCATGATGGGAACCGAGGAGAAGGTCATCGCCGAGGCCGTGCATCGCGCCGCTGCGAACGGCCACACCATCTCCGGCCCCTTCGCGCCCGACACGATCTTCACATCGGCGCGGCAGGGAAAATTCGACGTGGTCATGGCCATCTACCACGATCAGGGACTCATCCCGGTGAAGACGGTTCACTTCGATCAGTCGGTGAACATTACCCTCGGCCTTCCCTATCTGCGGGCCTCTGTCGATCACGGCACGGCTTTCGACATCGCCGGGAAGGGCATCGCGAATCACAATCCGATGCGCTATGCGATCGGATGGACGGCGAAGCACGCTGAAGACTTCTTTCAGAAATGAACAGAACAATCTGGATCTTCCGAGCGATCGCGGTCCTGATCCTGATTGTCTTCGCGTTGTTGATGTCGAATCTGTACGGCAAGCTGCACCGGATGCAGGGTGAAGCCCCCCGTCCTGCCGCGACTCCTTGATTCACCTTCTGGCAGTCGCGGCATTGCTGCTGGCGTCCTTCTGCTGGGGAGCGACCTTCGTCCTGGTCAAGGACAGCTTGCAGTGGATGCCACCGGAGTATCTGATGTCGTCCCGGTTCCTGCTGGCCGGCGTCCTCCTGCTACTGATCGCCGGGCTACGCAGAACGCTTACCATCGCCGCGGTCGGACCTGGCGTTGTCCTCGGATTGCTGCTCGGAACCGGTTTCTGGCTGCAGATTCGCGGATTGGCGGAAATCGCACCGTCGCGTTCGGCCCTGCTGACCGGGTTCAGCATCGTCTTCGTCCCCTTCTTCGATCGCGCCATCTACAAAGTACCGCTGAGGCTGAATGCGGTCGCTGCTACGGTACTAGCCCTGCTGGGACTCTACTTTCTCGCTGGAGGAGTCTCGGGCGGACTCGCTTTCGGTGACCTGCTCACGCTCTTCGGGGCGAGCCTGTTCGCGATCCATATCGTCTTCTCAGCCCGCGTTAGCCGCCTTCACTCGGAGCTGGCCCTGGCGGCGATTCAAATCACTGCGGTAGGAGTCGGTACGGCGCCTGCGCTTCTGCTGCAGAAGCCGGCAAACTACGGACTCCATGTCGTCGGCTCGATCGTCGTCATGGCTCTGATTCCTACCGCCCTGGCCTTCTTTCTGCTGATGTGGTCCCAGGCGCGACTCACGGCGACGGAGGCAGCCGTCATCCTCGCATTCGAGCCTATTTCTGCCGCCGTTACTTCGCTCCTGCTGAAGCTCGAGCATTGGACCATTCAGCAGCATCTCCTCGGCGGAGGATTGATCGTCGTGGCCATGGTTCTCACCCAGGTGAAACGCGAAGGAGAATTTGCAGCAGGTGGCGTAGGGCCGCACGGCGTGCGGCCGGTACCTACGCCCGGGGATACCAACCGTACGTAGTGTCAATCGCCTGTCGCCTGTCGACCGCCTTCGCGGGCTCGCATTGACACTCGTTTTCAGCGAAGCCGCGGGTACCGGCCGCACGCCGTGCGGCCCTACGCCGGTTGGACCATTCAGCAGCATCTCATCGGCGGAGGATTGATCGTCGTGGCCATGGTTCTCACCCAGGTGAAACGCGATGAGAAGGGCACATCGGCGAGAACGGTTTCCTGAGGTGGACCCCCAGGTTTGCCGACTGGAACACTGTGTGCTACTCATAACAACGTGACCGAACCTTCAGGCGAAGAGTCCCGACGGGCGCGTCGATTCATCATCGACCCGCCGCTGCATGCAACGTATGGCCAGGCCGAATTGCTGATCCTGGACGCTGGCGAGACAGGCGTGCAGGCCGAGCATGCCATAGCCCTGAAGCTCGGAACCTTGGCCAGGCTCCAGATTCAGGTGCCAGGGACGCCGGAGCCACTCAGGCTCGACGGACTGGTCACCTGGAGCCGGCTCTCGAAAAAACCGAATGCCCAGGGTAAGTATCTCTATCGATCCGGGATTCGTATCGAAGGTGGATCGGAGGGCATCCGCGCCGCTGTCGAGAAGCTGCGTGACATACGACGTGCACAGCCTGACAACTTCTCGCTTCAGAAGAAAGAGAAGGTCCGCCGAGAAAAGGAGCAGAAGCTTCACAACCCACAGGTGAAGGTGATCAGGCAGAAGGCTACGGAGATCCCAACCGACCAGCTCCTGCTGATCCAGCAGGCGCGCGAACGGCTGAAAAGCCAGCCTGACGAGGCGGTCAAATGGTACAACCGGGCCAAGTTCTCTCTGCAGGGAACCGATCACATGCATCACCGCGAAGAGGTGCTGGCCGTCTGGGAGTATCTCGATCGAACCGTCGATGTGTCGGTGATCGCGCGCGTATTCGGCGACAAGAAAGAAACATAGCGCGTTATCATCCGTCGTTCAGAAAGGATGGTTCTTGCCCAGAATCCTCGTAACAAACGACGACGGGATCTACAGCCAGGGTCTGCGCGAGCTGGCCACGGCGCTTGAGCCGCTGGGCGAGGTACTGATCGTGGCACCCGACCGTGAGCAGAGCGCGGCATCCCATGCCCTCACGCTGAATCGACCCCTCCGTCTGATGCAGCTGCAGAAACGCGAATGGATCGTCGATGGAACGCCGACCGACTGCGTCAATCTTGCCGTCCTCCATCTATTCAAGGACCACCGGCCCGACATCGTCGTCTCGGGCATCAACTTCGGTCCCAACCTCGGCGATGACGTCACCTACTCGGGAACGATCTCGGCGGCCTTCGAAGGGGCGCTGCTGAACATTCCGTCCATTGCCTTCTCCGCGCTGGTGGGAGAGAGATTCTCGTTCGTCCCCTGTGCCGCCTTCGCTGTGCGGCTCGTGGAGATCGCGCTGGCCGGTGATCGCGATCCATCCATTATCCTGAACGTCAACTTCCCAGTGGCCGCATTCAACGGCGTGCGAGTCACGAAGCTCGGCAAGCGCGTCTACAGTGAGGGAGTCATCGAGAGGCTCGATCCCAGAGGGAAAAAGTACTACTGGATCGGCGGGGAGCCACCGCTCTGGACACCGGGTGAAGGAACGGACTTCGAGGCCGTCGACGCCGGTTTCGTCTCCATCACTCCGTTGCACCTCGACCTCACTCACCACGAATCGCTGGCGAGACTCAAGAGCCTGGAAGAGACACTGGCTTGAAGTCGCAACAGGAAAATGGCGCGCAGAAAGAAGAGCGCGAGTTCATTCAGTCGCGATTGGGGATGGTCGAGAAGTTCGTAGCAGGTCGCGGAGTCACAGATCCTCGCGTTCTCGAAGCGATGCGGGCCGTTCCACGCCACCTGTTTGTACCGCACTATCTGGCCTCGAAAGCGTACGGTCAGTCGGCACTCTCGATCGGCAGCAATCAGACCATTTCACAGCCCTACATCGTCGGTCGGATGATCGAGTTGCTGGCCCTGACGGGAAAAGAGAAGGTTCTCGAGGTCGGCACCGGAACCGGTTACCAGGCGGCTGTTTTGTCGCGAGTGGCCGCGCGCGTGTTCTCCATCGAGAGGGTCAATGACCTGGCCATGACAGCGGTGCAGCTCATCCGCAAGCTGGGGATCAACAACGTCAGTATCAAAGTCTTCGACGGAACCTATGGCTGGTCTGACCAGGCACCGTTCGATCGCATCATCATCGCCGCCGCGGCACCTGAAATCCCCGAGCCGCTGCTCCAACAGCTGTCGCGGACCGGAAAGATGGTCCTGCCGATCGGCCCCCCCGGGAAGCAACGTCTGGCGCGGGTTGGGCGCGTGGGCACAAGTTTGCAGATCGAAGACTGTGGAACTGCCGATTTTGTTCCGCTGGTGGGACGCTTCGGCTGGAAGGAATGAATGGCCGGACTCAAAGGAAGCTTGATCGCGACAGCAATCATCTTCCTTCTGCTGGGAGGGGTGGCGGGATACTTCGCCATCTCGATCCCACGGGACGTCAAGGCCGAGGCCCTTTTAGGCGAGGCGCGGGTGGCCCTTCAGAAGAATAATCGGGATGGCGCCCGCAAGAAGTTCGAGCAGGTCATCACCCAGTTTCCCCGTACTGATTCCGGCGCCGCCGCCATGTATGCGTTGTTTCGCATGGTCGATCAGGACCGCGCGGAGTTGAAAGCGCAGATCGACAAGCAGCTCAGAGACATTCAGGCCTCGCAGAAGATCAGCCAGAGCCGCCTCTCCGAGGTCGAGAAGGCCGCTGCCTCGCGGCAGATAACCGTTGCCGCCCCGGCGCCTGCGCCGGCCGTCTCGAAACCGATCGTCATTCAAAAAAGCAGTAATCGCTCGAAGATTCATTCGACCCCGACCCGCCATCGTCGGCGTTGATCCGAAATTGAGGATTGAGGATTGAGGATTGAGGATTGAGAATTGAGAATTGAGAAAATGGGGACCGGCCCCGAAGTTGCTGTCATCCCGAGCAAGGGTGGGTGTGCGGGAGGGGCGAGGGACCTCGCAAACGACGAACGATGTGACCCTACTTCGCCGGTCGCCTGAGACAACAATCGTGCCGTAGTGATCTTGGCCTGAAGTTACAGGCGCAGTAGATTCACATCGGCGTCGTTTGCGAGGTCCCTCGCCGCTCCCGCACACCCACCCTTGCTCGGGATGACAGCAGATGCGGGCTGGCTTCCTTTCCCAATTCCCAATTCTCAATTTCGCTATCATTGCCAGCAATAAAAACAGTCGAGTCATAAGGCAGGCCTATGAAAGAGCAGCGAATGATCCGGATCCATGGGAAGGTGCAGGGCGTCGGGTTTCGATTCTTCGCCACCCGCATCGCCCGGAGGCTGGGTCTGAACGGGTGGATTCAGAACAATCGCGACAGTTCAGTGGAGGCACTGGTCGAGGGGGAATCGACGGCCATCGACGAGTGGCTCGAGGAGTTGCGTGAAGGACCGCGGTACGCAGAGGTCACGAAGATCGATCAGGACCGCAAAGAATTCTCCGGCAAGCTCGCGGAATTTGACGTAAAGTTTTGAGTCGATGTCCGAATTCGAATTCAAGCGTTTTATTCGTGATGTACCGGATTTTCCGAAGCCGGGCATCGTCTTCAAGGACATCACACCGCTTCTCAAATCACCCGAGGCCTTCTCGCGGGTCATCGAGAACATGACTGCTCCCTTCCGCCACGCCGGGATTACGAAAGTCGCGGCAATCGAGTCGCGCGGCTTCATCTTCGGAGCTCCCGTGGCGCAGGCGCTGGGCGCGGGATTCATACCGATCCGAAAACCGGGAAAGCTTCCCTGGACGACATTCCGAAACGAGTACGATCTCGAGTATGGAACCGACGCCCTCGAGATCCACAGGGATGCCCTCGACTCCACCGATCGCGTCCTGCTGGTCGATGACGTTCTCGCCACGGGTGGCACGGCTGCCGCGGCAAGCTTGCTGATCGAGATGCTGGGTGCTCACACGGCGGGGTACTCTATGCTCATCGAGTTGTCCTTTCTGAAGGGGCGGGAACGCCTCCAGAAGATTCCTTTTCACGCGACCATCGCCTACTGATAGATCGGCTTTTCGTAAAGCCGGCGCGAGGATGCAGCATGAGCGACTTTGACCTGATCGTTATAGGAACCGGGCCGGCCGGCGAGAAGGGGGCTGCACAGGCGGCCTACTTCAAGAAGACCGTCGCCATCGTCGAGAAGGAAATGTTCGTCGGCGGTGCCTGCGTAAACACAGGGACGATTCCCTCCAAGACGCTTCGCGAGACGGCGCTTCACCTCTCCGGATTCGCGCAGCGCGAGGTTTATGGAATCGACCTCTCCATGAAGCGTGACATCTCGGTGGCCGATCTCATGACCCGAGAGAAGCACGTCGTCGATAAAGAGAGAAGGATGATCGACGCGAACCTCGATCGTCACCGCGTGCAGCGTTTTGGAGGCACGGCCAGTTTCAAGTCGGCCCACGAAGTCGTTGTGAGCGGTTCCGACGGTACAGAGAAGATCATCTCGGGTGATGTGATTCTCATAGCCACCGGCTCCTCTCCCTCCCGCCCCTCGACGGTTCCATTCGATCAGACTCATATCTTCGACAGCGACAGCATTCTCGCCCTCGATCGAATCCCTAAGACGCTGGCGGTCGTCGGAGCGGGCGTCATCGGCTGCGAGTACGCCTCGATCTTTGCCTCGCTAGGTGTGAAGGTCTCGCTCGTCGACGGCAGAACGACGCTGCTTCCTTTCATCGATCGCGAGGTAGCCCGAATCCTCCTGGCCGACTTTCAGTCTCGTCTCGGCATCGACCTCTTTCTCGGATCAGCTGTAAAAAGCGTGGCCCGCGATGAGGCAGGCGTTCACCTGCAGCTCGAGAACGGCTTCTCGGTCAATGCCGAGAAGGCTCTGTATGCGGCAGGCCGGTCCGCCAATACCTCGGAGTTGAACCTGGCGGCGGCGGGAGTTCAAACCGGAAAGAACGGCGTAATCATCGTCAACGAGAAGTACCAGACCAACGTCCCCAACATCTTCGCGGCCGGCGATGTGATCGGTTTCCCGGCCCTTGCCTCGACGTCCATGGAGCAGGCGCGCGTGGCCATGGTTCACGCCTTCGACCTGAAGTACAAAACCAAACTGTCGGCTTTGCTGCCTTATGCGATTTACACCATTCCGGAGTTGTCGTCGGTCGGCATGAGCGAGCAGGAGTGTCGCGACAAGAAGATCGACTTCGAGGTCGGCCGCGCCTTCTTCCGGAACAACGCGCGAGGGCAGATCATCGGCGAACAGCAGGGGCTGATCAAGCTCGTCTTCGATGCCCGCACCCTGGCAGTTCTGGGTGTGCACATCATCGGCGAGTCGGCCTCGGACCTGCTGCACGTCGGCCTGATGGTCATGCAACTGGGCGGAACCCTGCAGGCTTTTATTGACGCGGTTTTCAATTTCCCGACCCTCGGCGAGGCCTTCAAGTACGCCGCCTACGATGGGCTGGGAAACCTGGCGCGACGAGGCACGGCGACGAAAGGACAGAGTCATGAAGCAAATCTGTGACGTTCTCGCTGACAAGCCTCTGGTCTTCGTTGCACCTTCCGACACGATTCGACAGACCGCCAGGAAAATGACTCAGAACAACATTGGCGCAGTTGCCGTCCTTGACGATGAGAATCACCTCACTGGAATCTTCACCGAGCGCGACCTGATGACGAGAGTCGTGGCGGAGAGTCGCGACCCCGACACTCTGACTGTCGGTGAGGTGATGACGAAGAAGATCGTAGTGGGGACGTCGAAGGACAGCGTGTCGGCTTCCGTTCAGAAGATGCACGACGTCGGCTGCCGGCATCTGCCGATCGTCGATGACGGAAAACTCGTGGGGATGATCTCGTTGCGTGACCTTCTTCAGGTCGATAGCGAGAGCAGCCGCGCTCGCGCCACCTTTCTGCGTGAGCTGGTCACCTACAGCGCCGACTACGAGTCGTAAGGGCGCCGCTTCTGCGTATGCCCGGTACTTTCCCAGCGAAATCCTGAGCCAGCGGCCCTCCGGGCCGCCTGAAAACGACCAAAACCAGGAGCCGACTGGATGCCGCCCTCACCCAATTCAGTCGCGGGACAACTTCAGCATCGGCGAATCCGCCTTCAAGTGGATCGAGGGATTCAACTCGAACTGCTCCCCTGATTCGGTTCCCTCGCTACCGAGAAGAAGGCAAAGTCGAGCCAGCTCTTTGAAGGAGCTTCCCGGCCCCGAGATCGTAACGGCCGTCCCGTCGACCGATACTTTGAGCGGCGATTGTCCGAGACCTTCCAGGGCCATGATGGCTAGATCGATATTCATGCAGACTCCTGTTGGTGAAATCCAGATGTCAGATGTCAGATGTCAGATGTCAGAAAAAAAAGTAGACCCGTGTCCAGCTACAGAGTGACATCTGATTCTCTGACATCGACATCTGACCTCTGACCTCTGACATCTAGTCATTCGCCGCTGTAAACGACTGAGTTCGTCTCTGTTTCCTCGAGAACGATCTTGTGCAGCTTTCCCTCGGTGATGGCCGGCGCGAGCTGCTCCCAGAAAGCACGAGCGAGATTCTCAGCCGTGGGGATAATCCCCTGGAGGAAGGGCACGTCGGTATTCAGATTCTTGTGATCGACTCTATCGATCACCTGGCGGCGCATAATGTCCTTGAGTCGTTTGAGGTCGATCACCATGCCGGTTTCGGGGTTGATGGTGCCCTCGACACTTACCACCATGTAGTAGTTATGCCCGTGACCGCCGGGGTTGTCGCACTTGTCGTAGGTCCGGCGATTCCATTCAGCATCCATGGCAGGGTTGTTGAGACGGTGAGCGGCCGAAAACCCAAGGCGCGCGGTAACGATCATGTCGAGTCTCCAGAGAAAAATGGCACAAATGAAGGATATCGCAAAGCGAGCGGCCGCCACTCGCCCGCCGGCCAGAGGCGAAGCGGCGCCCAACTTGCTACAGAGTCATGCAATGTTCGTTCTCTGCTCGAATGGGATCTTCCTGCTGCCCGACGCCACGTTCGAAAAGCTCGCGGCCAGCACACGATACGGTCAGGTCTTCATCCGCGAAGACGAGGACGGTGTGACGATTTCGCCCGAACATCTCATGGACGGCCGGCGACGCCTGCTCAAAAAGAAATGCAAGGCTCTCAGTCTTCGGGAAGCAACCGAAGTTGCAGTGATCGATCTCGGATCGGACGTGCGCATCGTGCCGGTCGAATGGCGAACCAAACAGCCGCTGGTCAGAGGCTGAGTGTTCCCAGCCGCGCCGCCACGGCCCTCCTCTGCTCACCGAGACGCGAGCTCAAGCTCGGCCAGGCAGGATCGGCCTGAAGATAGCGGAAAATCGGATTCGAGATGATATACGATGTGGTCGGCTCGCTCCCGTCAACCGCTTTTTTGAGTGACTCCAGCACCTTTTGCGGCTGATTCAGCAATGCGTACACCTCAGCGCTTGATGTGAAGAAGTCAGGGCCGACCTTCGGAGCGCTCGCCGCCGCGTTCAACTCGTCAATGGCCGTGGTCGCCCGACCGTTTTGGGCCTCGACATAGGCCTTCAGGAGGTGTGCTCCATACGCCGGATCGAGCTTCTCCAGCTTTCCGATTTCGATCGCTGCGATGGGCAGCGATCGCCGCAGCACAGCAAGGCGCCCGATAGTCAGGGACAGCGTTGCATTTCTGGGATCTGCCGATTCGCAGTCGTAGTACTTCTGCGCCGCCGCGTCGATATGACCTGTGGCAAGAAGAATGTCGGGCGCGAAAAGAACGGCTGATCCGTCCGTCTTCGCCGAGATCTTCCCTAACACTCGACTGAAGCTGTTGGCGTCCGCAGCCGACAGGGCATATCTGCCGATGCCGGCCAGAGCCTCTCGATCGTCGGGAGCAGCGCGGAGAATCGACCGGTACACATCCAACACCGAACCTGGATCGCCACTCTGCTTGTACCAGTCCGTGAGTTTCTGCGACGTGGTCCGATCAGCCGGATCGAGCTCGATCACTTTCCTGGCGGCGGCGATGGCATCGGCGTGGTCGCCCGATTTCTCGAAAATATCAACGCCCAGGCGCTGCGCAGCCAGGAAGCCGGGGTCGGCCTGAAGCGCCGCCTTGAGACTGGCGACAGCGCGCGCTCGATCGGGGCGCGAGTCTGACCCGGACGCCTCGAGGGCAGCGATGAGGCTCCCGACCGCATCAGCGTTCAATGTCGGAGGAGAGACTTTGGCATCCTGCGCGATTCGCTCAATCAACTGACCCACAGCGGCACCGGCCGAGGTCATCGAAATCGGACCGCCGAGAGGTGCGCCACCGGCCGTGGGAACCATTTCCGTTCCAGCGGCACCACCATGAATGGTGGCCCCGTAAACACGCGCGCCTGGCTGAGAATCTTCGACGAATTGCACTCCAGGAAGCGTCCTGAGAATCTCCTGCGCGCATCGCCGGGCTGCGTCCGCCGCCTTCACCGCCGCAGGATCCGTCGACTCCACCGTGAACGACTGAAGGGCCAAACGGGGAAGTTGCGAAACTGCCACCACCGGTCGAGCCGCAACTGAGACTTTCTCAGGCTCGCCCCGATGGCGAAGCAGAAGTCCAACCAGCACAATCGAGAGAGCGGCCCCGATGCCGACTCCGATCATCAGGAAGGGAGGGCGCTTCGAAACCGGCTTCTCTACGTAGTCGGCCTCAACGGGAACCACCGTTTCCGGCGGAGGTTCTACCACGACTCTCGGTTTCTCGGGTGGCAGCTGATAGAAGCGGACGTTACTGAACGACCCGACCGAATCGACACTTCGCGGGAAC
>DASZZV010000267.1:0-23403 GCA_035544835.1 Thermoanaerobaculia bacterium
GAGCCCCGGAGGGGCGTTTGATGGTTCGTTTCGATCGCCCCTCCGGGGCTCGACTTGGAAGCTCGATCGCCAAACCCAGCACTTCGTGCTGGGCTATTTTCAAACGCCCCTACGGGGCTAAGACGAGACGCTTGATCGAACCGATGTCATTAGAAGCCGCCGCGGCGAAGGATCTCCAGTGGCAGGATCTGAATTCAGATCGTCCTATCTTGAGATCCTTCGCTGCGGCTCAGGATGACAACCGTTCATTTGGGCTTCAACAACGTTTCGCCAACGGTTCGCCATCTGACAACTGACATCTGACTGCTACAATCACGCGAGCCATGAAGAACTTCAATCTTGATGCGATTCTCGAGGCGATGCTGAAGATGTCGGATCGGGTGTCCGATCTCAATTTCTCGGTTGGGCGCGCTCCTCAGGTCGAGATCGATGGACAGCTGGCACCGGTGAATTTTCCAGGCCTGCCGCGACTCACGCCGTACCAGACCGAAATGATCGCGCTGCACATGATGCGCGGCGACCGGGAGCTGATGAGGACGCTGCTGACCAGTGGTTCGGTCGATCTCTCCTATTCGATCGTGCAGAAGACCCGTTTCCGCGTGAACATCTTCTCCCAGCGCGGGACCTGGGCCATCGTTCTGCGCGTCATCCCCGAAGGAATTCCGACGCTGGAGTCGCTGGCAATGCCGGTGGAGCTGGGCAACATCGCCAAGCTCAAGAACGGGATCGTGCTTGTCACCGGACCGACCGGCTCGGGAAAGTCGACGACACTGGCCGCCCTCATCAACAAGATCAATCACGAGCAGGCTTATCACATCATCACCATCGAGGATCCCGTCGAGTACATGCACCGGCATGTGAAGTCGACTGTGAATCAGCGCGAGGTCGGCTCCGACACCAAGAGTTTCTCTCTGGCTCTGCGGGCCGCGCTTCGCCAGGCGCCGAAGGTCATCCTGATCGGAGAGATGCGCGACGTGGAGACCATCGAGATCGCCATGGAAGCGGCCGAGACGGGACATCTCGTTTTCTCCACCCTTCACACCATTGACGCATCGAAGACCATTGACCGCATCGTCGGCGTCTTCCCCAAAGAGCAGGAGCCGCAGGTCCGCACCCGTTTCTCGCAGTCTTTCCGCTACGTGATCTCGCAGCGTCTCGTGCCGAAAATAGGCAGCGGCCGTAAAGCTGTCCTGGAGATTCTGAAGTCGACCATGCGCACGCGTGATTACATCCTGAAGGGCGAGAACGAAGGTCGGTCCCTGACCGATGCCATGCATGACGGAAGCGTCGATGGCATGCAGACTTTCGACGACGAGCTGGAGAAACTGTGGCAGCTGAGAATCATCTCGAAAGACACGGCGCTTTTGTACTCCTCCAATCCGACCAACCTGGCGCTGCGCATGACCGACGATCAGCTCAACGAGCCCGCGAAACCGGAAGAGCAGGATGACTCGATGCTGTCGATGCTGGAGTAGGGATGATCAAGATCACTTGTCCTGCCTGCCGTAAACCGTTATCGATCGACGAGACCAAGCTTCCGATGAAGGAGGTCTCGTTCCCCTGTCCTTCCTGCAAGGCAAAAGTCTCATTGGATCGTCGCAACCTGCCGGATGGGGCGTCGGAGATTCCGGCAGCGGCGCCGCTTGCTGCTCCGGACCCCTTGCCGGCGGCTGTTTCCCACGCCTCGAACGAATACGAGCACGACGATTATTCGAAACGGGCCATCCTCGTCGGCGGAGACTCACCAGCGATTCGTCAGGCCGCTAAAGCTATCGGCTTTTCGGTCATGCATTTCCCGACCGCCGAGGCGGCCAGGGACTTTTTTACTCAGGAGTTTCCACCGATCGTCTTCCTCTACCCGCAGCAGCTGACCCCACCGCCACTGGCGGAGATGTCTGCGATCATGTCGGTGTCTTCGGTCGATCGGCGGCGCGGGTTCTTCATCCTCGTGGCCGATAATCTGAAGACCTTCGACGGAAACGCGGCGTTCCTGTACACGGTCAATCTGGTGATCGCCAGCAAGGACCTGGGCAACATCAAGGCGATCTACCACGACGCCGACAGTTACCATAAACGCCTCTACGCCAGCCTGAACACTCTGACCGTCTAGCCGTACTGCTGCGGTTCTGTCGCGGCAGACGACTTGCATCGCATTGGTGCAATGATCGAGTCACCGCTGGTCATCGCCGTTGTCGACGATGATCCCGCGATCCGCCGCCTGCTCGAAGCCATCGCACGCGGTTCCGGCGACGTAGTCGTCGAGGCGGCAACCTTCGCCGAGGGGCAGATAGTGCTCCGCGAGTATCCCTGGGACGTGGCGGTAATCGATCGCAGCCTTCCCGACGGCGATGGGCTGGAACTTTGCCGCGAAGTTGCTGCGGGCCTTCACGACAGTGACTCCCACCGCCATATCGTCTTTCTCAGCGCCTCAGCCGGTTCCGAGGAGAAGCTCCGCGGATTTGAAGCGGGTGCCGACGAGTACATCGCCAAGCCTGCCGACCCGACCGAACTGCGCGCACGCCTGCGGGCGATCCGGCGCACCGTCCTCACGCAGAAGGCGATGCTGGCACGATTGGCGACGCTCGAGCAGCTCTCGGTAATCGATGGACTCACTCACGTATATAACCGTCACTTCTTCGATTCGGAGCTCCGGCGGTTGTTCGATCTCGCCAAACGCCACGAGCGGCCGCTGGCGCTGGCAATGATCGATCTCGACCTTTTCAAATCCGTCAACGACACCTGTGGTCACCGTGTGGGCGATGCTGTGCTGAATGAAGTGTCCACGGCGATCGCGCAGAGCATTCGGTCCTCCGACGTTCTGGCGCGCTACGGAGGCGAAGAGTTCGTGCTGGTGCTCCCGGAGACGACACTCGCCGAGGCCGCAGTGCTCGCCGAGCGGGTTCGCGCCGGGGTGGAAGGCGTGCGCATCGAGGGGACCTTCGGCGAGGTTCGGATCACCATCAGCATCGGCGTCGCCGCGATGGCCTTCCCGGACACTGAAACGCCTGCAGGTCTGGTCGAAGCTGCTGACAAGGCGCTCTACCTCGCCAAAGAGCAAGGGCGGAATTGCGTGCGACTCCACGGCATGCCGGTCGCCGCCAAAACGGCTCCAACGGCTCCCTGAGAAGCCGGATTCACGATTTAGCCACACCACCCGAAGCGGCCAGTCGCGCGGTACCTCGAGTCTTCGCGGGCGGCCTTCTCCTTCATCTCCGAAGGATCTGCAGCGATCCCGCATCCAATCAATCGGGCGGCCATCTGCCCGCTGGTGGCGGCGGATCCGCCGCAAAGGACGAATCGACATGAAGATCAGACCTCTTCGTTTTCTGAGTCTCTTTACGCTGTCTCTGCTCTATGCGGTTCCCTCATCCCTCTTTGCCCAGGAGGTGCCGTCGTATCTGAGAGATCGAGGTCCGGGGATTCAAACCTCGATCTTCGGAACGTGTGTGACCAGGGGTGAGCTACTCGTTTCGCCGTTCGTGGAGTATTACGCCGACCATAACTTCGAGTACAAACCAGCCGAGCTGGGCTACGGTCTCGAGCAGGACTTTCGCGGCAAGTACCGGGCCACCGAGGGGCTCTTGTTCCTTGGCTATGGCGTGACGGACCGCCTGGCGATCGAGGTTGAAGCTGCCGTGATCAAGGCAACATTGACGAAGTCGCCCAAAGATCCGTCGCCGATGCCCGCGAAACTCTCTCAGTCGGGACAAGGTGATATGCAGATGCAGCTCGACTACCTGCTGTCGAAAGAGAGCGCCACTCGCCCGGCCGTCTTCAGTTACTTCGAGGTTGACTTCCCTTCCAACAGGCGCAAGCTGCTGATTGGCTCGACCGGTTACGAGTTGATCGCCGGCGCCGGACTGACGCGTGGCTTTCGGTGGGGAACCGTAACGGGACGGGCCTCCTTCTCGCACGGCGACGGGAAGACGGAATTTGGAGAATGGGCCTTCGAGTACCTCAAACGCGTTTCCTCGAGATGGCGGGTCTATGCCGGAGTGGAAGGGACGCAGGACGAGCTCGAGCTCAACCTCCAGGCTCAATGGCACATCAACGATCGCGTGTACGTGAGGCTCAACAATGGCTTCGGCCTCACCTCGAAAACCGTCGATCTTGCTCCCGACCTGGGGATCGTTTTCTCTTTGGGAGGACGCTGACGCGGTGCAACGCGTAGGGCCGCACGGCGTGCGGCCGATACCATCGGTCACGGCGAAAACAGCGGTTCAATTGGAACCGAAAGCTGGCCGATGCCCTTGGCAGAGGCGTCATGAATGATTGTCGCCGAGAGTTTCGCATTGTTACTTTGTGTTCCTCGACCGAAGGTACAGGCCGCACACCGTGCGGCCCTACGCCCGTCCCCGCGAAGGATTCGGAGCTCAGCTGCATCCAAGAAGATGAGAGGAGCGGGAGGACCGTCGATGCTTTGCTGGCTGGATGAACCGCAGGAAACGAGGCTGATGGTCAGTCTCGCGCTGGCATTCGCCGGTGCGGTGAAGACTGCGCCGCGCGATATCTGGTCCGAGGCTTTGCTCCATACCGTCCCGTCATGGGGGCGTAGTAGCATGAGTGCACAGCGCCCTGTATGGAATCGACTCGGTAACCCGGCGCCGATTGCGAGCCCTTGGTCGTGGTTCGGCCCTCAGTTGCACGGCGTCGTTTCGAGGGGAGCTGAAGGCGAGCAGGGGACGCAGCGACGGGGGCTCTTGGCGAAATACGACGACGACCTGAACCTCGTGGAACGCATGCTGGCCGGCGAGGAGCAGGCTTTCGACCTTTTCGGCGAGCGCTGTTTCAAAGCGGTGTACCGGTTCACACTGGCCCGGCTGAGAGGCGACCGCGATCTGGCACAGGAGGTCGTTCAGACAGCGATGGTGAAGGCTCTCTCGAAACTCGATACGTACCGTGGAGAGTCGTCGCTCGTCACCTGGCTCTGCTCCTGCTGCCACAACGAGATGCTGATGCACTTCCGCCGGGAGCGCACGGCACGGCCGGAAGTCGAGCTTGACGAGGAAATGGAGATCGCGCCCGGCGCGACCTCGCTCACGACCGGCGATGCCGAGGCCGCACTCCTCGTGCGCGAGGGTGTCGAGTTGGTACACATGGCCCTCGATCAACTTCCCGATCAGTACTCGCGTGTGTTGGAGTGGATGTACATCGAACGAGTTCCAGTCAAAGAGATCGCATCGCGACTCGGTGTGCACGACAAAGCGGCCGAATCCCTTCTCACCCGCGCCCGCGGCGCCTTCCGGACCAGTTATACAAATCTCAAAGACGGCGAGGCTCTTCGCCCTCGAACAACAGGATAGGAAGCCCGTGGACAAACAGGATCGAACGATCAGAGGAATCCCTTCGCAGGACGACGATGAATTCGTTCGCGAGTTGCTCGAGAAAGCCGGTGCGCGGCCGACGATACCGGATGACGATCTCCAGGCCATCTCAGCCGTCGCACGTGCGGCTTGGCGGGAGAAGGTTCGGCGCTCCCCGCGTCGGTCGATGTTCCGTCCTGCTTTCGCTATGGCGGCGAGCCTGGCGATTGTGACGCTCGGTCTCCTTCTCTGGTTGAGCACTCGAAGCGAGCTCCTGCCATCGGCTCCCGGAGCGGTCGTCGACGCCGTGGCAGGACTGGTCTATCTGGAAGAGGGCTCCGCTCCACCTCGCCCGATCGCGAAAGGCGAATCGATTCCCCTCGGGGTGATGCTGTTCAGCGGTCGTGAGCCCGAGTCGAAGGGGAGAACCTCGCTCCGTCTGCCCGACGGAACCGTCGTTCGTCTCGACGCTGGAACGCGGATGCGTCTTGCGGAGCCGGGCGTTCTCGAGCTCAAGCAGGGGGCGCTTTACGCGGATACGGGTCTGAGGACGGGACACCGGCTCGAGATTCGAACCGCGGCCGGGACGGCGCGCGATATCGGGACTCAGTTCGTGGTGCGGCTCGGCGTGACTGGAGCGACAACGCTGCAGGTTCTGGTCCGTAAAGGATCCGTCGCGGTCGAGCGTGGCGGCCATACCTTCGTCACCGCCGCAGGCCGCGAGCTCACCATCCGAGCCGACGGCACTTCGTCACTGCAGAACGTCGCCACCCACGGATCAGAGTGGGAGTGGATCATGGAGTCGACAGGCGGATTCCAGATCGAGGGACGTAATCTGCAGGAGTTTCTCAACTGGGTCGGTCGTGAGACCGGCTGGCAGATCCAGTATGCCGACGATGGACTGGCCGCGTCCGCGAAGGGAATCATCCTTCACGGCGGTATCGGTGAAATGCGAGCGGATCGTGCCCCGTTTCTCGTGCTTCCGAGCGCGGGGCTGGATGCCGAGCTTAAGGAAGGGAACCTGGTTATCAATCGCTCGCGGTGAATTTACATCAGAGCGTCGGAGTGGCGGCATCTCTGCGACAGGATGTCGCCACTCCGATTACCGCAACCTAGAACTCCCACGTAATCCCTAGCGACGGAAACGTCCGTGGCCAGAACTCACGGCGGAGATTGACGGTGTCGCTCTCGGTGTCGAGCGTTAGATCGAACCCCGACGTATTGTGACGGTTGTAGGCATTCTGAACATCGACGAAAAACGTGATCCCGCCGGAGCGAAAGGCCCAACGACGGCTGGCACGCAGATCGAGGCGGTGATAGCTGGGAAAACGATCGCTGTTCAGCGGCCCGAACACCGCCGCGGGCGTCGTCTGCCCCGGATGCGCCGGGTCCTCGACCAACCCTGCGTTGACGGGAGTCGTCGGCCAGCCAGTGCGATAGCGCCCAGCAAGATTGAGATCCCATTGCTTCGGAAGTCGAAAGTGCATGTCGAGCACTGCGACATGAGGCTCGTCGAGCGAGCGCGCTACGGTCTTGCCAGCGATCCGATCCTGAGCTCGTGAGTAGGAGTAAGCCAGCCACCAGTCGAAGCGGCCACCGCCCGACCCGCGCACCAGCATCTCGACCCCACGGGCCGTGCTTCGATCGGGAGCGATCCGGGCCCGATCCGGCTCGGTCTCCGGAAAAACATTCACCGGCTCGAGAAGACTCTCGTAGCGAGGCCGGGGATCGTCGATCTTCCGATCAAAGAGCTCGAGACGAAGCGCCTTGATACCCAACCGGCTCTGACGGAAGAATCTCTCGTAGCCGAGAACCGAGTGCTGTGAAAGCTCCGCTTTCCGCAGCTTGCTCACCCCGTCTTCCACCTGAAGCTCATAGGGGCGCTGGCTCTGGAAGAAGCGACCCCACGCCGCTCTGATCACACCTTGATCGCCGACCCGGTAACCGAGATTGATGCGCGGACTGAGCAGCGTTTCGTCGGTGGCAGTGTGACGATCGTAACGAAGTCCCACCTCCGCTGTGATGTGGTCGGACAGAGAGATGCGGTCACTTCCCCACAGCCCGAGGTGATCGCCGCGCACCGTTCCATGAAACTGATTGTTGAGGGACCGTGGCGGCGAAAAGGGAACGACGACCACGAAGTGCGGCGCCAGGACCTTCGAGTAGTCGAAGAAGGCATCGTATCGACGCGCTTCGAAGCCCCATCGCGCAAGATGACGCTCCCCAAAGGAAGCGGTCCAGGTCTGCGAAAGGCCGACGACCTGGAGCGTGCGCTGATCCTTGAGATGGTAGGCGAGCTGTTGCCGGTCATCCCCCGAACCGCCTCGGTCGTTGTCGATCTGCGTCAACGATCCGTTGGTCTCGATCAGGAATCGCTGACCCACCGTCGCCTGATGAGTCACCCACGCATAGAAGTTGTCGTAGGTGTTCTTGAATCGATCGAAGCCATCGACATCTGACTTGTCGACGACGAGCTTGTCGCTGGCCGCGAGAACACGGGCACTGATCGAACCGAAACCGGTCGATACTTCCGCTTTGCCGAAAACATCCCAGAAGCTCGGATGCTCACCGCCGATGGCGTTGCGGGCGAAGGTGAGGGATCCGCGACGCGCTGCCAGGAGCCAGGCGCCGCGACCCGACGCGAATCTGCCCGAACCGGAGGCGAGACTGTCCAGAATGCTGACTCCGAGAACGAAATGCTGCCCGGCCTCAGGATCGACGGTGCGCATGTCAAAGACGCCGCTCATGCGATCGCCCTGGCTCACGGGATAAGCGCCTGTGGTCAACGTGGCGCCGGCCAGAGTCTGAGCATGGACGATACTCAAGGCATTGTCATAGTCCTTGAGATGGTAGGTGCCGTAAATTTCCTGCCCGTCGAGAAGAATCCTGACCTCGTCACGACGCCCGCCGTGAACGCTGAATTCCGCAGTGACGTCGCCGGCGGCGACGCCTGGAAGAAGTGACGTCGTGCGAAAAACATCGCCCCCCAGGTGGGGAAGACTCTCGATCTCTTCACGGCTCAGAGAGAAGGAAGACTCCGGCTTGTCGAGGAGCAGCGACAACCGGCTCGGTTGTACGACGATGGCATCCTCGAGGTAATTCTGTGGGTAAAGCCGGAAGACGACCTTGCGTGGGGCCTTCGCGCTTACCAGCACGTCGGCGATTCGCTGCTCGAGATGGCCGTCCGCCTTCGCTTCGAGCGTATAGCGGGCCGGCCCGGGAGCGTCAAAGGAAAAACTACCGTCTGCGAGTGCCGTCGTCTCGAGTCCAATCTCCACGATTCGAACTGTCGCTCCGGCCACCCCGCGACGGTTCGACCGATCGAGAACGGTTCCTTGAATTAGCAGGCTCTGATCCTTATCCGCCGCCATCGGTACGACGACGAGCACTCCTCCGCCCCCTTCGCGAACCTGCAAGCGATGGGGCGCCAGGATCTCGTCGAGGATCTGCCGTGGTGAGCCGCCTCCGGGCTCGACGAGAACTTTCATTTCCGGGCGCACGAGCTCGCTCGTAAAAACGATCGCCAGGCCGCGTCCCTGAAGGGTGAGAAGCGCCTCGGAGAGCGGCTTCCCCTTGAAGACGTCCCTGGCCCTGACGGCGATCTGCCGATCGACGAGCTGTTCGCTGGCCGAGGAGGGAAAGACCGAAGCACCTATCAGTGACACGGCCAGAAGCAAGCGAAAACTGATGCGCCTGATCCGCATTTTCATCACATCCCATTCCCCACTGCATCCGATGGCGGATCGCAACTGCGAGCGTAGGGCCGCACGGCGTGCGGCCGACACTCTCGGCTTGGCAGGCCATGAACCACGAGAATTGCGACGAATCACCGGAGTACCGGCCGCACGCCGTGCGGCCCTACGCTCGCTAGATCGCTTCCGCTTGCAAGAATAGCCCGCTTGTCATCTCGCGCGCCACGACAAGATTGGGGGTGGAGTTATCCGCCACTGGCTCCAGTCTTGCCGCCCTCCGGGCCGACGCCGGTGGTCTGCTCAAGCGCGATCGTCCGAACCGCCGGGCGCGTCATATTCGGCCGCGAAGGCGGAGCAGCGAAGGATTCTCGACGGTCATGCATCCAACTGATCGACGATAAGCCTTCGGCGCCGACAACGAGGCAAGGGCAAGGAGCTTCAAATGAACAGATCGATCGCCAGGAGAAACGGGTACCTTGTGTCACGCCCCGCGGGAGGACGCCGCTGCGCGACGGGTCGCTTCTTGTGTGGCACAGGCACTCTTGCCTGTGTGTCGGCCGTCGAGGCCGACTTTCCTGTGGAATTTCAGCAGGAACGCCGCGGCTCGACGCCGCGGCACACAGGCAAGAGTGCCTGTGCCACACAAGAACCTGCGAGACGCTCATTCCGCATGGCCGCACGATGCAATGGAATTACTCTTTCTCTGATCCTGACCATCGTCTTCCTGCTGTCCGGCGCCACTGCCGCGCAGGCCAGCGACTGCATGAACGACCGCCCGCGACTCATCACTCCGGCTGACGAGGCCACGGCACTTTCATCGCCCGTGAATTTCGAATGGAGTCCGGTGGCAGCCGCCAAAGGTTACCGCGTCTCCGTCGTTGAGGAGAATTTCGACATCGATGTGATTGCGGAGACGTCACAAACATCGGTTTCGTCCCGGGTCGCCCCAGGCACCTATGCCTGGTTTGTCGAGGCGTTCTTCGACGATTGCGAATCGACAGTGTCCGACGTCCACATCTTCCAGATCGCGCGGGCTGAGAATTGCTCCAGGTCGGCGGCGACGCTGCTCGTACCGGTACAGGGAGCGCGAGTGACCTCGCCGGTGACGTTCTCCTGGACGCCGGTTCCCGGCGCGCTCGGATATGACGTGAATGCGTCACTCGATGACGGTGAGCTCTCATTCGTCGGCGAAACGACCGCCACGTCGCTGACCGCATACCTCGGCGAAGGGCACGTGACCTGGGAGGTGGAAGCGGAGTTCAACGGCTGCGACGATACGACCTCACGACCGTCCTCGTTCGACATCGTCGCTGACCCGGCCTGCGGCAACAAACCGCCGCTGCTGATTGCACCCGCCTTTCGCTCCACGAACGTGCCGACAACTGTCGACTTCATCTGGACGGCGGTCGAAGGAGCGAAGCGCTACAGTGTTCTCGTTACGACCGGGGACAGCGACGATGTACGCACGATCGGCGGGACGACGACAACGCGGCTCCGCGCCAGCGTTCCGGCAGGATCGGTCTCCTGGGCTGTCGCCGCTGAATTCGATGGCTGCTCCCCTGCCGTCTCGCCCCTCTCCGTTTTCGAAGCAGGATCCTCGACAGGTTGCGGCACGCCGAAGGCGCCGGAAGTCTTCCTCGATCCTCATGCACTCTCGGGAGACGCGTACCTTCTGACCTGGAGCGCAGCGCCGAGCACAGCGTTGTATGAAGTGCAGGAGTCGGCGCGCGAAGACTTCGCCGGCGCCATTACGCGCCCCGTCAATGACGTCGCGCTCACGCTCACACATCGGGTCTCGGAGACGACTCGCTACTATTATCGAGTTCACACCCTGAGCAGTTGCGGCGGCGGAGTCGGACCCTATTCGCGGACCGCATCGATCATCGTCTCGTCGCCATCGGTGCTACCGAGTGCTGATCCAACGCTAGCGCTGGCGTACGGCAGGCCTGGCGTCGTGGTGCAGTCCGTTCACGTTTCCGGCTCGACTCTTCCCCGCGGCTTCACCGCCCGCGCCGATGAGTCGTGGCTCACGGTCACACCGGCCTCAGGAACGATTCCGCCGGAGGGGATCGATCTGACCGTCACGGCACGGCCACGGGATCTGGAGATCGGAACCCACACGGCAACGATCCGCCTCGCTTACACCAGTTCTGCAAAGCTCACGGTACAGGGTCAACCTAATCCGCCTGCGAGCATCTCACTGTCGCTCAGCCTCGCGGCACCCGTGTCTCCGGATCCGGGGAACTCGCCGCTTCCGACCTCGCTCATCATTCCGGCCGTGGCACACCTTCAAGGTGCCATGGCCCGCTTTCAGTCCGATGTTCGCATCGTGAACACGTCAGCACAGACGCTGAAGTACCTCCTCAACTTCACACCCTCACACACGGACGGCACGAGGAGCGGGCGTCAGACGACGATTCAGATCGGCGCCGGCCTGACGTCGGCACTCAATGACATCCTTCAGAATTTCTTCGGGTTCGGCCGGGATGAAAACGTCAGCGGCGCGCTGGAGATCCGCCCGCTTCCGGCAGGCGGCAGCGGCGCAACATCTGCGGGAATCTCGCTGGCCTCGAGCAGCACCTACTCGGTCACCGCCGGTGGCTCAACCGGCCAGTTCATTCCGGCGATTCTTTTTTCACAGTTCATCGGAAAGAACAAGGATCCGAACAAACCTTCCCCGGTACTCAGTCTCCAGCAGATTGTCCAGACGTCTGCCTATCGAACGAATGTCGGGCTGGTCGAGGGAGCGGGCGAGCCCGCCACCGTCCAGTTGACCATGTTCGGTGATCAGGGACAGCGCCTCGGCGTCGTCCCGGTCAGTCTCCTGCCAGGCGAGCAGACCCAGCTCAATTCATTTTTTCAGTCGCAGGGATTCGCTGTCGAGAACGGGCGGATCGAGGTGAGCGTCACCTCGTCTACGGGCAGAGTGACCGCCTACGCATCGGTGATCGACAACAGGAGTAATGACGCGACATTGATCCTGCCTGTCAATCTCTCCAGGCCGACCACGAATCGCGTGATCCTTCCCGGAATGGCCGATCTCAACAACGAGCTCGCCAGATGGCGAAGCGACATTCGTCTCTTCAATCCCGGAGCGGTGGACACGAACGTGACCCTGACCTTTACTCCGCAAGGCTCCTCCACCAGCACCACCAGAACGGCCCCGGTGAAAGCAGGCCAGGTGTTACTCATCGACAACGCACTGCAGTCCTTCTTCGGCATCACGAATCAGGGAGGTGTTGTGATGGCCACCGTGCCGGACGGTGAGAATGTTGTCGCTACGGCCCGCACTTTCAATCAGACCGAAAGCGGCAGTTACGGGCAATTCATCCCCGGAATTTACGCGAATGAGGGCGTCGGGCGAGAGAGCCGGGCGCTGCAGTTGCTGCAGGCTGAAGAGTCGGACCGGTTCCGAACGAATCTCGGACTTGTCGAGCTGACCGGTCTTCCGGCCGTGGTTGAGATCACCGCCTTCACCACCGAGTTGAGCCTGGTAGCGAGGCAAATGCATGTCGCGCTGAGACCAAACGAGTTCCGGCAGATCAACAGTGTCCTCGGCCAGCTCGGAATACCGACTACTTACAACGCCCGCATCACGGTAAAGGTCGTGAGCGGAAACGGAAGAGTGAGTGCCTATGCCTCGGTGATTGATAACCGCACCAACGATCCGACCTATGTGCCGGCCCAGTAATCCTTCATGGCGTGAGGACAGTGGTTGTTGGTGAACACTACTCGGGCGGACGTGACTGGGCTGCTTCCCATAGGCGGAGATACTCGGCGCGCACACTCGCATCAAGCTTGTCGGCGAGATCGCGTGGCAACGAGCGGCTGACGATCAGTTCGACGACGTCGCCGAGGTCTTTGAGGCGGTGGGGTGCCGACAGGCCCGAGGCGAGCTTCAGCTCCACGAGTTTCTCGAGCGTGATCAGCCAGATGCCGTCCTTTTCCACCCGAGCTTGGGTGGGATCAGGGAAGCTCACCGGTTTGGGGCTGCCGTCGCCCGGATACTCTCCCGTCGTCATGAAGTCGATTTTGACTTTTGTTTCCGTGTCACGGTAGCTCTTTTGTGCGCCTGGAAAAGAGGGTAGGTAACCGCGACCGAGGAGTTTTCCGCGAAACTGTTCGAGGCCGCCGCGAGTCGTGAGAACGTCGAGGTCCTCGGTGTAGCGCCGATAGCCGTGCTTGAGTAGCGCCATCCCCCCGATCACCGCGTAGTCGATTCCTTCTTCGGCCAGACGGGCAACCAGTCTGGCCAAGGTGGTGTGGAGGTCTCCTTCCTCTTTAAAGAACCTGCTCCCCTCGCGCAACTGCATCCAGAGATTGTCAGGAATGGTCACGACCCGAGTATAAGCCTGCGAAGGATTCGCGGCCCCGTCGCATCAGACATAGGGAAGGAGGAGTTGCCGATGTCTTACGATGCAGCGAGCCGAGTAAGAGGGCTCGGCAAATGAACACGCATGCGATGCGCGCCCCGCGAGCGGCCGCAGAGGATCGGCTCCCCGTCCATCTGCTTTCTCCCGCGGCGCTGATCCCGTTCCCGCTGCGAAGGCCTGTGGACCAACGGCCGCCTGCAGCGAAAGCCACGGCTTCGGCGACGGCAACGCTTCGTATGCCTGAAGAGTGTGGCCGCGGCGAGTTCTTCGACTCTGATCTCCTGCCCGGAACCCTCTTCGCGAACCGCTACCTCATTGAACAGGTCATCGGCCGTGGCGGTATGGGCACGGTCTATCGCGCCACGGATCGAGAGCTCGAGGAGACCGTCGCCATCAAGACGCTGACTGTGAACTGTTCGGAGGGGTCACCTGGCCTGCTGGGAAGGTTCAAGCGCGAGATCCGTATGGCTCGGCGGATCACCCATCGAAACGTCGTGCGAACGTACGACTATGGCCAGTCGAATCAAACCTACTTCATCAGCATGGAGTACGTGAGCGGATTCATGTTGTCGGAGCTGCTTGCGTCGTCGAGCCCATTGCCTTGCCGGCTGGTCATGCGAATCGCGAGGCAGATCTGCCTTGGGTTGCAGGCGGCCCATGAGGAAGGAATCATTCATCGCGACATCAAGCCGCAGAACGTGTTGATCGATCAGAAGGGATCGGTCAAGCTGATGGACTTCGGCCTCGCTCGCCTGGCTGAGGGATCCGATGGATTGACGGCAGCGGGGTTGATCATCGGCACGCCTCACTATATGAGTCCCGAACAGGTGCAGGGAGAGACGCTCGATGCCCGAAGCGACGTTTACTCATTCGGTGTCCTGTTGTACGAAATGCTCTGTCACCGCCGGCCATTCGCTTCGCCTCTACTTGGGGCGATTCTGGCCGCCCATGTCAACGAGGCTCCGCGTCCGCCGATCGAATGGCGGCCCGAGATCGGCTCTGAGCTCGACCGGATCGTCCTCCGCTGCCTCACCAAACGGCCGGTCGATCGTTACGACGACGCCGGCGAATTACTTCGTGAGCTCGATCGTCTGCAATCCGCCTGACATCCCATCAAGGAGCATGTTTGTATCCACGCCAGTTGTGGGGAGCAACTGAGTGAGCTCGCTCGAGATAGGCCAGACATTCCAGGATTAATTTGTTTTCCTGGCATGAGGTTGTAAAGGGAGGCTCTCCTGAGGGCTGCAGCATTGTCACGGAACTTGCTACAATTTCCGCTTGCCGATGAAACGCGCCACCATCATTGCTGCCTGGTTACTGGGGACCACGGTCCCGGCGCTGCTGGCATTTGTGTTTTTCTTTGGCTGTTGTGTCCTTCCCTTTCATCACGCCATGCACCATCTGATGCCGCTGTGTGAGTTGGCCGAGCACGTTCTCGGTCCCGGTCACGATGAAACCGGAGAGCATCATGACGTTACCCCCGCTACTGAGCGCCAGCAAGCGCCGCTTGTAGCGACGACGTTGGTGACGGCCAGAACATTCGGCGCTCTGATCGTCCAGCCGGGGCGCGGCCTGGCGGCAAGCGCGATCGGTTACCGCAGTTTCATCTCCCTTGGCGCCATGCGCTGCGACGCCGACGTTGGCTCGCGTCTGCTGCTTCTCGATACCTTCCGCATCTGATCCCGCCTCCCCCTGAGCGACGCGTCCGCTGTCGCCTTCTCTCTGATTCGCTATTCAAGTCGTGAAGTCCATCTGCTGGAGCGAACCGTATTCCAGCTCGAGGAGTTGTCATGAGCATTTCAAGCCGTGCAGCGTTGCGAACCCTGATCGCGACTCTTGCTGTCGCGTCATTGGCGTCAGGGTGCACCCGCAAAGAGAGTATGGCCAGCAGAAGCGAAGCGGCCTTCCGTGAGGCACAGGCGAAGGGACTCCCCATCGACAAGGGCGGACACGGAGGACATGAGAACAGTCATTCGGAGACTGGCGACATGAAGGGCATGGACATGTCGGGCTCGAAGCAAGGCGACATGAAGGGTATGAACATGTCGGGCTCGAAGCAGGGCGACATGAAGGGCATGGACATGTCGGGCATGAAGCACGGTGACATGAAAGGCATGGACATGTCCGGCTCGAAGCATGGCGACATGCAAGGGATGGACATGTCGGGAATGAAACACGGCGACATGAAAGGCATGGACATGTCGGGCAAGAAGCACGGTGACATGAAAGGCATGGACATGTCGGGCAAGAAGCACGGTGACATGAAAGGGATGGACATGTCGGGCATGAAGCACGGTGACATGAAAGGCATGGACATGTCGGGCATGAAGCACGGCGACATGAAAGGCATGGACATGTCGGGCATGAAGCATGGCGACATGCATGGCATGAACATGTCCGGTATGGAAATGAGTCCGGTCGTTCCTCAGCCGAAGGCCCTGCAGGCGAAACCGGGAGAAACGGCCGCCACGCTGCAAGCCGACCCCCTCGATGCCCCGGCCGGCAGCTCGGTCGCAGCGGCGCAAGAGTCGGGAGAGATGAACATGTCGATGGGCTCCGGCGAAGGCACGATGTCGATGAACTCGTACGTCCAGCACGACGTGGGACGCGACGCTTCCAGCTCCGACCAGATGAAGGTGATGGATCACGACATGCCGGGGATGAAGATGGAGAAGAGCTCCAGTCACGACATGCCGGGAATGAAGATGGACAAGGGCTCGAGCCGCCAGATGCCCGGAATGAAACACGAATCGACCGTGCACTCGCATGCGGAAGCAGGAGCGAAAAAGTCCGCCGGCACGTACGTCTGTGCATCCCATCCTCAGATCGTTCGCGATCAACCCGGAAAGTGTCCGATCGACGGAACGCCGCTCATCAAGAAGGAGAAGAAGTAATGAACATTCGCGCAACTGCCCTGGGGGCTGCTGCTCTGTCGATCACCCTGGGCGCTTGTGTCTCGGTGCCGCGGGACTCCGGCTTTTCCGATGTGACCAAAGCGGTAAACCAGCGCACCGGGAAGTCGCTACGCTGGGACGAGCATGGTGCGATTGCCTCAGCCTCGGACGAAACGGTAGCTCCGATGCTCCAGGGTGAGCTGACGGCCGACCGCGCCGTCGAAATCGCCTTTGCCAACAATCGGGATCTGCAAGCCACACTCGAGGAACTGGGGATCGCCAGGGCAGACCTGATCCAGGCTAGCCTGATCCGGAATCCGATCTTCGACGGAGAGATTCGATTTCCGGGCAGTCCCGCCAAGCCCTTCGAGCTGTCGGTCACGCAGACACTTCTCGACATCATTCAGCTGCCTGCTAGGCGGAAGCTCGGCGCGGCCATGTTCGCCGCCACAAAGACGCGAGTCTCCGCGGCCGTGATCAGCTTCGCTTCCGACGTTCGAGCCGACTTTTATGAACTGCAGGCGGCGCAACAGGTTCTGGCTCGTCAGAACACGATCACCGAAGCTGCCCGTGTTTCCGCGGAGATTTCTCAGCGGCAACATAGCGCGGGAAACATCTCCGATCTCGACCTCGAGAATGAGCAGGCAGTTTACGAACAGGCCAAGGTCAATCTCGCCCGCAGCCAGCTGATGGCTCTGAATGTCAGGGAGCGGCTGGTGATGGACATGGGCCTCACGAAGAACGATCCGACCTGGAAGATTCAATCCGAGTTCGCCTCGATCCCGGAGACCGAGACTCCGATCGAGGATATGGAGAACACCGCTTTGTCGCGAAGAGCCGACATCGCCGTGGCCCGCGCGCAATTGGAAGCTGCCAGAAGAGCGCTTCCGATCGCAAAGGCTTCTGCTTTCGGCGATCTCTCAGCCGGTATTCACCATGATCGCGACGTGGATGGTGCGAAGACGACCGGTCCCAGTGTCGCGATTCCAATCCCGATCTTCAACCGTGGCGCGGCGGCTCGCGCCCGCGCCGAGGCGACCCTGAGGCAGAGCCAGCAGCGTCTCGAGGCGCTGCTCTCCACGGCCCGGTCGGAAGTCCGCGCCGCTCATGAGCGGCTGGTGGAGGCGCGAAGCCGCGCCGAGTACCTCCGCGACGTCGTCGTCCCTCGGCGGCAACGAATCGTGGCCCTGACCCAGCTCGAGTACAACTCCATGCTTCGCGGTGTCTTCGAGTTGATTCAGGCAAGACAAAACCTCGCCAGCGCCGAAAGGGAACTGGTCATGGCACAGCGCGACTACTGGATCGCACGCACGGATATGGACCGTGCCCTCGATGGTGGCGCCCGCTTCTCGATCCGCCAGGAGATGCCAGCGATGAGTATGGAAAACAAATTCGAATTTCGGAATTCGAATTTCGAAATGGGTGGAAGGAAGGAAAAATGATCTCGCGAAGAAAAATGCTCTTTTCAAGTGCCGCGGCATTTGCAGCCAGCGCCGTAGGATTGATCAGCCCGAAAAACCTCCTGGCTGCACAGCGAAGCTCGTCGGGCAAGTCCCACGGAGACGGTCGCTACACCCCTGTCGTCACGCCGAATGGAACGACCCTGCCGTGGCGATGGGAGGAAGGATTCAAGACCTTCCATCTGATCGCCGAGCCAGTCGTGCGGGAATTCACCGACGGTCTGAGGGTGAATTGCTGGGGCTACAACGGCTCGACACCGGGACCGACCATCGAGGCCGTCGAAGGCGATCGCGTCCGGATTTACGTGGAGAATCGTCTGCCCGAAGCGACCTCCATGCATTGGCACGGAGTGATTCTCCCCAACGCCATGGATGGAGTAGTCGGGATGAACCAGAGAGCGATTCAACCCGGCGAAACTTACAAGTATGAATTTACCGTACGCCAGCACAGCACGCACATGTACCACCCTCACTTTGACGAGATGGTGCAGCAGTCGTTGGGGATGATGGGGTTTCTCATCTTCCACCCAAAGAACCCGCCGCGCCACATCGACCGCGACTTCGCAATCTTCCTCAACGAATGGTTCATCAAGCCCGGCACGTCGGCACCGGATCCCACGGTCATGCTCGACTTCAACGTCTTCACGTTCAACGGACGTGTCTTCCCTGGCACTGATCCTTTGATCATCAGGAAGGATGATCGGGTCCGGATTCGCCTTGCCAATATCTCGATGGATTCTCATCCGATTCATGTTCACGGTCATACCCTTCGCTGGACCGGGAGCGACGGAGGACCATTGCCAGAGACTGCCTGGATACCGGAGACGACGATCAACGTTCCGCCGGGTACGACCCGTGACATCGAGTTCATCGCCGACAACCCGGGGGACTGGGCGATGCATTGCCACAAGGTGCATCACACCATGAACCAGATGGGCCACGGCCTCCCGCTCATGACCGGTGTCGACCAGAACGGAGTAGCGGATCGACTGAATCAGCTCGTTCCCGGTTACATGCCGATGGGCGCGAGCGGCATGGGCGACATGATGTCGATGGGCAGCATGGGAACACCTCGCAACACCCTGATGATGGGCGGCGGAGAAGGACCGTTCGGGCCGATCACGATGGGCGGGATGTTCACGATTCTGAAAATCCGGGAAAACCTGCGCAGCTATTCCGAGGATCCGGGGTGGTACGGACGTGCGTCAGCAGACGAGTCTTCAACGTCTAGCCACTCCCATCACGGTCAGGCGTCGCTTCAGCCTGCCGCAGCCGCTGAGTACCAGGCCGTCCGCGCGGCCGCCTGTTCTATTCCCATGAAGAGGCGGTGAACAACATGCGAAGAGGATGGAAATTTCCGCTGGTCGTAGAACTGATTCTGGGCGCTTTGATGCTCGGCCTGACCATCGGCGCATGCATGTTCATGCGGGCCGTCCACTATGGCTTCAGTGCCCATGACGAGCCGATGGCCATGGAATCGATGATGGCCGGACGAATGCGCCGCTGGTCCGTACCGTCCGACATGAAAAAACTGAAGAACCCTCTGCCGTTGACACCGGAGGTCCTGGAGGAGGCGCGGGCGCATTTCGCAGATCACTGCGCGACGTGCCACGGAAACGACGGCAAGGGGCAGACCGAGATCGGACAGCACCTCTATCCCCGAGCTCCCGACATGACGCTGGCCGACACGCAGTCCCGTTCCGATGGGGAGATCTTCTCCGCGATCGAGAACGGCATTCGTCTCACCGGCATGCCGGGGTGGGGAGAGGGCACAGCCTCGTCAGCCTACGGTAGCTGGACGCTGGTCCATCTCATCCGACACCTGCCGAAGGTGACGCCGGACGAAATCGCAGAGATGAAAGCGATGAATCCGATCAGTCCCTCGGAGATGAAAGAGAAAACTGACGAAGAGAACTTCCTCGAAGGCAATGACGCCGGCGAGGTCAAGGGTGAGGCTTCGCCCGAGCCGCATCATCATCATTGAAAGGAGATCTGAATGAGAAAGTACACTGCTTGTGTTGTGCTCATGTTCTTTGCCTCTGTGTCTGCGTTTGCACACGGCGGAACCGGTAAGAAGGTCATGGGAACCATTTCCAAAGTCGAGGCTACCAGGATTCATTTGAAGCTCAAGGATGGCCACGATTCCGATATCACACTGACAGCGAAGACCCGTTTCGAGATTGGTGAAAAGACCGCTACGATGAAAGACGCCGTTGTCGGCCGCCGCGCAGTGGTCTCACTCGCAAAGGACGGCACCGCCGAGGAAGTCAGCCTCGGAAAGATGAGCATGATGAAGAAATGACCGGCGACGCTGCCTGCTTTGTGCGCGTCATGAAAGCGAGTCATAGGATGGAACGGCTGAAGATCGCGACTTGCATCGCGGCGATCCTGGTACTCTTGGTGTGTGGCTGCCGCAGACGCGCAAGCGTTGTTTCCTCTTCTCCGGCACCGGTGACCCCAGGCGGCCCCTCCCCTCAGGGCGACCTGAAGTTTCTCGACATGATGACCGCGCATCACGAGCGCGCGGTCGTCTTATGGCGCGACGCTGCTACGCGCGCTTCTCATCCCGAGCTTCGGGACTTTGCGGTGAAGGCCATCGAGGAACAGCACCGCGAAATGTTTCTCATGAAGTTGTGGCGTGATCGGTGGTTCGCGGGTGCGCCTGTTTCGACAGGACCGAAAGAGTCGATCGCGGCCGAGGGTGGGATGACGATCGCGGATCGCGTCAGCGGGCCGGCGTTCGACGAGGCATTCCTGGCGATGATGATCACCCACCATAAGCGGGCTGCTGAGATGGCACGGAGCGCCGCGTCGGACGCCGAATTGCCGGAGATTCGCAAGCTCGCCCAGATCATCGTCGATCAGCAGGACGAGGAAGTGAAGACGATGCAGTCCTGGCAAAAAGCGTGGTTTGGTACACAACAGAGGCCGGAGATCGGGAAGCATTAGTGCCGGACGGTGACCCAGTGGGAGTCGAGGGACTTGTTCAACGCCTCAGCACAGTGATGAGGGCGAACGCGCAAAACAAGATTCCGGCTGAGCGCCGCAGCCAGTGGGCGGTATTCTGGTTCCGATCACTCGGCCCACACCGACCGCCAGAGCAGATCCGGCCCATAGTCCCAACGTTGCTCCGATGACGACCTGGACCGGCGCGTGAAGATGCGCAACCAGCGCTGCCGTGCCGATCTGGCTGGCGTCGCCCCACTCCGCAGCGGTGACCATGAAGAACGTCGTGATGGCGACGCGATGCTTCGAGGGCGTGGATTCGGTCTTGCTCGTCTCTTCGTTCGTCACAAGAAGCTTGATGCCGAAAAATAGAAATACACCCGCGGTGATCCAGACGACCCAGGCGGCAGGCAGCATGGCGAGAAGCGATCCGAGAGCCAGTGCAATCAAGCCTTGAACGACGAACGCCGCGCAGGCACCGATCAGGACAAAAACGCAGCATTTCGCGTTGCCAGCAGAAGGATGGTGTAGAGGGTTTTGTCTCCAAGCTCAGCGACGAAGATGAGAAGGAAAGCTGTGGGAAGAGGAGGAAGGTGCACCGAGGTCTCCTGGGAAGTGGGGTCGGGATTTGTCCGCTCGGATCACGCCGGCAGAGCGCGTGCTCGAAACCAAAGCACCGCTGACACCAACGCAGTAACCGCCTGCGCAAGCAGCGTCTCAACATTCGGGTACAGGCCCAGGATGTCGATTCGAAAGTCGAAGGGCGCGCCCGTAGTGGTCAGCATCCCTGCTTCCTGAAGCGCGTGCAAACCCTTACCGACCAGGATCACCGACAGCACCATCATGAGAACCGAGGTGACCCCGAAGATCGTTCGAAGCGGCAGGCGAGCGCTGAACCTGACCAGAGCCCAGGCCAGCAAAATCGTGCATCCAAGCGAGACGGCGATCCCGGCCGCCATCACGCCCCGGCCGGTCGGGCCTCCCTCCATTGATAAGGCCACAAGGAACAAGACCGTTTCGATCGCTTCGCGGAACACCGCCAGAAACGAAATCACTGAGAGCCCGAAGAGTCTCCGACTGCTGAGCGCGGAGGTGACCTGGTCCTCGATGAACGCTTTCCAGCGCCCGATCTGCGTCCGGCGGTGGAGCCAGAACCCGAGGTAAAGCAACACGACGACCGCGACGAGCGACGTCACACCTTCCAGCAGCTCCCGCTTCAGGCCGCTCGATTGCAGCAGCCAGTCAGAAAGGAGCCACGCGACCACGCCGACTGCGAGTGCGGCGATCCATCCGGCATGAACCCACCGTGTGGCATGCTTCGCTCCGACGGCACGCAGCACGCTGAGGATGGCCACGATGATGAGGATTGCCTCGAATCCCTCGCGAAGGACGATCGCCGCAGCCATCGAGAAAACCAGCCAGGGCGATGACGGAGTGCCCTGCAGATCTCTCTCGACCTGCTGAATGGTCTCGGTCGCGGCGTCCACCCTCGAGGCCACCTCAGACACCGGGCGCCTCTGCTCGATCGCACTCCGCACGGCGCTCATTCGTCGCTCGAGCTCGATCACCCGGGCCGGAGCGATGACTCTGATCCGCGCCTCGGCCGGCTCAATTCCATCGAGGTATGCGGCGAGTGCCTTACTACGCGCCGTGCCGTAATCAGCGGCCCGGTACGATGCTTCCGCTTCTCGCAGGAGGGTGATCGCCATGGATAAACTGTGATCAGGATCCGTGACCCCCGAGTGGAGACGTGTGGCAGTCAGAGTGGCCCGTCTATCTACGCCTCTTCCGGTGAGACGCTGTTCGATCTGTCGATCGGATTCACTCGCAGCGACTGCCAGGTCCACAGGTTCGCCGCGAGCGGATCGAGTTTCGGCGGAGCGATAGCGCAGCGAGACCACGAAGAAAGCCAGCGCCCAGGTTTCGTCATCCCGAAGCGACTCGAACGATGGCATGGCCGTTCCCGGAACACCGAGCCGGATCGTGTTGAACGCTTGAAATGGGGCCAGCTCTCTCATCCGTATTTCGTCATGAAGGTTCGCCGGTTTCGGATTGATCGCTGCTGCAGATGGACCATCTCCACGTCCGGTAGCCCCGTGGCAGGCGGCGCAGCCCTGCTGGAAGAGTCTTGCACCCCGTTCCAGGTTCGGCCATGTGGGCGGGGCGACCTGCAGGTGGGTTCGCTCGAGGATCTCGTTCTTGATCAACCGCGCCTGACGCGCGACCTCAGACGGCGGTCCGCGGTGCTCAATGAGATTTGCGAGCACTCGAAGCTGTGTTCGGATTTCGGGATTCCCCGTCAGTTGAGGCAGTTCTGCTCCCAACTGCAAAGCGCTCCGGGAGAACTCGCTCATCTCGGCAAACTCCTGCGCGCTGACTACTTTTCCATCGGCCACAGCTCCGCCGTAGTCCTGTGCGATGTAGTCCAGCAAATGAACGAGCGCTCTCGGAGACGGCGAAGCGCCGCTCGCCGGAATCGAGCCGGAGAAAAAAAGAACAACGAGGAGAACACCGACCGTCGACGCGAATCCAGCGCCGGCGGACGCCCGCCTCTCAGGGATGCTGATGATGGTGTTCCTCCCCCAGCTCGCCGGAAGGATCGACATGCACGGACACGGCAGCGACATGCGGCAGAGCTTCCTGAATGTTCGCCTGCACCCGTTTCGCGACCTCGTGTCCCTTCTCGACCGTGAGCGAAGGGGGAACACCAAACGTCACCTCCGCCATGAGCCGAT
>DASZZV010000268.1:0-7368 GCA_035544835.1 Thermoanaerobaculia bacterium
GTAGCGAATCGCACGTGGGCGAAGTGAACCGGAGCTTGTTCCGCGAATACCGCAGCCGGCCAGATCGCCAGCCCCGCCGAGGCAGAAGCAACGATCGCCGCCGGAGGGGAGGAAATCGGCATAATTTCGGATTCCGGCACGGATGCGATTATCGGAGCCATCATCAAGTCGCGCGGACTCTCGACCCTGTAGAGAGTCGTGGCGATGAATCCGATCATTGCTGCCGCTGCCAGCGTCGCCGCCGCAGCCACTCTCTTTCGCATCGCCCCTTGTCCGGTAGGCAACAGCAGAGATTCTGCCAGCCTCGCCTCGAGCCGGAATGCGAAGCCCGGCGATGGCTGAATGGTGGGAAGATTTCTTGCCAACAGAAGCGCGCGCCGGATATTGGCGTCGCGCCTCGCGCACCCCGGGCAATCATTCGTGTGCCGCTGCATCTCGACCAGTTCGATGCCGGCGAGAGTATCGTCCACGAAAGCGAGGTGCTTTTCCCTGAAATTTCTACAGTGCATGACGCGGGGTTGAGGGCATGGGGTAGGGTACCCACCAGCGGGGCCCGTGTTCCCCCGCCCTGACCCGCCTAATCTACGAACGGTGCAATGATTTCCGCGAACGAGTTGCGAGCCCTGTTGAGCCTCGACTTCACCGTCCCCAGGTTGCAGTCGGTGATCTCGGCGATTTCCTCGTATGACTTGCCCTCGAGCTCCCGCAGGACGAAAACATCGCGGTGATGTTCGGGAAGCTTTGCCACCGACTCTTCTACGATCTGTCTCAAGTGACGGCGATGGTACATGTCGTCGGGGCGTGAAGCATGGTCTTCAAACTCGAGAGGGCGATCTTCGTCCTGAAAATTCTTCTGGATGGTTTGAAAGAGGACGAGCGGATTTCTCGAGCGGTTTCTCAGCTCGTTCTTCGCCAGATTCGAGGCAATCGTATACGCCCACGTCGAGAATTTTTTCGACCGGTCGAACCGATGCAAATGGCGGTACACCCGGATAAAAACTTCCTGCACCAGGTCTTCCGCTTTTTCCCGGTCACCGATCGTCCGATAGATGAAGTTGAGAAGCCGAGTCTGGTAGCGCTCGACCAGCTCGGTAAATGCGCGCTCCTCGCCTGCCAGGAATGCGCTTACAACCGCGGAGTCGTCCATCGAATGGAGTCTGTCTCGCACCGAGACTTCCGTCACCATAGCCATTTGCTTACGAGCTGCCTGCGCCATTTTTAATCCCGAAAAGGGTGAGGACTGAGCACGGTGGACCGTCTCAGCCTCATTCGAGGAACTTGTTGACGCGTTAACTAATGCACACCTCATGCCCAGCCGCAGAAATTCCCAACCTATGCTCTGGCAATCAGTTACGACACTGGTGCGAAAGAATTGTGTCCAAATTCCAACGCCCACTGTCCACTCTGCATGACAAGCTTGACGCGTCTGTAGTGTTAGACCGTCGCCGAGCCGAAATGGTTAACTGAAATCTTTGAGTCGGGCAGAGCAGAGGATTCCCAGAGCGGTTTTGGCGTCGACGATCTCCCCTCCTTCTGTCATTTGGAGGGCGGTCGACAACCGCACTGGAACTTCGTCGATGAACTCATCCCGTTCACGGGCGAGAGTCCCCGCTTCCAGATTCCATGCGACAAAGAGGTGGATTCTCTCGTCGGTGAACCCGGGCGTTGTATAGAGCTCGAACAGCTTTCGAAAGTTTCGCGCCTTCCGCCCTGTTTCCTCTTCAAGCTCTCGAGCGGCACAGGCTTCGGGGGTCTCGCCCGGTTCCAGCTGTCCCGCAGGAATTTCCAATAGGAAGGAATCGGCGGCATACCGGTACTGCCTAATGAGCAGAATGCGCGGATCTTCGGATCGCGGGTCGTCGAGAAAGGGAACGACTGCGCTCGCACCGGGATGCCGGATCATCTCCAGCTCTCCCACGGACCCATCCGGGAATCGGACCGTGTCCACATCGAGCGAGATCACTTTGCCCGAATAGGCGCGCCTCGTTTTCAGTCGTGGCGGACGATTGTCACTGCCTTCAAGGTTCATGAGGCCTGTCTAATTAGCAGCTGTTTCCACGACACCGAGGCCCAGCGCGCCCACCGAATCACTAACCGCCGAGACGTCGCCCACGATCATTGTCTGGAGCATTTCCGCCTTGAGGTGGTTTCTGGCGGCTTCGAGCACGTCTCCGGCTGATACCGCCTGAATGTTGGCTCGGTATTCTCCGTAGTAATTCGGTGGTAGCTCGTGAACAATCATGTTGGCGAGCGCCGCGGCAACTGCCGCCGTGGTTTCGTACCTGATCGGGAATACGCCGTCGAGATAATCCTTTGCCAGCGAGAGCTCCGACGGCGAGACCGATTGTTCGCGGATCTTCTCGAACTCGATGAGAATTTCCTTCAGCGCCGCAGCCGTCACTTCGGTCTGCACCGCGGTGGAGATGACGAATGGCCCCACATCCTTTCGCCAATCGAAGTATGAAGACGCGCCGTATGTGTAGCCGTGCGCCTCACGGAGGTTGAGATTGATTCGCGATCCAAAAAGCCCGCCGAGGATCGCGTTCATGACTACGACGGGGAAGTAGTCGGGATGGTTCCGCGGAAGCCCTGCGTGCCCGACTCTCAGTTCCGATTGCGGGGCGCCGGGCTTGTCGAGGATGCGCAGCCGTCGCGTGCTGGAAGCGATGGTGTTGTGGCGAGCGGGGTTGGTTGACCGTCGCTCGGGCCAGTCCGCAAACCGCCGTGAGAGCTTCTCCCGAACCTCGTTGAACGAGACGTCGCCGGCGGCGATGAAGGTGGTGGCGGCGGGGCTGTATGCGCGATCATAACAATTCACGATATCCTCCCGGCAGATCCCCGCCACGCTCTCCTGCGAGCCGCCGCCTTGAATCGCGAACCGTGATTCAGGAGAATACAGGAATGACTCGAATGCCTCATCCGCAAGGGCGCGGGGCTCCGATTCAATCTGAAGCAGATCGGCGATGCGCTCTGATTTGAGTCTCTGTAACTCTCGTTCGGGGAAGGTGGGCCCGAGAAGTACCTCGCCGAGAAGGTCGGTTACCCGATCGAGGTGCTCGCTCAGAAAGGTGATCCTCGCTGTCGAGCTGTCCCAGTCGGCGCCCGTGTCGAGCGAGGTTCCAAGGTTTTCGAGCTCTTCGGCAAGATCGCTTCCCGTTCGGGCTTTCGTTCCTTCGACGAGAAGCTTCGCTGTCAGGCGGGCCGCGCCCTCGCGATTCTCAGGGTCGCGCGCCGAGCCGGAATCCATCACTGCCATCAGCGTTGCGAGCGGCAGTCTGGGCATCGTGCACACGATGAGACGTGCGCCGCCAACCAGCTGTCCGCGCTCGAAAGACGGAAACTGGTAGGGGCGGGGCGTGCCTGCGCCCGGTCGCTTCACCGTTACCATTGTTTCGGCCCGTGGGGCTTGAGCATCATCTCACGCGCCCTTGTCGTTAGGCACGTAGAGGAGGCGGGAGCGGACAGGTGTTTGCAAATACTTCCTCGCAAACTCATTCACGCGATCCGCCGTTACGCTCTGATACCTGGAGGCTTGTTCGTTGACCAGCGCGGGATCTTCGAAATACGTGGCGAAGAGTGAAATACGGTCCGCTCGCTCCGACGCCGATTCCAGTGCCTTCATGAGCTCTGTCATTACCAACGCCGTTGCGCGCTCCACCTCGACCTCGGTCACCCCCTCGGAGAGAAAAAGGTCGAGCTCCGCCTCCACTGAATCCAGCAGAGTCTCCTCGCTCACCTCCTGGCGCGCTGTCACGTCCGTCACCAAAAGATCACTCCCCTTTGCCAGATCCAATGTGAACGCAGAGACCTCCGCCGCGACCTGTTTCTCACGCACCAGGCTTCTGAACAGTCTGCTTGATTTGCCAGTTCCGAGAATTGCCGCGCAGACGCTGGCGGCATAGTACTCCTCGCTTCCGAACACAGGAGAGCGTGCCGCAACGAACAACCTGGAGAGGGCCACCTTGTCCGGAATACGCGTGAGAGCCGGAGATTGGAAATCACTCGGCACGCTCATCTCCGGACGGGTGAATGCTCGCCTGCCCCCAGGAATTGATCCGAAATACTCCTCGATGAGCCGGCGTGCCTCCGGTTTCTCGAAATCGCCGCAGACGGTCAGCACGGCGTTGTCAGGCACGTAGTAGGTCGCGAAGAATTCCGCGACATCATCCAGCGACGCCGCGGAAAGATCCTCCATCGACCCAATCAACGAATGGTGAAATGGGTGCTGGGCCGGAAATGATATCTCCTGCAGCTTTTCCAGCGTTGTCCCGTACGGCTGGTTGTCCACGCTCCATCGCCGCTCGTTTTTCACCACATCCCGTTGATTGTCGAGCTTTTCCTGCGTCATCGCCGGAAGTAGCTCGCCCATCCGGTCCGCTTCCAGCCACAGCGCGAGAGCGAGCTGATTCGAGGGTACGGTTTCGAAGTAATTGGTGCGCTCCAGCCACGTCGATCCGTTCAGGGTGCCCCCTGCGCGCTGGATCAGCTCAAAATGCTCATTCGATGCGACATGCGCGGAGCCCTGGAAGAGCATGTGCTCGAAGAGGTGAGCGAATCCCGTTCTCCCCGGGCGCTCGTTCGCCGATCCCACGTGGTACCAGATATTCACCGCCACCAGCGGCACGCTGTGGTCCTCCGAAAGCGTCACGAACAGACCATTCGGCAGCCGGAAACTTTCAATCGGAATTCGCATCGTGGTAAATTGCCCGTCCGCCAATGTCGGTCGCAATCTTCGCTGGACTCCTGCTGGCATCACTCCTCCTTATCCTGTGGCTCGCGCAGGAGAGGATTGTTTTTCAGCCGCCCGCTGATTTCTCCGAGCATGATAACGGTGGTGCGAGGAGGGTCGAGTATCGCGCCTCCGACGGTCAGGCTCTCGTCGGCTTCCTCATCGAACCGCCTGATCGCGCGGTGGGCCTGCTGATCTGCTTTCACGGAAATGCCGATCTTGCCGCGTGGCAGTGCGATTGGGGGCGGGAAGTGAGCCGTCGCACCGCCCACGCCGTATTCCTGGCCGAATATCGCGGTTACTTCGGTTTAGGGGGGAAGCCCACCTATCGTTCGACGCAGCTCGACTCCGATGCCGCCTATCGCGCCGCTCTCGAAGCGACGCTATTGCCCGCCGATTCGGTTTCCTTCTTCGGCCACTCGCTTGGAAGTGCCATTGCCGTCGAGCTTGGCGTCCGGCTGCCGGCGAGGAGACTTCTCCTCCAGGCTCCATTTAGCTCTGCCCGAGCAATGGGCCGTCTCGTCATCGGTCGCCCCCTCCTCCTCCTATGGAGCCGGTTGTCCCGAGTTCATTTCGACACGGAGCGACGGGTCTCCTAACTCGAGGCTCCGGTGTCGGTTGTGCACGGGCTGCGCGATCGGATCGTGCCGGTACGGATGGGAAGGGCTGTTTACGACAGCTCACGCGTAAAGGGAGACCTTCTTATCATACCGGAGGCGGGCCACAACGACATTCCGAAAGCTGGAGGGGACAACTACTGGGCGTGGGTCTCCGCATCCCTCGCCTGAGCGCCGCAGATTAGTATCAATAGAGTACTATTACTGTTCAACCAGCGGGCGCTCGAAGAGGAATGCGAGCGGGGCTTTGATTGATTCGCTCATGATGTACTTCCATCTCTCCTCCCGGTTCGGCGAGATCGGACTCGTCTGCGTGGGAGAAGTGTAGGCGGTGAGTCCGAGACGCTTTGCAATCACCCAAAGCCGGAGCATGTGAAAGGGATCGCTCACCAGCAACGCGCTCGAAGCCCTTCGCTCGCGAAGTATCTCCGCAACTGCCCGCATCGACTCACTGGTCGTTCTACCCGCATTTTCCACGACGATCATACTGTCCGGAACGCCCTGCTTGCGGACATACGACCTCCCCACCTCGGCTTCACTCGTCGTATCGCCGGATCCCGTTCCTCCCGTGAGCACCAATAGCCCGCTGGGGTCCCTTCGCCAAAGCTCAATTCCGTGATCGAGCCGCGCTTTCAGTACTGGAGAAGGGCGGCCGGCGTACTGCGCAGCACCCAGGACGACCACCGCCCCCGCCGGCCTCGCTTGATCCCTCTCACTCCAGACCAGTACTGCAATGGCAGAAAGTGTCCAGAGCACCAGCAACGTGAGCAACACCGCGATCACGGATCGCCGGAAGATTTCTACTAGACCCCGCATAGACGTAAGCTAGGGCTAGAACGCGTGCGTCGTATTCGGCTCGGGGCAGGTAACCTGATGGCCCTTCGCGGCGAGGGTCGTCTTGAATTCGTCTTGAACCCCCCGCTCTCCGTGCACCAGCCAGATGGGGCCCAGCTTCGGTGACGAAGCCTTCACCTTTCCGAGCCAGTCGATGAGTTCGGTCCGGTCGGCGTGGGCGCTGTATCCGGTGATGATTTCCACCTGCGCGTGGAGGGGGACTTCCTCACCGAAAATCTTCAGCATCGGTTGACGTTCGACGATTCGGCGGCCGAGCGTATGCTCCGCCTGGAAGCCAACGATGAGGATCGTGTTTCGCGGATCGCTGGCTCCCTGTGCGAGATGGTGCAGGATTCGCCCATTCTCTGCCATTCCCGAGGCTGCGATCACGATCATCGGGCCGTGGGCCCTGCTGATTGCCTTCGACTCCTCGACGTCGCGCGTGTAATGAATCAGGTCGAATTGGAACAGCTCCGTGACCTGCGATACCATTTGCTCCGAGTTATCGAGTATCTCCGGGTGCCTCTCGAAAATGCCAGTCGCGCTGATAGCCAGCGGGCTGTCCACGTAGATCGGGAGCGCCGGAATCGCCTTTTCGCGAACCAGAGAATGGATTGCATAAATCATTTCCTGCGTCCTGCCGACTGCAAATGCCGGGATTAGAACCCGCCCTCCGCGCGCCGCGGTGCTCCGGATCACTTCAGCGAGTCGCGCGCGGGAGCCCTCGACCGAATCGTGCTCGCGGTTTCCATAGGTAGACTCCATGATCAGCGCGTCGGCGCCAGTCGGAATCTCGGGGTCGCGTATGATCGGGAGTCCCTTCCGTCCGATGTCGCCGGAAAAGACGAGACGTTTCTTCACCCCACCTTCGTCGCAGTCGATAACGACGGTTGCGGAGCCCAGTATGTGCCCTGCGTCGATATACGTAGCCTGGACCCCGGGAACAACGTCAAACGTCTTGCCGTACGGCACCACCGCCATTAGCTCGATCGTCCGCTCGGCGTGGCGGATGCCATAGAGCGGCTCGATGAACTCCTTCTTCCGCTTCACCAGAAATTCGGCGTCCTTTTCCTGAATGTGCGCCGAATCGGCGAGCATTATCGCCGACAGGTCGCGAGTGGCGTTCGTCGCCCAGATCGTTTTCGCGTAACCTTCCGCTACCAGAAACGGGAGGCGCCCGGAATGGTC
>DASZZV010000269.1:0-13705 GCA_035544835.1 Thermoanaerobaculia bacterium
GACCATGACCAAGGAGGAGGCAATCAAGAGAGTGGCAATCGTGATGCTGCTCATTGCCGCCATGATCGGAATCCCCATGCTCTTCAAGAAGAAAGCGGAGCAGGAGATGCCGGAGATTGCCGAACTGGAAGCGATTGTCGAGGGCTCAGAGATCGGTGAACTGGAGAAGTAGCCATCCCGACTTTAATTTTCAGTCTGGTCTCGTGGCTGGACATTCCGATGTCCAGCGGGCACTCCAGCAGGGTCCTGGCAAACCAGGGTTCTGAGTATGCCGAAAGCCGGACATCGGAATGTCCGGCCACTAAGAACGGAGCCCGTCCCGGCCACCCCTGAATCGCGATCCGTAGGCTTACCATGTTATATTGTTTGCCCTTTTCGGTTAATGGGCCATGATCGAGATACAGATCCATCCGAGCGACATCCGTCGCAGAGTGCGCTATTTCTTCCTCGGGTCGAAAATGGTCGCACTGGTGGTGGCTTTGATGGGAGTTCTCCTGGTGCAGGTGATTGCATCCATGGGGGTCGCTCCCACGGTCATCCGCCGGGTTTATAAGAGCGAGTACCTGCGCGTGCTGCGTCAGCAGCATTCCGTCGAATCGGAGAGACTTCGGGAGCATGTCGCGCAGATGGGAACGCTCGAGCGCAACCTCGACGAGCACCGCGTTCAGATCGAGAAACTCCTTGCGGTCTACGGACTGGATCGTTCCGGGGCAGGCGAGGGGGGGCTGCAGGATCATTCAACCAGGGGAACACGGGAAGAGCTCCTCGACGCGCAGAATCGCGAAGGGCAGTTGAAGAGATCCCTTCGTCGCCTGCAGGATCAGCTCGACCTGTTGGCGCTGTATGAGAAAGAGAACGCCGACCTCATTCGCCACATCCCTTCGATCCTCCCCCTTCCCGCCGATCAGTTTGTGCTCACCAGCGCTTTCGGTGGTCGTATCTCTCCATTCACGCGACGGGCCGACTTCCACAAAGGATTGGATCTGGCCGCACCCGTGCACACGCCGATTTTCGCGACCGCCGACGGGGTCGTGACATTCGCTGGTCGCGTGCCCCTGGGCCAAAGCGTTCCCTGGTGGCGCTTCGGCAATGTCGTGGTCATCAATCACGCCGACCGTTTCATCACCATCTACGGGCATTGCGATACGACGGGCGTACTGGCCGGGCAGCAGGTCAAACAGGGGCAGGTGATCGCCTCAGTCGGCTCCACCGGCTGGAGCACGAACTCGCATCTGCATTACGAAGTACGCAGCGACCTGCAGGCCAAAGGTATCTACCAGGCCATCGACCCCCGTATTTACATTCTGAATTATCAGTGGAACAATGAAGCTAAGATCCTCAGTAAGTCGCGGGAAACGAAGGACTACGACGACTTCGATCCGCTGCCGTCCGCATTCGTTGGGAGAAGGAGAGTGTGAGTGTGATGTCGAATGCCGCAGACAATTCGTCGAACTTTCCCACGATGATCATCCCGAAAGGGACCGAGATCAAGATCAACACGCAGGGACAGCTCTCCATCAAGACGCCCGGCAATCTCGTAATTCAGAACTCCGGTACCTACTCCGAGCTTGAATCGACCAACGGCTCCATTCGCATCGAAGACAACGTGAATGTCGAAGCCGTGAGCGTCAAAGCGGCGCAAGCCTGCTTCATCCAGGGAACTCTCACTGCCTGGAAGGTCCATGCGAAACGTATCTCGCTCGAGGACCGCGCCAAGGCCTACATCATGCTTCAGGAATCAGAACAGCTCGATCTGTCGAAGACGAGCCGTCTGGTCGGCAACTTCTCGAATGAGAAGGAAATCTACCTCATGCTGGCAAAGTTCACGGCACAACTCAAAGAACTGCCGGGCAACGTCGATATGAGTGCCTCGGTCGGCAACGACACGCACCCCAACGCCTTCCGTCCGACGACCACACAGACTGTTCCCAAAATGACGATTGAGGCGCCGGGCCCGCGTTTCGAGGATCACGAGATTCCGGAAGCCCTTCGTCAGGCGCTGACGCTTCTGGAGCGAGAGGTGCGGCGTCCCGAGTTGGATGCAGGGTCGCTGGAGGCCATTCGCGAAGTCGTATTCGGCTTGCGCGAGCGAAATACCGCGCGCGTCGGCGCGATCTACCGCGATGCTTTCACCGCGATCACGATACCGTCCGACGGCTTCCGACAGGCCTTCGAGCTCATCGACGGATATTTCCGTAGAGCGTAGCCCAAATTGAGAATTGAGAATTGAGAATTGAGAAAGGAAGGCCGTAGGTTTTCCAATTTCTCAATTCCCAATTCTCAATTCTCAATTCGGTAACTCACCATCCCGGCAGTCGCTGCGGCCTTCGCTTTCCTCCCAGTAGATTCACCAACACAATTCCCGCCAGAAAGCCGCCGATGTGAGCAAAGTAGGCGACGCCTCCGCCCTGATCCTCGGTCCGGACCCCGATCGATAGAACGCCGGTGAAGAACTGGATCACGAACCAGAATCCCAGGATGAAGACCGCCGGAATTTCGCGGAGAAACATGAAGAAGCCCAACGCTACGTTGATCACAATGAGGAGCACGGTGATGAAGGGGACGGTGCGTCGGGGATTGTTGTCCCGCAGCGGAATCATTCCGCCCCCTCAATATGCTCGCGCAGTTCCGAAGCGGCCTGTCGTGGCGGGACTATGTTGATCCACATCCCTGTCGCCAGCTCGAACCCTGCCATGGTCGTCAGCCGCGGTTCGATGGCCACGTACCAGTGGCAGGCTTTTCCGCGACGGGCAAACTGACGGAACTCCCAGTTGTAAGAAATGGAGGGCCACCTTTGAACCAGCGCGGTTACAGCCACGGTGAGGGCACGTCCGATGTCGGCGGCCGCGACGTCGACAAACGTCTCGGCGTGACGGTCAGGAACAATCCATATCTCGTAGGGAAAACGCGCTGCGGGAGCACTCACGATTTGAAACGCAGGAGTCGTCGCGATCCGCAGATTGTCGGCTGAAAGATGAAGGCGGCACAATGGGCAGCCCGCCCCCTCACGCTCCTGCCGGTCGAAACCTTCCGACTCTCTGACCGCGGCTTCGGGGACAAACGGCAGCGAGACGATCTGACTGTGCAGATGATCGATCGATTGTCCCGACCGCGGTCCGAAATTCTTGAAGAGAAGAACGTACTCGGCGTCGGCGGAAAGGGCGTCAAAGCGCGATTTGTACGAGGTGACGATGCGCTCGATGTGATCCACCGACTGGTTCTCCCATCGAGCGTCATGCTCTCCACTCTCGATGATCACCTCATGATGCCCTCTGATCTGCGTTCCGGTCATCGACATGAAGGGATACTTGTTTGGAACGACGCGAACGTCCCACGACTCTGCATCGCTGAGTCGAATGATCTCCGGCGGAGTCTGATCTTCATTGCCGGCGCAGAAGGGGCACGCAGCGGAGGCGTGTTGGTCGTTGGTGGCGGATTGCAGGGCGTTGGGGCGAGCGCCTCGTTCCGGCGCCAGGATTACAGGGAGGCCGGTGATCGGATTGAGGAGAAGAAGGCTCACCGTTGCGGTTCCATCCCGCTCCCCTCCACGGGTCCGCAATGAGCGTTCGCAAAGCGAAGCAGAGTCTCGTAGTAACGCTCGCCCTCCACGAGCGGGATCTCGGAATGGGCGGCATTGTCTGAGATCAGCATCTCCTTTTCGCCCGTGATTCCGTCATAGAGCTCTTTTCCCAGTTTGAAGGGGATGACCTGGTCCTTCCGCCCGTGTATCACGAGTGTTGGAAGTCGCGACTCATTGACCCAGCGCACCGTATCAAGAGAGCCATGAACGAAAATGCCGAGCGGGACAGGGTACATGGTGTCTCCTATCCGGCTCAGTGAGGAGAAAGAGTTCTCCATGACCAGCGCGGAAGCTTTGCGTCGCGTTGCGACGAAGGCGGCGAAGGGGCCTCCAATGGACTCACCGTACAGGACGATGCAGCGCTTCGTTCCCAACTCTCTCACGGCGAAATCGTAGGCTGCAAGTGAGTCGAGCTTTACGCCTTCCTCGGAGGGATGGCGGGCTTCGCTCCGGCCGAAGCCGCGGTAGTCGAAGAGAAGCACCGACATGCCGTGCGCCGCGATCGCCGAGGCGACGGGAGCGCGCTCGGAGAGGTTGCCGGCGTTTCCGTGGAACCAGATCATCAACGGTGCAGGGGAGGGCGACTCGAAATACCAGCCATGAAGATGGACTCCGTCGGAAGCGGTGAAGGCTACATCGCGCGGTTGATACCCGAGCGAGCTGGTCGACCACGTCCCCTCGGGATAGCGCGTTGGAAAGAACATGGCGGTTCTTTTCTGATACTCGGCGAAGGCAGCAATAGCGGCGACGAGAAGGAGGGCCAGAACCACGAGTGTGATGAACAAACGGAGAATCATGGAGTTGCTCTCATCGGCCCAGTCTCGTTGCAATGCGAAATCGTTGCACGATTCCGAGGAGAGCAACGATGGCGATCGCCACAGTCAGCCATTCTGGCGCGGAGAGCCCGCCGAAAGGTACATACAGCAGTTCTGCGCGCGCCAGAGAATAGGCCACCAGGGGGAAGACCAGGAGGGCTAGCACGAACTCGCCTCGTCCCGTTCCCTCATAGGTCCGATGGCCGAAGGAAGCCTCGACCTGAGTCCCGATATAGCCGTCCACGGTGACGGCGATGAGCGCGGCCAGGGCGATGGGAGGTCGTACGCCACTTCCCAGTGTCCATCCAGCGACGAGTGCGGCATCGCTGATGCGATCGAAGAGGTGGTCGAGGAAATCGCCGAGAGGCGATTCTTTCTTCTGAGCCCGGGCCACCGCGCCATCGAGTCCGTCCAGTAACCCGCCGAGCGCGATCACGCCCCCGGCGACGAGAAACAGCCTGGCTTCGACTCCGCCGCCCCACAAGAGAAACGCAGCGCAGAGATTGAGTGCAAGAGCCGCTGCACTGATGGTATTGGGGGAGAAGGGGCATCGCTTCGCCACTGGTTCGATCCAGCGATTGAGACGTTCGCGCCAGAGATTCGCCATGAGTGAATCGGATGTCAGATGTCAGATGTCAGATGTCGGATGTCGGATGTCGGATGTCAGATGTCAGATGTCAGATGTCAGTACGTCAGGTACATCTGTCAGTCTGGCATTATCTGACATTGTGCATCTGGCATCTGGCATCTGGCATCTGACATCTGACATCTGACGTCAGTAAATGATCACCTCGTCGCCCACGTTAGCCATGCTGAACAGACGCTCCAGGTCGGCGTTTCCCACGCGGACGCAGCCGTGCGATACCGATCGACCCAGCTGATCGGTCATCTGTGTGCCGTGAATGGCGTAGCCATTGCCGAGATTAAGGCGGTATGCACCGAGGACTTTGTCGAACTTGCGCTGCGGTGTTCCCACAGGGGGAACGATCAACATGCCGCCCGACTCGATCATCTGACCCGGCGGCAACTCGTGCTCTACACCATCGATCTCTTCGACGACGGTGTTGTTCTTCACCTTGAATTTGTGCGACGAGCTTCCTCCCATCCACGAGAACAGGCTATTGCCGGTGCCAGAGGCATGGGAGCCGGTCTCGGCGTCAAGACTGCGACCTGTTTCCAGCTTCACGACCCGCAAGCCTTTCTTGCGCGCTTCCTCGGCGTAGTGCCAGTCGGGAGGAACCCACAGAGGATTGGTCTCTTTCGAGACAACGTGAAGTTTTCCGATCGGCGTATCGAAAATCATCGTTTTTCCGTCTACCGGCGTCGCTCCTTTTCCCGTCGAGCAGATGGCCTCGAAGATCTTCTCTTTCCCTCGCATGAGATAGAGCTTGTTCTCGGCGGTGGAGACGACGATGGTCTGATCGCTGTCCTGCATATCGCCAATCTGCTTGTCCGCTGTGGTCATCTGCCCCTGCAGGGCCGCCACTCCGGTCTCCTCACGGGCTACAGAGCTTTTCAGGCGATCGAGCTCTGACTGATGCTTCTCGGCGATCATCTTGTCGAGCAGTTCGTATCGTCCAAAGCGCTGGGCCTCACGCATATTCACGACTTCACCCGCCGTAGCAAGTGAGAGAACACTGAGGGCGAGAATGAACAGCGCCCATGATCCGAGTAAGCCTATCCAACGAGGCATCGGTTCTCCTTAGAAAATATAAACGCGCGTGGCGGTCGTGATGCGGGGCCAGATCGCCCGCAGGTCGGGTTCGGGAACCATGAATGAGCCAGGCTTAGGACCTTTGAGAGGACTCTCAGCCGCTGGCTGGGTGTGAATGACGTAGTTGTTTGGCAGAAAGATCACCAGCTTCCCAAGGCCATCCGGAATGGAGGGATGCTCCTGGGGAATCGGCTGTTGATTCATCAGATAGACCCAGTCGGGTGGTTTCCAACTCAGCCCCTCGGCCTTTCCAATCACGTTGAAGCCACCCTTCAAAGCGGGGAAGGTATAGGTCTTCCCTCCACGATCTGCAATCGTCTGTGGGGGCCCGATCTCGACCGGTATGGTTCGGACGACATCGGCACCGTAATGGAACTCGAGTGTGTTCGTTTTTGTGTCGATCCCGAGATAGAACTGATCGGTCTTCAGATCCTTCAGATATTCCAGCCGTTGTTCCAGTTGCTGCTTGAGCGCCTCCTGGTCGAGGTCCATCTTCGACAGCTCAGCTTTGATCTGCGTTACCTCCGCCGGGCTGTTGGCATCGCTGGCGATCATACGATCGAATTGCTGATTCAGCCTCTGGCGATGCACGCGGGCCGACAGGGCGATGGCGATGCCGAGCACCAGCAAGGTCAGGTTGAGCCACAATGGTGGTCTGGGAAAATCACGCCGGTCGCTCGAGTCCGGCCGGTCTTCGTTGCGGCGATCTGTCAATTTGCCTCACTCTGGTCAACCCCGCCACGACAAGGGAGAGCCCGGTTGCCGCTCCCTTGTCGCGAAGTTCATGCCAGAGGATCGGGTCGAGGTGAGGCCTTGTTGAGAATGGCCGCCTCGCCAGATTCATGTACCATAGCGCGGCGGGAAGCATGGAAATGTGGTTGCTTCCTCATTCGACGCAAGGAGACTAGGTAATGGCTGATGTGAAGACCGTTCAACAAGTGACTGACAGCGATTTCGACGCGAGCGTATTGCAGTCGAGCAAGCCCGTTTTCGTCGACTTCTGGGCGCCGTGGTGCGGGCCCTGTCGCATCATCGGACCAATCGTGGAGGAACTGGCTCCGTCCTACGAGGGAAAGATGGTCGTTACCAAGATCAACGTCGACGAGAACCCCGAGACGGCCCAGAAGTTCCAGGTGTCTTCCATCCCGACCTTGATGGTTTTCCGTGACGGCAAGGTTGTCGATCGCGCCATCGGCGCCATGCCGAAGAGCGAACTTCAGCGCTTCATGGACAAAAACGCTCAGTGATCCCTGGTTGCTCGTTGGTTGCTGGTTGCTCGTAAGAGGACCGATTTTCTCGGTCCCCGCCTTTACGAGCAACCAGCAACGGTCCTTCAAATCCAAGGCATGATCGCTGACCTCGATACGCTCATGGAAGATCGCGGCATCGCCGCGGTGATCGTTCCTCTGCACGAGGCCATGCACGCTGCCTTCCGCTGGATCTCTCGTGGCGCGAAAGTAACGCGTGGCTATGCCATCAAGCCGCTGCGTGAGGATCCGTTTCTCGTCTGCTATCCAATGGAGCGGGACGAAGCGGCCGCCACAGGCCTCGAGACTCGGTCGATTCACGACTTCGATTACAACTCTCTCTTTCAACGTGAGGCGACGCTGGCGCGAGGATACGCGGCCTTCTTCAGTGAGGTTCTCAACTCCATTGGCGTCAGCGGAACCATCGCCTTTGTTGGCAACCTTCCGGTTCATCTGTACATAGATGTCGTCAAGGAGATGGAAGCCTCAGGCTGGAGAATCTTTCGCGGCGGTGGCGATGACCTGATCCAGCTGGCCAGGAAACGCAAGGACACTCTGGAGCTCGATTGCATTCGTTCTGTCGGAAGTCGGACGGAAGATGTCGTCGATAGCCTCCGGGCCCTCCTGCGGGAGTGCCGGGTGAGCCGCGGCCGCGTGGCGCGAAACGGAAAGCCGGTTCTCATCGGCGATCTGAAGTCTCTGGTAACCATGGAAATCGCCCGACTGGGGCTGATCGAGGATCACGAGACGATCCTTTCGCAGGGACGCGACGCCGCGATTCCCCATTCTCGAGGAACGGCCTCCGACGAAGTCCGCCCTTCCGTTCCGATCGTAATCGATATCTTTCCCCGCGATCGGGACAGCGGCTACTTCTTTGACTTCACCAGGACCTTCTGTCTGGGGGATGTTCCCGACGACGTGACGGAGATCCATGGTCACGTTCTGCGCGCTTTCACTCTTGCGGCGCGCGACATGAAGGCCGGGGCACGCGCCTCTGAATCGCAGCGACTCGTCTGCGATTACTTCGAGAAGAACGGCTTTTCGACCACACGCTCGAGTCCCTCGACGCTGGAGGGATACGTGCATGGTCTCGGACATGGTGTCGGCCTCGATGTCCACGAGAGGCCCTCCTTCGGCCTGAGTGGCGCAAATCATGACCTCATCGAAATCGGTGACGTTCTCACGATCGAGCCCGGACTCTACTTCCCCGACCGGGAGATCGGTGTCAGGATCGAAGACACCTTCGTGATCGATGGGAATGGGCGGGCCTTGACGCTCTGCCGCAGCGACTACGGTCTCACGCCCTAGGTTGTGACGAACGTTTCCGGCTTTCTGAACTTCAGCGGCACTGCGAGAAATCCTACCCCTCAGTCAGGCCGCGCCAGCCATTCCGGCAATGTCCGTGCACTGGGAAGAAGGAGAGGTGTCAAAGATGCACAGGAAACTCGTCATGCTCTTCCTTCCCGTCCTTTTCGTTGTCGCTGCCTGTTCGAAGCCGCAGCAGAAGGCGACGGTCCTGCCGCCAGTGCAACCTGGAGCGATCAAAGGAGAGCCCGACTACGGCCCATGGTCAAGGCTGCTCGCTAAACACTACGACCCCAATAGGGGCATGAACTACAGCGCACTCAAGCAGGACGATTCGAAGACGCTGAATGAAATGCGCGAAAAAATGGCCAGCGTCGATGTTGCGTCATTGAATCACGACGAACAGTTCGCCTTCTGGCTCAACTATTACAACATGAGTGTGGTCGGGAAAGTCGTGGATCACTATCCGATCGGCTCGATCAAGGATCTCTCGACCGATCTCGTCAAACGACTCAACGTCTTCGATCAGAAAGACGTGCGGTTCGGGAACGGAACGATGTCGCTCAACGACATCGAGAATTCGAAGATCCGGGAAGTGTTCAAGGATCCCCGCGTTCACTTCGCCATCAACTGCGCCGCGAAAAGCTGCCCGACGATCCGACCAGAGCCTTTTGACGGAAAACATGTGAAACAACAACTCGACGACCAGGTGAAGACCTTTCTGAATGGCCCAAAGGGAGCCCGCGTCGAAGGCGGCAAGTTACACGTGACTAAGGTTCTGGACTGGTTCAAGAGCGACTTCGACCAGGCCGGAGGTCGAGCGGTCTTCCTGAAAAAATATCTTTCGCCCGAGAAAGTAGCCGTAGTCTCGGACGATTCCAGCCTGGTGTTCGACGATTACAGTTGGGACTTGAACGACTGGAAAAGTTGAACCCGAAAAAGCAGCGCGCAAAGGCGCGCGGTCGATCTGGGTTCACATAGGTAGCACTGCTCGGCGTGTCCATGCACCCTTCGCCGTACTGCTACCCAGCAGCTCGTTCGCCGCCCTCGCTCGAGTTCATCAGGCGTATTTCTGGCCGCACTCCGGACAGAACTTCGGATTCCCCTCAGCTTGCGCGCCGCACTCCTTGCAGCTTTTCTTCTGACTGAGGGTGCCACCGCATTCCATGCAGAACTTTCCGCCCTGAGTCTTCGCACTGCAGGAGGGGCATACCGCGCCTGTGACCGTGGCGACATCACGAGACTTCGTCCAGTCGACGGTCCGTGCCTTCTCGTGAACCTGTTCTTTCGCCGCCTCGGCCTGTGCTGAGGCGAGCTCCTCATCGAGATCGGGAGCGCAGCCCTCGCACAGGCCTGCCTTCTTATTGAAACAGATGGGCTCGCAGATCCAGTTTCCGCAGCGCGTACATTGCTTGAAGGTCGGCGAGATCTCGTCGACGGCCTCTTTCAGCGCAGCGTCGTGAGCGGGACCGCCGACGGCCTGCTGGATCTCATACGAGCTGTTGGCCGCTGAACCGAAGATCCCTCCAAAGAGGCTGCCCGCCACACGGACCGCGGAGGCGGCCATCCCGATCGTCGAGGTCTTGAAGGACGACATATAGCCATTGTTACAACGCTCGCAGAAGAACTTGAATTGATAACCGCGATCCGTTGAAAGGTCCTGGTAGTTTCCAGTGAATCGAATTGCGACCATGTAGCACCCCCGGAAAAGAAACGAGTTTGTTGCCGGGGATGGTACCTGCGAGTGCTGCCGATCACAACGGGCCGCTTCTCTGAAGAGGAGTTAGAAGCCAGGAGCCACGCAGAGCGCCGCGTTCCGCGGAGACCTGCGTGTTGCTGGCGATCAGAAGCTGCGCCGATACGTGAGCTCGTAGCTCCGGGAAGGCAAGCGGTAGTACTGAGCGTCACCCAGCTCACTCTCTGCGATCGGAGGTCGTTTGTCGGTGAGATTGCGTCCGTCGACGCGGAGCTCCCCAGCCGCAAATCGATAGCCGAGGCCGGCCGCCCACGTTCGATAGGGAGCCGCCAGGGCTGTGTTTCGTTTGTTCAGATAGCGATCGCCGACATAGTTGAAGAGGATGTTGGCGTTGAGTCCCTGAGCGGGAGAATAGATAAGCGAAGTTCCGAACATGTTCCGGGGCGACATCTCCAACCGGTTCCCGGACAGTTGCATCGGAACGCCGTCGAAGAGTGGCGCGTAATCGCGAAATCGCGCATCGTGATAGCTGTAGCCCGTCGCCCAGCGTAGAACGGAGGTAATGGTCATGTCGGTCTCGACCTCAATTCCTCGGAACCGTTCACTTCCGACGTTTTCCAGGGCCGGCAAACCGTCGATCAGAATAGGAACGACCAGGTTCTCGAAGTCCAGCTCGAATGCGGATGCCTGCCAGAACAGGCGACCGTCCAGGAGCCGTCCTTTGAGCCCTCCCTCGTAGCTTTTCGCTGTCTCGGGATTCAGGATCTCTCCTTCGGCTTCAGGACCGAAGTCAATGGCGGCAGGTTTGAAGGTGTTGCGGTAGTCGGCAAACGCAAAGAGGTTGTTGCCTCCCGATTCGAGGAGCCTGAAGGTGGCGCCGAGAACGCCGCTGCCGCGCGTAAACATCCGACGATCCTTTCTCGAGCCATCGGGATCCTGGCCGGTACTGTTTTCAATGGTGCGATTCAGTCGAGCACCGATGTCGAGGCGAAGTCGCGACAGAGGATTCCATTCGCCATTGACGTAGAGGCCGGAAAACTGACGCTGATCGGTCAGTCTGTTTTCCTCATCGGATTCCGGCGCGTTCGGGGCACCGCTCCCGTTCAACGCTACGGTGTAATCAAACAGACCGTTTTCGGCCGTGCCGCGACCATAGAGATGGTCGAAACCGGCGATGACCTGAAGGGTCGGAGAGAATTTTTTGACCAGATGACTATCAAAGTAGACGTCGGTGACGCTGCGGTTCTGACGGAAACCGGAGGCGTTGAGCGGCGACTCCTCGACAGCCGCCAGAAAGCCACGGGTGATGTCGAACTTCGAGTGAGTGAGAGAAACGGTCGTGCTCCAGGGAATCGTCGCAAGGGATGAGTCCCATCCGGCCGAAGCCTGAATGCGGTCTTCATCGATTCGAGCGTTGCGAGGGTTGTGATTGGCGTCCAACGGAACGAGGTTGGATAAAACGCGACCCTGGCGTGGATGCGGCGATGCCGGATCCTGGCGCAGGGCATTGAAGTCGAGGTCGAAGTGCCATTTGGCCGCGCCGAGGTCGGAACCGGCGCGGTAGAGGACATGGCCTCGGTCGAAGCCGGTACGATCGTCCCGGAAACCCTTGCGCTCGATGCTGGCGTTCAGCGATTGCCTGACGCCGCTCTCGGAAAGGGGAAGGGCAACGGCTGCCGTTCCACTGCCATGGTTTCCGACTGCAAGACGAGCCGTGCGACCCGCCGATCCAGCGGCTCGGTGAATGACGTTGATGATACCGACAAACGAAGTCGCTCCGTACATCACCGGTGCAGCTCCGCGCAGGACCTCGATCCGGTCGATGTCATTGAGGTCCAGCGTCTGGAGGTCGGGGTTGAAGGCGCCGCCCCAGGGAACACCGTCGACAACGAGCAGGAAGGCGTCGAACTCCTTCAATCCCCAGAGCTCGGGAACACTGCTGGCCGGCCCGGCATCGCCGCCGGGAGCGGCCGAAACGCCGGCTACAGCGCCAAGCGCCGTCGCGAGGTCTGTGGCATTTCGAGCCCTCAGGTCGTCGCCAGAGATGATGGTGATGGACGCGGGGACCTTGTCTACATCCTCGGCGACTTTGGTGGCAGTAACTTCGATGAATCCCTGGGCAGGTGGTACCTGGCTATATACAGAACTGCTCCATAGCGCAAGAACGAGCGAGCCGGCAATTCCGCTCGATAGACGAGTCTTCATGAATTCTCCTCAAAGCATGGCTTCGGACATGACGAGGTCCGATGCGGGCAAGTCAGGGAGTCAGGAGACTCTAGATATTGAGGCGACCCGTGCGGAAGAGAAGTCTCGCGGCCGGCGTAAGGGGCTCGAGAGGAATAGGGAAGCGTGTGGCGGGACGGTCCGAGACTCGTTCTGCGACGGCTGCCAGGCCGGTCGTCGCAGGGACAGGTAATGCAGAAGCGGCCGGTAGATCCAGGGGAGTCCTGAGTGTGGTCTCGGCGGGAGCGATGATCGGAATCGAGGCCGAAACCGTCACGGCCCCGTCGCCTGATCTTGTTCCATCTACCCACGTCATCACGCCTGCGTCGCCCGGCCGGGCCGGCTCACCCCTGGCTCGACTCGAGCCTTGCGGGGAAAGGATGGCGCGGCCCGTGGTCGTGGTGGAGGCGCGGATGCTGAAGGATCCGGGTACTTCAAAAGCTCTCTCGACTGCTTCGTCGCCGACGCGAATCAGGATCCGTGCATCGCTGGTCGGGAGATCGGGCACCTGCCATTCGAAGGATCGAACGGCAAGACTGAGATGAGGCGTGATCCTCATGGTGTAGTGGCGTCCGCCATCAAGGGAGAGGAATGCTTCCCACTCTTGCGCGGAGGAAGGGAGCTCGAGGCCCTCCGGTCTGACGACCCTTGCTCTGGATCCGCCTTCAAGCGCTCTCATCCCTTCGCCCACTGAAGCGTGCGCGGAGAAGCTGAGCGCAACGAGCACGAAGCTCGCTGCAGAGAGACGGAGAGTTCGCATGGGCGCTATTCTAGTGCCGAAGCGTGTCTTCTGAAGGTCATCTTTCGCTTCCGATTCACCTCCGGTAGTCACGCCGTTTTGTCGTTGCTGTCATCCCGAGCAAGGGACAGCGCTGCGTCGCCGATGAGGGAAAGAAACGTGCTTGTCATCCTGAGCCGCCGCGGCGAAGTATCTCCAGCGGCAGGATCTGAATTCAGATCGCTATATCTTGAGATCCTTCGCTGCGGCTTCTAATGACATCAGTTCGATCAAGCGTCTCGTCTTAGCCCCGTAGGGGCGTTTGAAAATAGCCCAGCACGAAGTGCTGGGTTTGGCGATCGAGCTTCCAAGTCGAGCCCCGGAGGGGCGATCGAAACGAACCATCA
>DASZZV010000270.1:0-3930 GCA_035544835.1 Thermoanaerobaculia bacterium
AAAACAGGCTCCGATACCAGGAGCTGCATCGGTTCCAGTGAGGCCAGTACTCCGAAAGCGAGGTCGGCGGCAGGTCCGGCAATGGTCGCCGCAGCCGATCGTGTCACGGCCCCGCTGTGAAGAACGCCGCGCGGCTCCAGAACGTCGCCGTCGGCGCCAGCAGACTCATTGTGCTGCTGAAGATCGGCCTGGCCCTTTCGCGCCGCCGCCACAGCAGCCGTGGCATCGGGCATTGCAGCGACCATCCGCGGCCCCATCGAGTCGATGACCTGCCCGTCAAACATATAAACGGCCTCGCCGAGGATCTGCTGCATCAAGGCTTCCAGCCGCGCCGCTTTGTCAGGATCTTTTTTTCGAAGCAGGTCGTGATAAGGCAGCTCAGCTATGAACAGCGTCGAGGCGCCGGCCGCCTGCTCAGAGACCGCAACTCGAACAGATGTCGCCGGGGGCGCGGCCAGCGCTTGAATTTTCGAGTCGACCTTCCTGATGTCATCGAGGAGCAGCCGAACCGACGCATATCGCATCGCCGGCTCCTTGTAGAGACACTTACCAATGATGCCGATCGGGGCGAGGTCGACTCGCGGGTTCACGGCCTGCGGTGATTGAGCGGCCGTCTTGACGATTTGATTGGCGAGATCGGTGACGTTGCGGGCTTGAAATGGCAGCTGACCGGTAGCCATGAGGTAAAGCGCGACGCCGAGGGAGTAGACGTCGGCCCTGGCATCGACCGGTCTGCCGACAATTTGCTCTGGAGCCAGGTAACTGATCCAGAAAATGTCCTCGGCGTTACCCGAGAGCTCGACGGTGTCGTTGCGTTTGGGGCCGAAACTGGCCATCCCCAGCCCACACACCCGCATCCGCCCTTCCGACGTAATGATCAGGTTGTCGCCGTTCACCCGACCATGGATCGTCCCGCGACTATGGATCGCTCCGAGCGCCTCGGCGGCCTGCCAGGTGTACTTGAGAAAATCTGTTTTTCCCGGCAGCTCCTTCCGCGCCAGGTCGGTGACGGAAGTCCCTTCCAGCAACTCCATGGCCATGAAGAGCGTCTCGCCATCCGCGGCCACGTCGTAAATTGTGGCAAGGTTTGGATGATGAACGGCCGCGGCAATCTTGACCTCGCGAATATAGGCGTCGCGCTTTGCTCTTTCGTGAGGCAGCGATTTGCTGAGAATCTTCACGGCGGCCGGCCGCGAGAGCTTGGTGTCTGTAGCTCGCCAGACATTGCCGGAGGCCTGCCGGCCGAGTCGACTGTCGAGGCGGTAGTGCAGGAGCATGCTGCCCGGGCTGAGGCCTTCAGTGGATACATTCATGGAATGAACTGATTATAGGCGGCGACGACGGTACATCGTGTACCTGCCTCAGCGCGCGAAGGCGCGCGAAAACCTGTAGCACCGGGCGTGAGCCCGGTGATGCACGGGCGCCCGAGTATCGATGCAATCTGCGCAGCACGACAATCCAGCGCGCGCAGGCGCGCGTCAGACCTGTAGCACCCGGCGTAAGCCCGGTGTTCCGCGGGCCCCGAGAGAGAAAAATGCTTTCAATTTATGTGAGCCCGCGAAGGCGGGCGGCAGATTGCCGGCACACCAGCTACCGCCCGCCTTTGCGGGCTCGTCAAATTTGAAAGCCAGAATTGCGCGTCGTTCGCCAACACCGGGCTTACGCCCGGTGCTACAGGTCTGCCGCGCGCCTTCGCGCGCTGCATTCTGGTACAACGCGAAGACCCGCCGTAACAGGGGAATCAGCGTTTCCTGATCGCGCAGTCAATCAACAGGTTCCATACCGAGGGAAACCAGGGTCTCCTGCTACTCCAGGACGATCAATTCGTCGCCGTTGTCGACGGCCTGACCTGGCTCGACCCGGATGGCACGGACGACGGCGTCGCGGGGTGAGGTGATCTCGTTCTCCATCTTCATGGCCTCGACGATGAGCAATCCCGCACCTTTGCGGACAGTCTCCCCTTCGGTTACGAGAATCTTCACTACGCGTCCCGGCATCATGGCGCAGACGTTTGCCGCCTCACCATCCTCTTCGTCCTCGCGCCGCCGGCGATGCAACGCCAGGGGATCTAAAACCTCGACGTGAAGGGTGCGGTCGGCGAATGAGATTTCGTGAAGCGACCCATCGCGGTGATGACCGATGAAGTACTGAGTTCCATCCTCGAGCAGAAGGGAGCGCAGGTATTCATTGGCCTTCACCAGATCGGCGTGAAGCTCTCGCCCGCCAAGAGTTACCTTGTATCCGCTGCCGTCACGGTCGACTTCGATTTCTACATTTTGATCTCCGAATCGACCGATCAGCTTCACCACTTCCTCCCACCGGTGGCCTCGACGCGGCCAGCGTCTTTCCAGGAGGACAAAGTCTCGTTGGGAAGAACGACGTTCTGGGACTCTTCGAAGTGCAGGATCGCCGCGGCGATGAGCGCTGCATCAATCTGAGGTTGTCCGGTCGGGGAGTGAAGACTGATCCGTGACAGGAACTGATCGATGAATCCTGTATCGAACCTCGCCGCGCGAAAGTCGGCGTCCTCGAGCAACATTGAGTAGAAAGGAATCGAGGTCTCGATCCCTTCGACGCGATACTCGAGGAGCGCGCGTCTCATGCGGCTGATCGCTTCCTCGCGGGTAGCACCACTGGTAATCAACTTGGAGAGCAAGGGGTCGTAATGAATGGGAACGGTGTAGCCGCTGTAGATGCCATTCTCGTTTCGTACACCCGGTCCCTGCGGAAGTGCGAGATAGCGAATCAGACCTGGCGACGGAGCGAACCCGCGGAATGGATTCTCAGCATACACACGGCATTCGATGGCATGGCCGCGGTGCAGCACATCCTCCTGGCGGACCGAAAGAGAAAGCCCCTGGGCGACTCGGATCTGCTCTTTCACCAGGTCGATCCCCGTCACGATTTCGGTGACGGGATGCTCGACCTGCAAACGGGTGTTCATTTCGAGGAAGTAAAAGTTCCGGTCGGCATCCATCAACATCTCGATGGTGCCGGTGGAGTAGTAATCGACGGCGCGAGCCGCTTTGACTGCCATCGCTCCGAGACGTTCGCGCAACTCGGCATCGACCACGGGAGACGGGCATTCCTCGATCACTTTCTGATGCCGCCGCTGCAGGGTGCACTCACGCTCGCCGAGATGAATGAGGTTGCCATGCTTGTCGCCGAGGACCTGAACTTCGATGTGTCGGGGCGAGGTCACGACCTTTTCGGCGTAAACGGCAGGGTCGCCGAAAAACGAGCCAGCCTCGCTCTGAACGCGCTCGAACGAGGCCTTGAGGTCTTCCATGCGCTGAACCATGCGCATACCCTTGCCTCCACCACCGGCGCTGGCCTTCACCATGACAGGGAAGCCAACCTCGATTGCGAAAGCCTCGATTTCCGCGTAACCGGTAACTGCTTCCGTGAGCCCGGGAACGACGGGAACACCAGCCGCCTTCATGCGCTGCCGGGCCTCGGTCTTGGAGCCCATGGCCCGAATCGAGGAAGCGGAAGGGCCGATGAAAATAATGCCGGCCGCTTCGCAGGCGTCCGGCAGGTTCGCATTCTCGGCGAGAAATCCGTAGCCGGGATGAATCGCCTCGGCGCCAGTTTTCTTCGCAGCCTCGATGATTCGATCGATCCGAAGATAGCTCTCCCGCGATGGAGCCGGGCCGATCTCCACGGACTGGTCGGCATACAGGACATGCAGGGCCGCGCGATCGGCCTCGGAGTACACGCTTACTGTCGGAAAGCCGAGCTCACGGCAGGCTCTGATGATGCGGACGGCAATCTCGCCTCGGTTGGCGATCAGCACTTTCACGGGAGCGCATTGTAGCCGAGGCAGGAGGGGCGGTGCTCGATGGTTGGTGGGAATGCTGCGCGTTGCGCGTTACTCGTGAACGAGGAAGCACTGTGTCATCCCGAGCCGCAGCGAGGGATCTGGGCGGG
>DASZZV010000271.1:0-25119 GCA_035544835.1 Thermoanaerobaculia bacterium
GCCTTGCGGTGTGGAGTCTTGGAGCTCTCTTACGATTGTGCGAGGCGCCGAAGGGTCGAGTCCCCCGCCCAGATCCCTCGCTCGACGCTCGGGATGACACCTCCGCAAACCGGCCTAAATACTGGGAGTTTCTTAGAAGCATGCGTGGGTGGGCGGGAGGGGCGAGGGACCTCGCAATCGACGCCGATGTGAATCTACTTCGCCGGTGACTTCAGACGAATGCTCAGGCAGTGAATCGCAAGCACGAAGAATCTTTGACTCAGGCCACGGGCGATGTGGCGTCACATCGTTCGTCGTATTCGAGGTCCCTCGCCCCTCACACCCACCCGCCCTTGCTCGGGATGACAGCAACGGCAGACCGCCTACCGCTTGCTCTGTTCACCTGTCCGGATTGATCGCGCAGAAAGGATCATCCTCGGGGCAGCCAACGTGCTCGAACTGAATGGTGGCGTGTGAGATGTGAAAGCGATCGCCGAGCATGGCGTTGATCCGGCTGAATACCTCGCGCGTGCTCTTCAGGGACACGTCACCGAGCAGCACATGACACGAGAGTGCCGGGCTCGAAGGGGCCAGCGCCCAGATGTGGAGATGGTGTACGCCGCGGACTCCCTCGACCTGCCCCATCTCGACGGTGACTGCTTCCGGATCGATTCCTCGCGGCGTTCCCTCCAGTAGCAGATTCACGGTTTCGCGCAGAATTCCCCATGAGCTCATGAGGATCACGACTCCTATGCCGACGGAGATGATCGGATCGAAGATCGACTTCCCGGTCCATCGAATGAGCAGCGCGCCAAGGAGAATGCCCAGCGAGGCCAGTGCGTCGCTGAGGACATGAAGAACGGCGCTACGGATATTGATGTCGTCGCGTCCCTCCTGTCTGAGCGAGAAAGCGATCGCGCTGTTGAGAACGACCGCCGCGGCAGCGACATAGATCATCCAGAGAGTGTTGACTGGCTCCGGCAAAAGAATTCGCCGGACGGCCTCGACGAAAACGAAGATCGTGACCCCGACCAGCACGCCGGCATTGACGAACGCCGCCAGAACTCCGGCCCTCTGATAGCCGAACGACTTCGAGCTGGTCGGCGCGCGTCGCGCCAGGGTCACCGCGCTGAGGGCGACCACCAGAGCCAGAGCGTCGGTGAAGTTATGGAGCGCGTCACCGATGAGCGCCAGCGAGTTCGCCGCCACACCTACTCCCACCTCGACACCTACAAAGAGGAGCGTCGCCGCTGTCGCCAGCAACAGTTTCAATCCAACCGCTGGCAGATGCTGATGCTGGTGGGAGTGAGCCATCGGCCGGTCTCAGCTTTTCAGATACTCAGCGGAACATCGGGCAGCGGGACGCTATCGAAATATCGGGTCAGTCCCTCGCGCCATAACTGCGGCACGCCCCCGGTGACACGCTCGTAGCGCTCGGTAGAGAGAACGGAATAGGCGGGACGGCGCGCCGGGCGAGGGTACTCGTCCGAGCTCACCGGATTCACCGTCACGGTCGGGAGATCCGAACGACGCCTCATCTCATCGACGATTTCCACGGCGAAGTCGAACCAGGTGCACTCCTCGCGGTCGGCATAATGATAGATACCACGCGCTTCGCTCTGCATCACAGCGTGTTCGGAAATCCGAATGATCGCCTCGGCCAGATTTGGCGTGAACGTCGGACGTCCCCGCTGATCGTCAACCACGCGCAATTCGCGCTTACCGGACAACAGCTGCTTCCTGATCGCTTCCACGAAGTTCCAGCCATGCTCTCCGAACAACCAGGACGTCCGGAGAATCACGTGCCTGGTGGCACAACGCGCCGCCTGCTCACCGAGGAGCTTGGAATGACCGTATGCAGACAAAGGAGCCGTGGCGTGATCGATTTCGTATGGTTCCTGGCTGCCACCGTCGAAAACGAAATCGGTCGAGAGCTGCACCAGCAGCGCGCCGACGACCGACGCTCCCTCGGCGAGATGGCCCACCGCCGTCCCATTGACGGCATTCGCCAGCTCTCTCTGGGTCTCGCAGTCATCGACTCGCGTGAAAGCGGCGCAATTGACGATGATATCGGGCGTCGTTTCATCGACGGTGCGCAGCACCGCGTCACGATCCACAATGTCGAGATCGCCCTTGTCCAAACCGATCGTCTCCTCGTCGCGATCCACTAAAGCGCGCGCCAAATCGGAGCCAACCATTCCTCCGGCACCCGTGATCAGCCAGCGCATTATCTGGTTTTGACCTGCACCTTGATCTGTTTCAGCGCCTTGACTCCGACCAGGCGAAGCGCGAAGAAAGCGTAGAGGATCTTTGCATTTTCGAGAGGCGACAGAGGGGGGGTGTTGGTCAGATCGAAGAACGATTTCTTTCCGTCGACTCCCCTCAACAACTGCTCTTCTTCGGGAGAAAAAGTAAGGTTGGAGAAATCGGCATCGGAAAGACGCATGAGGATGGTGGTCTTCTTGCCGACACGTTGCAGCAGGAAACGGGGATCGGGCACCGATCGCACGCCCTGGAGCACGGCTTGACGCGTGGGAATGTTGAGCTTGATGAACTCCCGATTGCGGTCACGTCCCGGCTGGAACGCCACCGTCCCATGCTCCCAGCAGAAGACGGACCAGACGACCTCCTGGACCTGCTTGCGCACCGAGACAAAGAGATCCTTCGGCTCCAGAGCCCGCATCTCGACGAGGATTGCACCCTGTCGCTTCACGCCTTTGCCCTCAGCCAGGCGAACGACGCTCTCCTCGTATTGCGTTTTTGTGATGACTCCCTGCTGGAGAAGACGGTCACCAAGCGAATCGGCGACATTGCTGGAAGTAGCAAAAATGATGTTGCCCTCGTCGATAAAAATCCGCTTGGTCTCTCCGTCACGGACGCATTCCACCACGCCCGGCGCGCGATAGCGGTGGATGGTGATCAGGACTTCGGGCAGCGGAGTCTGGGCGAGATCGCCGCGAAAAAGACTCTTCACTGGGGTGGAGGGAGATTCCATCTGTCAGAGGAGGCGGGCGTTGAAAAGCCTCGGCTAGGTCTTCTTCTCGTCGATGGAGTCGATCTTGGGATCCTTGGTTCGAAGCCCGTCTTTGAAGTTGGAGATACCTTCACCCAGACCCCTGCCCAGCTGCGGCAGCCTGCCGGCGCCAAAGATGATGACCACAATGACCAGAATCAGAAGCAGCTCGGGAACACCCAGACCAAACATGGAAACCTCCAGAAACTGAACGCAATACTATTACGAAGACCCCATCCGAACGAAAGGCGATCCATAATTGGACGTTCCCGAGGGCGCAGCGTTGACAGATGTCAGATGACACACTTTGTCCAACATCTGAATATCTGACATCTGCGTTAGGATGCCGCCGCCCATGATCGACTTCTCGACCCTCAATCCGCAGCAGCTCGCCGCCGTCACACATGGTCAAGGACCACTCCTCGTACTGGCCGGCGCCGGCTCGGGAAAAACTCGCGTAATCACCTATCGCATCGCTCATCTCATCGGCGGTCTCAACGTTCCGCCGTCTCGCATCCTGGCCGTGACTTTCACCAACAAGGCCGCCGCTGAGATGGTCTCCCGCGTAACGCAGCTCGTCCCATATGGCCAGGGCCGCCCCATGGTCGGCACGTTCCACTCCACATCACTGCGCCTCCTCCGCAGATACGCCGATCGGCTGGGCTATACGAAGAGCTTCATCGTCTATGACACCTCGGATCAGCTCGCTCTGATCCGCCGCATCCTCCGGGAGCTCGGTTTCTCTGAAGATGCTCTGCCACCGCGAACGATTCTTTCCCGCATCTCGTCGGCAAAGAACGAGCTGATCGGCCCCTCCGAATTCGAGAAGCGCAACACCGACTTCGTCGGATCGAAAGTCAGTCAGATCTACAGGCTCTATCAGATAAAGCTGAAAGAGTTCGACGCCATGGACTTCGATGACCTGATCGGTCAACACGTGTACATGCTTCGCAACCACGAAGACATCCGGCAGGAATCGAATGAGCGGTTCGAGCATCTTCTGATCGACGAGTATCAGGACACCAACCATGCCCAATACGCGCTGGTGAAGCTGCTGGCCGGGCCAAAGCAGAACATCGTCGCTGTCGGAGACGAGGATCAGTCGATCTACAAGTTTCGCGGAGCCGACATCAACAACATCCTGAACTTCGAGAAAGACTTTCCCGGCGCGAAGATCATCAAGCTGGAGCAGAACTACCGTTCCACCGGGAACATCCTGGATGCCGCCACGGGAGTCGTCTCCAACAACGTCGCTCGAAAGGGAAAGACGCTTTTCACCGACGCGGGAAAAGGCGAGCCAGTGCGAATCGTGACCTGCGAGTCGGAGCGGGAGGAAGCCCGCTTCGTCGTCAACAAGGTCTCGTCCCTGCGCTCCAGCGTCGGCCTGCGTGAGATGGCCATTCTGTTCCGCACCAACGCACAGTCGAGACCGTTCGAAGAAGAGCTGCTGCGTAGCAACCTGCCTTACGTCGTGGTGGGAGGCGTGAAGTTCTATGAGCGCGCCGAAATCAAAGATCTGCTGTCCTACCTTCGCCTCACCATGCGGCCGCACGACACGCCTTCGCTCGAGCGCGTCATCAATACGCCGCCGCGCGGAATCGGCGACACGACCATCAAGGCGCTCGATGCTGCCGCCAAGGCAGAGAATGTCTCGCTCTGGACGGTGATCCAGGGCGACCTCCCTTTCCTGGCCGAGCGTGCCCGCAAGGCCCTGCGCGAATTCCGCGAGCTGGTGGAGGATCTTCAGAAAGCCGCCACCCAACCGATTCCCGAGCTGGTCGACTTCGTGCTCCTTCGTACCGGCTACCGGAAGATGCTCCTCGACTCGAACGACCCACAGGACGACGCGAGGATGCAGAACATAGAGGAGCTCGTGAACTCGACGCGCGAGTTTTACGATAACAATGACGGCGGCACGCTTGCCGACTACCTCGACTCGGTCACGTTGATCTCCGATGTCGACCGCTACGATGATCAGAAGGGCGTCACTCTGATGACGCTCCATTCGGCGAAGGGTCTGGAGTACAGAGTCGTCTTTCTAGCTGGTATGGAAGAGGGCATTCTGCCGCACTCCCAATCGGTGGAAGAGGACAACGTCGAAGAAGAAAGGCGCCTCTGCTACGTCGGAATGACCCGGGCCCGGGAGCAGCTCTACTGTCTCACGTGCGCCGAGCGTCGTATCCATGGACAGTTCCGGACGCAGAGTCCGTCGCCGTTTCTCTCGGAGATTCCCGACGCCGTACGAGATGAGATTCGTCTCGGCAACACCGCCGCCTGGAGCGGCGGGGGAGGGCGCGCCGTAATGCCGCGCCGCGAGTCCCCGATTGGTGCCGGATTCCGCCGGCCGACCACATACGAGCCACGGCGCACTCCCTCGCCTTCTCCTTCGCAGCCACCTCCGCGCAACGACACCAACTCCGTGCTCTCATTCTTCCAGGATGCGCCGGTGAAGTTCGACCCCTCCGCTCTGAAGCCGGCAAGAGAAAGAGCCGAGGACACACAGAAACCGCTGGCGCGAGGCTCGCGAGTCCGGCACGAACAGTTCGGGGTCGGCGTCATCCTCACGATGGAAGGCAGCGGCGAAAACGCCAAAATCAGCGTCTACTTCGACAAGGCCGGGACCAAGAAGTTCATCGCCAAGTACGCGAAACTGACGCGCCTGTAGAAGCGCAGGGAAGGCACGAGCCAGACAAGAAGCAACGAGGCGTTCATTTGTGTTTAACAACGTCGGCCTTCCCAGCTAAGGGATGACACAGCATCGGCCGCACCCGGAATCAACGCGCTCTGGAATTGTTAGGAGAAATGGGGTATCAACCTTCGTCATGTTCGAATTCATCACCGATTCCCGTCTCCATCCGGTCGCAGACAGGGTCGCCGCCGGACAGCGCCTCGATGAACAGGACGGCCTGCTCCTTTTCGAGACGCCGGATCTTCTGTCGGTCGCCAGGATGGCGAATTTCGTTCGCGAGAAATTGAACGGTGACCGCACGCACTACACGGTCAACCGCTACGTGAACCACACCAATGTCTGTGTAGTCTCCTGCAAGCTCTGCGCTTTCGCGGTGCGACCTAAGCAGGAAGGTGGTTGGACCTACTCAGCTGACGAGATCGTGAAACAGGTCGAAGCGTCCATCGTTCATGGAGGCGTCAACGAGCTGCACATCGTCGGTGGGCTGCACCCCTGGCTGAAATTCGACTATTACCTCGACCTGATGTCGAAGCTCAAAGCCGCGTATCCCCAGGTTCATCTGAAAGCATTCACCATGGTCGAGATCGACTTTCTCGCCAAAATCTCCAAGCAGTCGATTCGCGACACCATCGTCGCGCTCCGGCAGGCCGGACTCGATTCCTGTCCCGGTGGTGGGGCTGAGATTTTCGCCGACGAGATCCGCAACGAGATCTGCGATCACAAGATGAACGCCGATCGCTGGCTGGAGATCTCACGGACCTGCCACGAGCTGGGGATTCGCACCAATTGCACGATGCTGTATGGTCACATCGAGCGTTACGAGCACCGCGTCGATCACATCCTCCGGCTGCGTGCTTTGCAGGATGAGACTCAGGGCTTCAACTGCTTCGTTCCCCTTCACTTCCATAAAACCAATACGGTTTACGAGAACACAGTCGAAGAGGCATCACCGATGGATGATCTTCGTACCGTCGCGGTCTCGCGCCTTCTGTTCGACAACGTCCAGCATATCAAGGCCTACTGGATCGGAATGGGCGAGCGTATTGCCCAGGTGGCGCTTTCATTTGGTGCCGATGATCTCGGGGGCACCATTGCCGACGAGCGGATCTTCAAAATGGCCGGCTCGGAGACCGACGCTGGTGCCATGACCCGGGAGAAGCTCGAGAAGCTCGTTCGTGATGCGGGTCGTGTTCCGGTGCAGACCGATACGCTCTACCGTGCGGTCGAGAGCGCCGCCTAGAGAGGCCAATTGAGAATTGAGAATTGGGAATTGAGAAATAAGGCAGAGATAGAATTTGGAATTATGGGGTAGGTGCTTTTGCCTCTATTTCTCAATTCTCAATTCCCAATTCTCAATTGTCTTTACCTCACGGCAGCAGTCTTGCTGTAGACCGATGCAGGTATCCGGGGTGGTGGGCAACGAGCATGGCCGAACGGGATAGGGAAAAAGCACTGGTCGTGGATGACGACGTCTCCATCCGCGTCATGCTGACGAAGGTGCTGCAGCACGAGAACTTCGAGGTCGACAACGCCAGAGATGGTGTGGAGGCCCTGGAGAAAATCACCGCTACGCATTACGACGTGATCTTTCTCGATCTGATGATGCCGCGCGTCGACGGGATCCGGGTGCTCAGATACCTGCGGGCTCACGCGCCGGAGGAGGTGAAATCAGTCATCGTCATGACCGCTTTCAACAACATCGCCAGCGAAGTTTACGAAGGCGACTCAGTCCCGCGCATCATGTCCAAGCCTTTCGACATTCATGCGGTTGTGGAGAACGCTCGTGATCTGATCAGCAACTCGCGGAACCAGACTGTCCCGCGCGAAGAAATCAATCCGAGTTGATTCCCTGGCCCAGCGATCAGTCCTTCCACTCGTCAGCAAACCGCTTCTGAAACAACGTGTCGTGCGGTGACGACTCCTCTGCCGATGGCCTGCCGTTCGTGTAGTAATAGAGTGAGACTGATTTCCTGGTAAAGCCGGCGGGACAAGCCAGTGGCGACGGATGTCCGTGGAATGAGCCATCGGTGGTCGAGAAGATCACGGTCCGATTGAAGAGAGGCAGGATCGCCTTTTGTCTGCTCGTCATGGCAGCATCCCAGAGCTCGAGGTGGCCGTCCCACTCCTCGCGCCAGTCCTTGTTCAGGTAAATCAGGACGTTCAGCCGCCGGTCGAGGCGCAGCTTGGGGTGGCGGTTGAAGTCTGCATGAATCTTCAAAAAGCCCCCCGGCAGTATCTGATGGAGGCCTCCGCCACCGAAGTACGGATCGGGAATCAGACCGTCAATACCGGTGAGCTTCTCTAAAAAGCTCAGCATCTCTGGTCCGTTCATCTCCCAGAGGAAACGTTTGATCCGGTCGCTTACGCTGCTGATTGCGAAGTAATAACCCAGCTTGCGCTCGCGGGGGTTATTGAAGGACGCCCACTGCATCCCCTCAGGTGTCGGAAAATCATCGAGCACTGCTTGGAGTGCCTCATCCGGAAACAGGCTGTCGATGACGATATGCGGAAATGGTTGCGCCGTCCGGTAGGTCTCGGCCAGCTCGGCAGGGTTGGCCTGAAGGATCATCGAGTCTTCCTTTCCCACGACCATGCATGTGCTTGTGCAAAGTTCATGGGGATCTCCGGGGAGTACGTCGTCCAGCCCTGGGGGGCGGTGTATCGTACGCGCAGACTAATACTTGGCGGGCTGCCCGTCTAAAAGCCCTGGGACTGAGGCATTCCAAAAGCCTGAATGTGGTAGACGATGTCGCGGTAAGCGAGCGCATCCGTGACTACCAGGAGGGCGGCATGGGCAATCTCGGTTCGTCGTTTCTGCAAACTAACTCCGAGTCAGGGTCTCCTCGTCGCCTCGCGGTTACCGTTGATCACCACGCACCAGGAGCTCCGTAACCAAGCCGCTACTTCGCGTCGGAAACTTTGACGGCGGCCGAGGCGCCCTGGAAGCCGATCTTCGAATGGGTGCCGTCGCAGTAGGGCTTCGTGACGGAGCCTCCGCAGCGACAGAGTGACTTCTTCCTCGGCTGCATTTCCTGCCCGTTCTCGTCGACCAGGGTGAAGTCTCCCTCTACGAGATAGGGACCATTAGGTGCGAGTTTTATTTTCATTTTTGAATCTCCTTTCAAGGGCGATTGCCTGAGTTGCTGAGTTATTGAGTTTACGAAAGCCGCGTAGCGGCGGAATCTCGTTAGCCCACGGCGTAAGCCGTGGGTTTGCTGACGAACTGTTTTGTGTCCAGCCCCGTAGGGGCGACATTACGCACCGCCCACGGTCGTGATTGCCCCCGTGTATCTCGACGGATACCGCCCCTACGGGGCTCGGATCGCCCCTACGGGGCTCGGATCGCCCCTCACCTTCCCACGGTTCACGGCTTACGCTGTGGGCTAACGAGATTTCGCCGCTACGCGGCTGACTCAGCAACTCGAGCTGCACCTTTCGTTCCTTTAAGGTGCCAGTACCGCTGACGAATCCATCTTCGCCTGGACGTCGGCTACGAACTTCTCGATCTCGGCCTTGTTTCCCAGCTTCTGAGAAATCGACATCGAGCAGAACTTGGGGCCGCACATGGAGCAGAACTCGGCGGTCTTGAAGTGCTCCTGCGGCAGGGTCTCGTCGTGGTACTCCTTCGCGCGCTCAGGATCGAGCGACAGACGGAACTGTTCTTTCCAGTCGAAGGTGTAGCGCGCTCTGGAAAGCGCGTCGTCACGATCGCGGGCGCTCGGGCGATGACGGGCGATGTCGGCGGCATGCGCAGCGATCTTGTAGGCGATGATTCCGTTCCGCACGTCCTCGGCATTGGGCAGTCCGAGATGTTCTTTCGGCGTGACGTAGCAGAGCATGGCCGCGCCTGACCAGCCGGCCAGGGCTGCGCCGATCGCGGAAGTGATGTGATCGTAGCCGGGGGCGATGTCGGTGACGAGCGGCCCGAGAACGTAGAAGGGAGCCTCGTCACAGATTTCCATCTGCTTTTTCACGTTCATGTCGATCTGATCCATCGGTACGTGGCCCGGTCCCTCGACCATGACCTGCACGTCGTGCGTCCAGGCGCGCCGGGTGAGCTCGCCGAGCGTCTCGAGCTCTGCAAACTGGGCCGCGTCCGAAGCGTCGTGCAGACAGCCCGGCCGTAGCGAGTCGCCCAGCGAGAAAGAGACATCGTACTTCTTGAAGATCTCACAGATCTCGTCGAAGTGCGTGTAGAGCATGTTCTCCTGGTGGTGATACATCATCCACTGCGCCAGGATGGCCCCGCCGCGCGAGACGATCCCAGTGATGCGGCCGGCCACCAACGGCAGGTAGCGCAGACGGATGCCGGCGTGGATAGTCATGTAATCGACGCCCTGCTCGGCCTGTTCGCGAATGACTTCGAGCATCAGCTCAGGGGTGATGCTTTCCACCTTCCCGGCGCGCTCGAGGGCTTCGTAAATGGGAACGGTGCCGATGGGGATCGTGGAGGCGCGAATGATGGCCTCACGTACCTGATGAATGCGCCGGCCCGTGGAGAGGTCCATGAGAGTGTCGGCGCCATACTTCATCGACAGATGCAGCTTCTCGACTTCCTCGTCGAGGGACGAGGTCACCGCGGAATCACCGATATTCGCGTTGATCTTGCAGCGCGAGGCGATGCCGATGCACATCGGCTCCAGCTCGGGGTGATTGAGGTTCGCGGGGATGATCATGCGGCCGCGGGCGATCTCATCCCTCACCAGCTCCGGCGTGAGATCCTCGCGAATGGCCACGTACTCCATTTCCTCGGTGATGATCCCGCGCCGCGCGTAGAACATCTGGGATACGTTCGGCTCACCGCGACGCTTTTCAATCCATTCTGATCGAATCATGACTCTCCCCTGATCTCAGCTTCAGCAACTTTGTCAGGGAGTCCGAAGAATGTCGCTGCGCCGCCTTCCCTACGCCGGTACGACCCGGTTCAGGTTCGAGGGTGTGATCTCAGGCCGAGCAGGCCACCCCTAGGCTCCCTTTTGCAGGGAGCTAGTGTGCTGCCGGGCGCGGTGTGAGTCAAGCAACATCGAGCCGATCCAGAAACCAGGCGGGTTAGAAGACGGGATTGTCGGCGTGGTGACTGAAGTGCCACAGGTACAGATATCCCGGGAACTGCACGGGAACCGTGTAACTAACATCGATAACGACCCGTTCGCTGGTCTTGTTGACCTTTACCTGCTCTTCATCCACCGGGAGTTCCAGCTCCCTGCCCTTGTGAATAATCATGTTGCGAATCTGGCTCTCATTCATGCTTCCGGCAGACTTCGCAGCGTCCTCCGTGGTCTGCCGCAGCTCGGACGCTCTCACCTTGACGGGGATCAGCTTGTAAGCAATGAAGATCGCTGCGACAAGAAGAATGAGGCCAAAAATACAACCGCCCTTCCCTTCGCCACTCTCACTCTTTTTAAAGCGCCGCATACAGGTCCTCCGTCGCCTTGAGGGTACGGAATGTCGAGCGGTGAAGTCAATTCGCTAGTGGACTCGACGCAGCAGACGATCCCAGGCGATCGGGCTGATTCGGCGCGTGCCGGAAGCTTCGACGCCGGTCGACCAGTAAACGACTCGCGCCTTTCCGACTACCGCGGCGAACGGCACCAGTCCCATAGCGCGGCTGTCGAGCGACTCCTGGCGATTGTCGCCCAGCACGAAATAGCAGTCGTGAGGAACAATTTGCGGCATGACCGTTCCGCTCGTCCCTCTGCCATACAGATACGGCTCGGACAGCGTGTAGCCGTTCACCACGACCTGACCGCTCCGCAATTGCAGATAGTCTCCCGGGAGACCAATGACGCGCTTGACGTAAAAGGGCGAAGCTCTTTCGCCCGAGCGGAACACGATCACGTCCTGGCGACTCGGACGATGCTGATCACGGTACGGTGTAACGAGAATGTAGTCGCCCGGCAGTAGTGTTGGCCTCATCGAGGCCGAGGGAACGGTGAACCCCTGAGCGAGGAAAAGACGAACGGCGACAGCGGCTCCCAGGACGGCTGCAGGGAGCAGGACGGCGCGAACGATGCTCATGGTGCGACGCATCCTCGAGAAATGCGCGTCAGGTTCCGGTTGCCAAAGGGAGGAAAACCTGGCGAGAGTCCCCGCTGGCGTATCTGGCGGCGATGGCCGCGGAGACGAGGTCGATCGCCTTGCCCACTGATTCAGGGAGGGATCTCCCTGAGGCGAGGCCGGAGGCAATGGCCGAGGCGAGGATGCAACCGCTCCCGTGGGTCTGTGCATTGGCGATCCGCGGATGTTCGAAAGAGTGAAAGGTGCCCGACTCCCACAGCGTATCGGTGACCGTTTCGGATTCGTCGATATGGCCGCCCTTCACGAGTACGGCCGGTGCACCGAGCCGTTCGAATGAGAGCGCGATGCGCTCGATGTCGACGAGGCCACGTGGGTAAGCGTTGATCAGGGCCGCCGTCTCATCCCAGTTGGGCGTGATGACGGTCGCCAGGGGAAGAAGCTCGGTTTTCAGAACCTCGATTGCCTCGTCATTGAGAAGAGCCGTTCCCGAAGTTGAGATCATGACCGGATCCACGACGAGGAAACGCGGTTTCCACTCGCGCATCTTCCGTGCGACCAGGGCCACGATTTCTGCCGATACCAGCATGCCGGTTTTGACCGCCACCGGCTTCAGATCGCTCATCACGGCGTCGATCTGCCGTTCGAGCGACTCGAGCGATACCGTCATGATGTCGATGATGTGGCGACTGTTCTGCGCAGTGACGGCAGTGATGGCAGTGGCGGCGTGAAGGCCCAAAGCGGTGATGGTCTTCAGGTCGGCCTGGATTCCAGCCCCACCACCGGAATCACTCCCGGCAATGGTCAGGACCGAAGCCCTGGTGGGAACTACCATCTCAGGCCCGTGTCTGAGTACCGGCGCCGGCAGTGGACGTGGCTACCGGGGCGGTGGAGGAACCATCGTCGAGCACCGCCCATACGGGCATTTTTTCCTTCATGCCCTTGAGCGGGAACTCTCCCAGCGATTCGACCTTGAAGAGTCCTTCGACGCTTTCGTACGTCGATTGCGAGATCACGATGTTGCCTGGTTTGGCGACTCCGCTCTCCAGCCGGGATGCGATATTCACGGAGCTCCCGAGGACGGTGTAGTCCACACGCTTCTCGGTACCGACATTTCCGACGACGGCCGGTCCGCTGTTGATGCCGACGCGGATGTTGACAGGGGGAAGATTGTTGCGTACGCGATCGGCGTTCCACTCCCCGACCAGCTGACGCATGGTGATGGCCGCCTTCACGGCGCGAGCGGCGTGATCTTCCTGCGCGATCGGCGCGCCAAAAAATGCCATCACCGCGTCGCCGATGAATTTATCCAGCGTGCCGCCATGAGCAAAGATCGCCTCGACGGCGCAGGAGAAGAAATGCGAAAGGAACTCTGAAACCTCTTCCGGCTTCTTTGTTTCCGAAATCGTGGTGAAGCCACAGATGTCAGCGAAGAGGATGGAGACATCGGCATTCTTGATCTCAGCCTGATCGGTCGAGACGTTGATGACACCCTTGACGATTTCGTCGATGACGCCGGGCGAGTGGTAGCGTTCCAGCTTGGTCCGGATCTTCCGTTCCTGCTCGATCTTCTCGGCAAGCTGTGCGCGTTCGATCGCCACGGCGGCGAAATTCGCGAGCGCCGTGAGTAAATCCAGATCTTCATTCGTAAACACCCCGACGTGAATCGGCGAATCGACCTGGACGGCGCCGATGACCCGCGTGCGATTCCAGAGCGGCACACACATGGCGGAGCGAATGCCGTGAATGGCGATCGACTTGCCGCCCAGCAGACGGGCATCCTCCAGAGCGTTCGAGGTGAGCAGCGAGACCTGCTGAGAGGCCACCATCTTCAGGATGGTGCGGGAGATCGGAATCTCCTGCCCGTCCGATCCCTCGATGAACTTCGCCAGCTTGGGAACAGGGTTGCCATCGTCGTCGAACAGAATCAGCAACCCGCGCTCGACCGGAAGATACTTGAAGATGATGTCCATGACCGTGCTCAGCACGGAGCTGAGCTCCTCGGATTGGAGGAGGACTTTGGCCACCTGCACGAGCACCGCGAAGATCTTTTCTCGCGTGACCGTCGCAGCCGGCATGACCGGGACCGAGGCGCCACTGACACCCGGCCGGCCCGTCGTACCCGTCGCCAGATCGGCCAGATCGAGTCCGAACTCGGAATTGAAGTCCGAGATTCTGCGAATGACCGTTCCGCTCGGATTGTCGAAGGGGGAGTCGTCGGAAAAGTCCACCTGCGGAATCGATCGGACTTCCAGCTGGACTGAACCGACCAGAATCTTGTCGCCCTGAGCGACCTCGCGCTCGGTGACAGGCGTGCTGTTGACCTTCACGCCGTTGGTGGATTTGAGATCGACGATCCACCATTTCAGTTCTCGCCGCTCGAACTTCGCATGTCGACGCGATACCGAAGGGTGGTTGAGCACCAGATCGTTTCCCTCGGTTCTACCGATAAGGATCACATCTTCGCGCAGGTCAAAGATCCTCGGGACCCCGAGATCGACATAGTTGAGTTGAAGTTGTTCCATTTAGTTTGAGAGGCGAATTATATATCGGCGCAGGGGCTACCGGTGATGACTTGTCATCCTGAAGCGCAGGTCAGGATCTTGAATCCTCAACCAGCTTAAATACGAGTCAGCTGCTACTTTCTCACTTTTCTACTCCCCAAAAGCAATCGCATCCGTAAAATAGCGTTCAGGATTCGGTATAATGCGACCCTGTTCACAAATAATGTGATGAAAGACGTTCGGGGCCTTTTGGTTTCAGACGGGTGTGAAAATTCGCGATGACTGAGCAACCAGACATTCCGGAGCCGGTGACGACGACCCAGAAACAGCTCGTCGTGCATGTGATCCAGAAAACAGACGTTGGACGGGTTCGTTCGGAGAATCAGGATTACGCGATTCTCAGTACGACCGAGGACGAGGCGCTCGATGCCGAGAAAGGGCGTCTCATGGTCGTGGCCGACGGCATGGGCGGCCACCGTGGTGGCGCTACCGCCTCCCGACTGGCCGGCACGACGATCAAAACTGAGTACTTCCACAGCCAGCATGAAGATGTTTCGACGGCGCTGAAGGGCGCGCTCGAAAAGGCCAACTCCCGAATCTTCAATGAGGCTCAGGCAAACCCCGAGCTCCGCGGCATGGGGACGACCTGCTCAGCTCTGGTCATCAAGGACAATCAAGCCTGGTTCGCGCATGTCGGCGACTCTCGTATCTATCTCGTGCGAGGTGATGAGATCCGTCAGATCACCGACGATCACTCCCTGGTGGCGTCGATGGTGCGCGAGGGCTTGCTCACCCCCAAAGAGGCTGAGGTTCATCCCCGCCGGAACGTCCTGCAGCGCTCCATGGGTGTTGCCGATTCGGTGGAAGTGGACGTCAAATCATCGATGCCGGTTCTGCCGGGCGACACATTCATCCTCTGTAGCGACGGACTTCACGGTCTCGTCAGAGAAGAAGAGATTCGCGACGTCAGTCGCATGTCGGTCGACGATGCGGCGCAGGAGTTTATCAAGCGAGCTCTCGAGCGTGGTGCTCCAGACAACGTGACCGTCATCGTGGCCAGAGCCGAAGAGTCCGATGAGGCCGGCATCGCGTCCGAGATGCAGGCTCGCAGGACCACGGAACAAGAGAAGACCGATCGGATCCCCACCGACAAGATCCCCAGTTTCAGCGATCAGGATCTCCTCTCTGAAATGGTCGCCAACCGCGCACGCGCCGATGAGTCAAAGGGTTCTTCGAGTGTTTTCGATTCTGCCCGCACACCCACTGTTCCCCTGGAGGCTCTCGGTGAGTCGACACCGCCGGGCGGCAACGCGCCGACCCTTGAAATGAGTCCTCTCGATGCTGCGTCGAGCACTCCCCCGGAGGCCCAGGGCGAGCTCTCAGGGCTCAAAGGGCAGACCGTCAAAGTCGCCCCGATCGTTGCCCCGAAGCCGGTTGCCATCGACTCCGATCCGACCGCGCCCTACGGAACAAAGGCTCCTGAGGTTGCAGCGGCCCCCGAGCGGGTCGGTAGTGGAGTACTGAAATGGATTCTGATTACGCTTCTCCTTTTGGGGGCTGCCGGAGCGGCTGCCTATTACTGGACGCACTGGGGTTCGCAGTCAGCAACCTCTAACGAGACCCCTGTCGGCCGATGAGTGTTGACCCTCGGTCATGGCTCGTCCGCTCGACTCCGTCCGTTTCGCTGCCATCCTCTTAGGGTCTCTCCTCAGCGGATGTCGGCGCGAGGTGCAGAAGCTGGAACCGGTACAGAAAATGGCTTATGAGGTGAAGCCCGCGATCGTCCGCGTGAGCGCCTATGGCATCGCAACGTTTCGCTATCCAACGGGCGTTCTCCCTACCGTTCTGCAGAAGATGCGGGCCGCGAACTTCAGCGGTTCTCTTTTGAAAGAGCCCTCCGCGGCCGAGGGTCAGATCGAGACCGGTGCGGGGGGATCGGGAAGCGGGTTCATCGTTCATCCGTCAGGCTACATTCTCACCAGTGGTCACGTCGTTCAGCCGACCATGAATCGGGAGAAGCTTCAGGGCGAGCTTCTTCGGAACGGCGCCATCGCCGTCCTGCTTGAAAACTTTCCCACCGAGACCCTACGACGGATTTATCGTGAAGGCGATCTGGACAAATACATCGCCGAGATCGCCGCTTCAGGCTCTGTCGATAAGATAAGGATTACCAACGAGGTCGAGCTATCCAACGGTGAGCGGGCCGCCTTCTCAATCGTAAAGTTCTCTCCGCCGTTGATGGAGAAGGGAAGCGATGTAGCGGTGGTGAGAGTCGACCGTAAGAATCTTCCAACCCTTCGACTCGGTGATTCTGAGAGCGTCCGCCTGCAGGAATCGATCTGGGTGATCGGTTATCCGGCCGTGGCCAGCAGCACCGACGATGTCATCGGAGGCTGGTTGTCGAAGGACAGCGACCTGGAAGCCACGTTCAACCCCGGCACCATCAGCTCCATCAAGCGGGATATCACCAATAGCTCGGTTTTTCAAACGAACGCCGCGATTTATCGCGGGAACTCCGGCGGCCCGGCCGTCAACAAAGATGGAGAAGTCATTGGTATTTCGGCGTGGGGACACACCGCCGCCGAGCAGATCAAGTTTCTGGTGCCGGTCAACACGGCAAAAAAGTTTCTCAACGAGGCGCGAGTGCCGATCAATATTCAGGGAGCGTTTCAGGAAGCTTATGGCAAGGCTCTGGACGCGGCCTGGGTGGGCGACTGGGTGAAGGCGAAAGAAAATCTTGCCCACGCTAATACACTTTTCCCGAACTCCCCTGATCTCATTCGCTTCATGAGTGACGCCGATCGCGGGCTGAAGTCCGTTCCCGCCTGGAAGCTCCATCCCTACGCGGCGGCGTCGATCGCGGCATTGCTTCTGCTGGTTTTGAGCGTGCCGGCATCCATGGCATTCTCAAAGGCGCGCAAGGCGAATGTGACGGGAGCGCAGAGTATCGTAGCGCCTGACTCTCGCGATCCGATGAGGCCCTCCAGGGGCTTCGATGGCTCTGTGTTAGGTCTCTTCACGATCCTCAATGGTGATCGAGCTGGTGAGAAGCTCGGGCTGGGCGGCTCCGGAATCCGCATCGGCCGCGAGCGCGCCATGTGCGAGATCGTGCTGGAGAACCCGAAGGTGTCGCGCCTTCATGCCGAAGTGGTGGCCATCGATGGCAGAGTCATGTTGATCGATCGCAATTCTTCCAACGGAACTTTCGTGAACGATCAGAAAATCGATCGTCGAATTCTCAAAGACGGGGACATTATTTACTTCGGAGGAAGGAATGCCATCGCTGTGGCATTCCATGCATAAAGTGCCCGACAAACGCTGTGACAACGGCCACTTCATCGACGAGAGCTGGGATCTCTGTCCTTATTGCCCAGCCGATCGTAAGGAGAGCATCCCGGTCGTGCGTCCGAGAAATCCTTCTTCATCTCCTGGCGAGGACGCGGCTGCCGACAGGAAGCGGGAGCCTTTGAGGTTTCCCGATCCTGTGGTCCGGGCTGACGCCAACGCCCCCAGACGGTCCGACGCGCCACCCCCTCAGCGACCCGAGCGAACCGTAACGGTTGCCAGGGTCGACTCCGCTTTAGAGGGGGCGGGAAGCGCTGCTCCTCGTTATGTTGTGGGCTGGCTGGTCGGGCTCAGCGGCTCGATCAAGGGAGAGTCATTCCCGATTCGATCGGGACGAAACATTCTCGGTCGTGATCGGAAGTCCGATGTGTATGTGAACGACGACCAGGCTTCGTCGCATCATGCCGACCTCGTCTACCGCTCCGACGAGCGGCGATTCATTCTCATGGATCACAACTCGACGAACGGCACGTATGTAAACGAGCGCGAGATCGAGCCAAGGAAAGATTTGAGCGCCAAAGACATCATTCGTATTGGAACGCACCGGTACCTGTTCTTCCCGTTCTGTGGGGACAACTGGGCCTGGGAAAATCAGGATTAATCGCGATGATGGGAAACGTAGTCGGGAGCGTTGTCGGAAACTACAAGGTCGAGCGTGAGCTTTCCGAAGGAGGGATGAGCACCGTCTTTGTCGGGCGAACCATCGAGCGCAGCGACATTCTCCCCGAGGGCTATGTCGTGGTGTTGAAGGTAATGTCGGATGAGTTGGCGGGTGAGGCCACAGCGAAGAAGCGTTTCGCGAAAGAAGCCGTCATTCTCTCTAAGCTACGTCATCGCTACATCACCCGCTTCTACGAGTTCCTCCCCAGGGAAACAGGCGCCGTGCTGGTCATGGAGTTCGTCGAAGGAGTGCCCGTCGACAAGTTGTTGACTAATAAGGGTGCGCTTCCTCTGGCCGATGCCATCTCCATCGCTCAATGCCTTCTCGAGGCGCTGGTGTATGCGCACGGAAAAGGGATCACCCATCGCGACATCAAGCCCGCCAACCTGATCTATCAGCCAAACGGAATCGTGAAGGTCACCGACTTCGGGATTGCCAAGATCAAGGAGGGCAACAACAGCGCGCCGGGGCAGACCGTGCTCACGAAGTCGGGCTTCCTGCTGGGCACTCCGCACTACATGTCACCCGAACAGATTCGCGAGCCCAAAGACGCCGGCGCCAAGAGCGATGTCTATTCGACGGGCGTCCTCCTCTACGAAATGCTCACCGGGGTGCTTCCTTTCAACCAGCGCTCATTGCCGAAGCTCATTGACGCGATTTACCGGGGAGACAAGCCACTTCCTTCGTCGATTCGACCTGAGATCGACAAGGAGCTCGAGGCCATCACCCTCAAGGCGATGCATAACGACGGCAATGTTCGTTACTCCACAGCCCGCGAGTTCTACGAGGCTCTCGAGGAGTACAACTCCCGGCCGATGTCGATGGGCCCGCGTCCCTCGCCCGAGCCTGCCCGCAGGGCCGAACCGGTCGCGGCCCCGGCACCGCCGCAGCGCCCTGAGCCGCAGCAGTGGCAGCTTGTTTCGGTGCGCGAGGAAGCCAAAGAGAAGCACGACGTAACCGGCGAGAACATCATGGTGGGGCGCGATCGCTCCTGTTCGATCGTGCTCACCCACCCGGCCGTCTCGCGCCGTCACGCTAAGATGACCCTGGCTGGAGCGACCGTTCTTCTCGAGGATCTGAAGTCCGCGAACGGCACCTTTGTGAACAACACCAGAATTGAGAAAGCGAACCTGAAGCCCGGTGACGTCGTCCGGTTCGGAGCTGACCCGGCGTGCAGTTACGTAGTGCGCGCGTCGTCGGCAAAATGAACGGGAATCAACAGGTTTTGCGTTAATATCCCAAGACGTCCGGAGCCTTAAGCATGGAACTCACCTGTTTGCGTTGTAAGACGCCGCTCGACACTGCTGCCGAGGCATGCCCGCAGTGTGGGGAGAGGGTGACCCATTTTCAGCGTACTTACTCGACGCGACTCATCGACGGTAAGTATCAGATTATGGAAAGACTCGGCCTCGGCGGAATGGGCGAGATCTTCAAGGTCAAGCACATTCACCTAAACGAGGAGCGCGTGATCAAGATCATGCGCTCCAACATCGCCTCCGACGATCAGTCGCTCCAGCGTTTTCTTCAGGAAGCACGTACCTCGACCATGATCAAGCATCGCAACCTGGCGATGCTCTACGACTTCTCGACCCTCGACGACGGCTCCTACTACATGGTGTGGGAGTTCATCGATGGCACCAACATTCAGAAGTGGGTGGCTACCAACGGCGCCATGCCCGCCCGGATGGCCACGGAGATATCGCTTCAGTCTCTCACCGGGCTCGAGAACCTCCATTCCATGGGGCTGATCCACCGCGACATCTCCCCTGAGAACATCATGCTGTCCCAGGACTACCAGGGACGCCTGCTGGCCAAGGTCATCGATTTCGGAATCGCCAAGCAGCTCTCCGAGGGTGAGGCCGGGCAGGGACTGACGCAGACCGGTATGTTCGTCGGGAAGTTGAAATACGCCTCGCCCGAGCAGGCCGGTTTCATGAAGGAAGGCGAGACCATCGACGCCCGCAGCGACCTTTACTCATTCGGCATCGTGTTCTACGAGATGCTGGCTGGTCGCGCGCCATTCCTGGCCACGAATCCTCAGGGTTACATCCTCAAGCACGTCACCGAGAAGCCACTTCCGATCTCGAAGGTGAATCCTGACGTCACGGTTCCCCCGGAGCTCGAGCGAATCATCATGAAGTCGCTCGAGAAGGATCGCGATAATCGATACCTCAGTGCCGCTGATTTCATCGACGATCTCGAAGCGATTCGAGAAGACATTCCTCCCGACAAGGTCTATGGCGTCGGCGACAAGATTGGTGGCACCCTCTCCGGAAGATCGTCCGCCCCTGGAACGCGCACAGGCGCCCAGCGGACCAGGACGGGAACAGGCACGCAAGCCGGCCGTACCAGGTCGGGGGCAATTCCCACCGGAACCATCGCCGATTCGGGGACTATCGTCGATAGAATCGACGGTGGCGCGGGTCAGGCCACGGTCGTCGAGAAGATGGGTGGCGGCGCAGCCTCGGCCACGGTCGTCGAGGCCAAAGGCGGATGGGAACAGGGGGCGGGCGCCGAGCCCACTGTCATCGAGCGGAAATCGACCGTCGTGGCTCCTCGCGAGGCGAAGAGCAAAGCTCCGCTCTTCGGGGCAATCGCAGCGGTTGTGGTTCTTCTGATCGGTGTCGGTATCTATTACGCCACCAGATCCAAACCTCCGGTCACGGTCCCGGGGAGCGGCACTACTACGACTGGCTCTGGTACCGCCGGCTCTCCCGACCAGGGCGTGCTGTTGCTGACCAGCCCGTTCGGTGAAATGGCCAAGATCGTCAATGCCGATACCAACAAGGAAGTGCTGTTGTCCGACAACGTCGTTCCTCTGCGTCAGAAGCTTCCACCTGGCAAGTACCACATCATTCTGTCCAGTTCCGACGGGGGCCAGGAGACTGAGGACGTGACCCTCGCCGCTGGTCAGGTCCGTGAAATCAAGTCGAAGCCGAATCGCGTTGATACCGAGAAAGTCACCGAGGAAATCCTCAGAAAATGACCCGCGCGCGAACCTCGTTCCTTTTCCTGTTTCTCCTGCTATCGGCTGCGTCCTCGACCTTCGCCAGGGAGTTCTACGAGTTCTACGACGAGGGCATTAAGGCGGTGAAGGCGAAGAGCTGGGATGTCGTCATCCAGAAGATGACCGAAGCCATCAGCGCCAACGGGAACGAGAACAACAAGGCCCGAAGCTACGGTACCAACTTCTTCCCCTATCATCCTTACTACTATCGGGGAGTCGCTTACTTCAACAAAACGCAGTATCAGAAAGCGCTCGAGGATTTCGGGCGCGCGACCGGAGAGGGCTCCGAGAAACTCGGTAGTGTGGATTCGTTCATCACGCGGGCTGAGACACGGATGGCGTCGGGCCAGGGCAACACCAATCCCAATCCCACGCCGACCCCGACACCTGCTCCGCCTACGCCGACCCCGCGGCCGACGCCCACACCAACACCGGCTCCACCCACGCCAACACCTACCCCTCGTCCCGGGCCCTCGGTTGATCCTGCCATTGGAGCAGCCAGATCGCGAGCCGAGAAATTGATGGGGACTGCCAATCAACGGATGAACGCGGCCCGTTCCGCGAAAGCGGACGTGCGTGCTGCCGCAGAATACACGCAGGGACAATCGCTGATCATCGATGCGCGCGGGAAATCGACCAGCGCCAACACGGCCATGGAGTGGACACAGGTGGCGGATGCGGCCGACCGGGCAGCACGCACTTTTGACCTGGCCATCGAGAAGGCGCGCATCGTGGCCTCCAACAACACCAGCACACCCGCAGTAGCCGCCGAAGATGTGTTGAAAGCAACCAGGGCAAAGCTTCAGCGAGCCCTCGATCTCTACTTCAACGGAGAATTCCGGGAGTCGGCGGTCGAGTTCGAGGGGCTCAGTCGTGATCAGTCCAACAACGCCATGATCTTTGCGTTCCTCGGTGCCTCCCGCTATTACAGCTATCTGCTCGACGGTGAGCTCGACTCCTCGGGAAAGAAGGCGGCCGTCGACGCCTTCAAGAGAGCCAGGCAGATCAAGCCTTCCCTCGACCTGAGTAACAAGTACTTCTCTTCGCGCATCCGAAAGTTCTACGCGTCGACCGAGTAGACCGACCCCCGCGGCGCATCTCGGAGTGGCGACATCCTGTCGCCTGGCCCGGCGGCGTCCCGCGCCGCCGCCCTATCTGATATCGCAGGCGAGAAACGGCGCCGCGGGACGGCGCCGAGCCCGGCGGCAAGATGCCGCCACTCCGGGTTCACGCGCTGGTGACTCGGTTCGCAAGCGTTGTGGCAGTCACGTTGCAGCCCCATCAACGGGATGTCCGATCCTCGAAGTAAACAGATTCTTTTGCGGCAGGCCGTTCTGGCTGGCGTCACTCTGGCCGTGCTGGCCCTGTACACGCTCTTCGGCTACCTGCTTTACCTCAATCATCGCATCTCCATGGAGCTCGCTGATCGGCAGTGGCGGACGCCTACCGAGTTTTACTCGGACGCCGGTTCCGACCCTCGCCCCATCCTGAAACTGTACGGAAGCGACTGGCGGGTAACGACTCCTGTGCTCCTGACAGAAATCCCCGACTATGTCGGCAACGCCTTCATCGCCGCGGAAGACGTTCGCTTTCGCCGTCACATCGGAGTGGACCCGATTGGAATCCTGCGTGCGCTCCTGACGAATTTTCGTGCCGGTGGAATCGCTCAGGGCGGCAGCACGATCGACCAGCAGCTGATCAAGACCAAGTTCCTCAGCCATGAGCGTACGTATCGGCGAAAGCTGATCGAGATGTTTCTCGCTCTTTTGCTCGATGCCCGCATGACCAAGAACGACATTCTCGAGGCCTACCTGAATGAGGTTTATCTGGGACATTTCGAAGGACGTCCGGTGATCGGTATCGACGAGGCGGCACACTTGTTCTTTAGTAAGCACCCTTCGCAATTGACCGTTGACGAGGCGGCGCTGATCGCCGGAATCATCCGTGCACCCAACAGGGATACCCCCGACAAGCGCCCCGATCTTGCCCACGCCCGCCGTGATGCGATTCTCAAGCAGATGCAGACCTATGGTTGGCTGTCACGAGCCGATCTGGCGGAGGCAGAGAGCCGGCCGGTTCGTCTCCGGCCGGGAGCGGTTCCGGAGACGCCGTATCGGTATTACTTCGCGGCCCTGCGAGCGGAGATCGCGGCAGAAGCGGGCGCGGACTATCTCACCCGAACGGGCTTGAAGATCTACTGCGGGATGAATCCGAACATGCAGAAGAGTGCCGAGCGCGCTGCCCTTCATGGGGTGGACGCTCTGTCGCGGAAGTATTCATGGCTGCGCGAGCTCTCTCAGGACGGCCCTCTCGAGGCAGCGATCCTGTCCGTCGACCCACGCACGGGAAGCATTCGGGCTCTTGTCGGCGGAACGGATTTCAAGGCCACGTCGTTCGACCGGACTACGCGCATGAAACGACAACCTGGCTCGGCCTTCAAGACCTTCGCCTACCTCAGCGCGATCGAGTCGAAGAGAGCGACCACTACCACGCTGCTCCTCGATACGCCGCTGAAGATTCAGCTCGCCGGCAACGAGACGTGGGAGCCCCACAACTACGACGAGCGCTATCGCGGTCGGGTCACTCTACGCGACGCCTTCGAAAAATCCCTCAACGTGCCGACGGTGAGACTCGCCGAGGAAATCGGTATCGGTCGAGTCGCCAGCACCGCCAACCGCTTTGGATTTCAGGATCGCTTTCGCGACATTCCCGCGTTGCCGCTCGGCGTCGAGGAAGTGACGATGCGCGACCTGACCGGCGCCTACACCGCCTTTCCGAATCTCGGCACTCGAGTTCGCCCGCATCTTCTCAACGCCATCAAGGACAGGAAGGGAAATACGATTTTCGAGGAGGACATCGAGAGCGAAAAGGTCATCGACCCTGCTCCGGCCTACGTGATGCATTCCCTTCTGCGCGGCGTTGTGAAGCGGGGAACGGCCAGCAGGATTCGCTCCTACGGTCTGGGGCAGGTGGCCGGTAAGACCGGGACGACGAACGATTACCGGGACGCCTGGTTTGTCGGATACACGACCGACGTCGTCACGTCGGTCTGGGTCGGTTTCGACCGCGGGGCGCCGCTTCGTCTCTCGTCGGCGGAAGCAGCACTGCCGATCTGGGCGGCATATATGAGCTCCGTGCCTTTATCTCATCGTGAGCTGCTGCCGCCGAAAGGAGTGGTGTTCCGTGACATCGATCCCGAGTCGGGCCTGCTCTGGCAGGATGGATGTCCCGGTCCGGTGCGCGAGGTCTTTCTCTCGGGTACAGCTCCAACGCATACTTGCCCCAGCGGGTTCTTTGGCAGTGTGATCAGGAAAATCTTCTTCGATAACAAGACCTACGACGAGCCAGCCGCAATCACCTTCGATCAGTTTCGCCGATGGGCGTCGGAGATCGACCGCGACCGACAACAGGTCGAGTCGACACTCAACCGAATCGATCGCATCATCCACGGCGGAAAGAAGGAGAAGAAGCAGGAGAAAAAGGACGACAGTGATGACGGGGATGATCGGTATGACGAAGAGCAGTAGATATGTGTGATCCCGAGCAAGGAACAACGCCGGCACGTCGTTGAATGTGACATGAAGGGTTTGCCTCTTGTGTGGCACAGGCACTCTTGCCTGTGTGTCGGCCGTCGAGGCCGACTTCCCTGTTGAATTGCAGCAGGAACGCCGCGGCTCGACGCCGCGGCACACAGGCAAGAGTGCCTGTGCCACACAAGAATCGACGCATCTAATGAACCTCCAGTATCTACGCGGGTTTCCCGAGCTTGTCATCCTGAGCCGGGGACAGCGTGCGCGCTGCCACTGAGAAAAGAAACTGAGTGGGTGTCATCCCGAGCCGCAGCGAGGGATCTGGGCGGGGGCCTTAGACCCTTGGCAATCGAAAATGTTTGCGAGCACCACGATG
>DASZZV010000272.1:0-5961 GCA_035544835.1 Thermoanaerobaculia bacterium
CGGGGGTTATTTCGGATTTCGAATTTCGGATTTCGGATTTCGAATTTAAAAACAGCCGTACTGGAACATCGAATTCAAAGAGCTGGCCTCTTTTAAATTCGAAATTCGAAATTCGAAATCCGAAATCCACCCCTTCTCACCCTCTCCCCCTCACACCTTCGGAATATTGGCCTCGTTGATCTGGACGTAGGCGTCCTTGCGCAGGTTCTCGATGTAGACCTGGTAGTCACGCTGGAAGGTCTGCTCGCTGGCTTCCTTGCGAAGACGATCCTTTACAGTGTCGAATCCCGGGACCTCAGACGGCAGCCGGTCGTCGACGAGCAACACATGGAACCCGAACTTCGTCTCGAACGGTCCGAGGACAGCGCCTGCTTTGGACTGGAAGATGGCGCTGTCGAGCTCCGGCAGCAGCTCGCCTTTCCCAACCACTCCGAGGTCACCCTTCTTGCCTTTGGTCGGGGCCTCGGAAAACTCGGTCACCAGCTTCGTGAAATCCTCGCCCGTGCGGGCTCGGATCGCGGCGGCTTCAGCTCGGGTGCGGAGCGGCGACAGATCGGCCGCTCCGATTGGCTTGAGAATGATGATCTCGTGAACCCTGGCGCGATCGGGGAGTCGATAGGAGTCTTTCTCTCGCTCGTAGCGTTCGCGCAGTTCCTTGTCAGTCAGTTCTTCACGTGATCGGAGCTCGCGGCTGAACACTTTCTGGGTGAGCAGGGTGTCGCGAAGGCGCGCCTCCATCACCGAGCGACTCATCCCTGCCTTTCGGAGCGAGTCCTCGAAGTCTTTGTCGCTCTCCATACCGTATTGCGTCTTCAGTCTCTTGACCGCATCTTCGAGCTCGGTGCTCGAGATTGTGAGTCCGAGCCGATCGGCGCGATCCTTGATGAGCAGTTCGCTGAGCAGGTCGTTGATCAGGCTCTTGCGGAGAGCCTCTTTTCGAGCCGCGGCGTCGGGAACATTCTGATGATCGATCTCCTCGAGTCCTTCGCGGAGTCGGTTCACGTACTGGGTCCGAGTGACGATCCGGTCGCCGACGCGGGCAACGATGGCCTCCACGACTTCGGCTGCCAGGAGCTGCTGTGTGCTGAGCGCAATCAGCGCAATCATGAGTATCTTCTTCATAGCGACCTCGGAGAACAGCATTGTTCTCGGTTTTTATTCGTGGAGGGCGGGGACCCTTTAAATTTGCGAGTTGGTGAGCAACTGAGTCAGCTCATAAGACGAACGATCACAGTTCCCGGTTACGCAGGAGCGTTCCGGTGTAGTCGAAGGGGAGTCGTTTTGAGTAAATCACAATCGGGAACTGGGCTTTGGCCGTGTTGAGCAGTTCCTTGACCTGCTCGCTTGCAGCGTCGCTGCGGAGCTTGGCGCCGATGAGGGGCGCGGCGTTCCGAACGTCGATCTCGCCAGGCGGCTGGAAGTCGTCGACCTTGAATATGTGAAAGCTCGAGTCGGTCTCGATCACTCCGCTGGTGAGACCGGGGCGTAACCTGAAGATCTCGTCCTCGAAAACCTTGGGGAGCTGTCCGCGGCCGACATAGCCGATCTCACCTCCACGTTCGGCGTTGGGGGCGGAGGAGTATTTTCTGGAGAGCTCTTCGAAGCTGACACCGTGCCTCAGCTGATCGACGATCTCGTCAGCGACCTTCTGATCGCGTACGAGAATCTGTTTGACGTGCACCTGCTCGCCGGTCTTGAACTCCTCGCGGTGCTGATCGAACCAGGCCCGGATCTCCTGCTCTGTCGGGGACGAAACCTTGGAAGTGATCTCGCCGATGAGTGCAGTGCGGCGCAGTTCGTCACGCTTCTCAACGACGGTGGAGCTGGGATCGCTCCGGACGGCGGCGGCGACTTTTGCAGCCGGGGCGTCGAAGCCGTGCTGCCCGGCATATTCCGCCAGAACGATCTCTTCGATGAACTGATCGAGAAGAGGGCTTGTGGCGCTCGGTGCGATCTGCGCCAGCTCCGTTCCGGTATTGCGAATCAGGTAGCGCTTGAAATCGCCGAGTGTCAGAAAGCGATCTCCAGCTCGGGCGATGACATCGGCGGGAATGCTCTCCGATTTCCTGCAGCCGAAGGAAACGAAGCAGAGAGAAAGAAGAAGGAATGCGGCAAGAAGGCGGTGGGCCCTTGAGGACGTCGGCACGCTCGGATTTTTCTCTATCTCAGCGAGGGTGGGACGCCATGACCGGCTCAGGATGCTCAAGACCTGCAAGGATGTTATCACGCAGTCGCGGAGATGTTCTGCAGCACCTCGTGGACTCTCGCCACCAGCGGGCTGCCGCTTTCCCGGAAGGGAATCGAGAGCACACCATTGGGGGAAAACTTCGCCTGGCTGCTCTCCTGCAGCAACCCCAGCAGTTTGTTGGGGTCGATCTTCGCCTTGGGATGAAACTTCATCGCCACCAGTGGCCCCTCTCGGGCGATGGAGATCACGCCCATCTCTTCAGCGAGGGTCTTGAGCGAGACAAACAGCAGGAGACGCTCCACGCTCTCCGGCAGAGCGCCGAAACGGTCGCGGAGCTCGCCCTGAATGACCGTGAGCCTGCCGGCGTCGCGCGCCGAGGCGATGCGCTTGTAGAAGATCATCCGCAGGTTCTCGTCGGAAATGTAGTCCTTGGGGATGTAGATATCGACGCCGAGGTTGAGGGTCGTGTCGACGCGCTCCTCGATTGGCTCACCTTTGAGCTCGCGCACAGTCTCCTCGAGCAACTTGCAGTACATCTCGAAACCGACCGTGGCGATCTGCCCCGACTGTTCGCCTCCCAGCAGGTTCCCCGAGCCACGGATTTCGAGGTCTCTGGCGGCGATGCGGAATCCAGCACCGAGGTCCGAAAACTCCTGGATGGCGGCGAGGCGTTTGCGGGCGTCGGAGCTCAGAACGCGCTCCGACGGAATCAGCAGATAGCAGAAGGCCAGGCGGTCGCTTCTTCCGACGCGGCCGCGCAACTGGTAGAGCTGTGACAGGCCAAAACGCTCGGCGTGGGCGATGAGAATGGTGTTGCAGGTTGGGATGTCGATGCCGTTCTCGATGATGGTCGTGGCCAGCAGCAGGTCGTAATCGCGTGCTATGAAGGCCATCATCGACTTCTCCAGTTCCTGCTCGTCCATCTGGCCGTGGCCGACCATGACTCGAAGTCCCGGGACGAGCTTCTCGAGATACTCCTGCATCGCGTAGATGGAGTCGACGCGGTTGTGAACAAAAAAGACCTGTCCTCCGCGCGCCAGCTCGAATTCAATCGCTTCCTTGATCAGTTCGTCGTTGAAAGGAACGACCGCGGTCTGGATGGCCAGCCTGTCTTTGGGTGGCGTCTCGATGACCGAGATGTCACGAACGCCCACCATCGACATATGCAGCGTTCTCGGAATCGGTGTTGCCGACATGGAGAGGACGTCGACGGCCTTCTTGAATTGCTTGAGCCGTTCCTTCTGAGCCACGCCGAAGCGCTGCTCCTCATCGATGACCAGCAGCCCCATATCTTTGAACTGGAGATCCTTGGAAAGGATTCGATGCGTGCCAACTACGATATCGATCTCGCCGTCTGTGACTTTCCGGACGATCTCCTTCTGTTCTTTGGGGCTTCGAAAGCGTGAGATGAGCTCGATGGTGACGGGAAAGGAGGCGAAGCGGCGAAGAAAGGTGCGGTAATGCTGGTAGGCGAGAATCGTGGTGGGTGCCAGCAACGCCACCTGCTTCCCATCCATGACGGCCTTGAAGCCGGCGCGCATCGCCACCTCGGTTTTTCCATAGCCGACATCGCCGCATAGGAGTCGATCCATAGGCTTGCGCGATTCCATGTCTCCCTTGACGTCTTCGATGGCCGTCAACTGATCGTCGGTCTCGTCGAACTCGAATGCTTCTTCGAATTCCTGTTGCCAGGGAGTGTCGGCACCGAAGGCGTGACCGGTGATCATCTGCCGCGTGGCGTAGAGCTTCAGCAGCTCGTCGGCCATGTCGCGCATGGCCTTCTTGACCCCTGCTTTCGTTCGCGCCCAGCTCGTGCCGCCCAGCTTGTGGAGTGTGGGCGCGGTATCAGCGCCGCCGGAGTATTTCTGAATGAGGTTCAGGCTCTCCATCGGAAGCAGCAGCTTGCCGCTGTCGCCGTACTCGATCTCCATGACTTCGCGCTCGGTGGTGCCGAACGGAATGCGCTGTAGCCCCTTGAATCTGCCGACGCCGTGGTCGACATGCACAATGAAATCGCCGACCTTGAGATCGCGAAGATCGGTCAGGAAAGCCTCGGTGGCTCGCCGTTTCGGGCGCCCTGACTGACGGGCGTCGGGATGCTCGAAGAGATCCCATTCCGAGTACAGCGTCAGCCGCGCCGGCTCGAAGTCGAAGCCCCATGGGAGCTCACCATCCGTGATGGCGATCTCGCCGCCGATCGCCGTCGGATTCTCGGCAAAGGGAATGTTGAATTCGTGGAACAGTCGCTCCACCTTTTCGCGTCCCCCGCGCGTGGCGATGAAGAAGAGCTGCTTCTTTCCCTCGTTGTGACCCTGCACGACGTCGCTCGCGAAATCGGTCAGCCGATTCACATAACGCGAGACCGAAGGCGCGCGAAGACGAAACTCCGAGAAGCCTTTCCGTGTCACGTGCAGGGACGACAGGCTGAGTCGGGCTCTCCCCAGAACCTGGTCAACCTCTTCGGACGGGACCAGCAGACGATCGGGTGCGTAGACCGCTTTTCCCTTCTCGACGGCGACGTCATATTCGGATCGAAGCAGACCATCGAACTTGTCGATCGATGTGTCGATCTCACCCGGCTCAGTGATGACGATGTCCCACTCCGCCGGGTCTAGGTAGTCAGCGAAGGCGACGCTGTCCCCGGCCAGCGGAAGGTATTTTTCGATTCCCGGGAAGGTGGCGTGCTCGGAGAGGGCCTCGATCTTTGCAGCGAGATCGCGCTTGTAAATCGGGTCGTTGAAGTCGAGAGAGAGACGTCGCCCGAGTGTCGTTCTCAACCCTTTGGTCAGAGGGAACTGTGTCATCGGGTAAACTGAGACCGATTCGATTTCGTTGGCCGAACGCTGCGTCTCGGGATCGAATCGTCGGATCGAGTCGACGGTGTCGCCGAAGAGCTCGAGACGAATGGGCTGGTCCTCATTGGGTGGAAAGAGGTCCAGGATGCCGCCGCGGAATGCGAGCTCGCCGATCTCACCGACCAGATCGGTGCGGGTGAAGCCGTTCTCTACGAGCATCTCCAGGGTCGCACGAAGATCGAGCTCGGCACCCTTGCTCAACTTCAGTATCCGCGAAGTGAAGGCGGAAGCTGAAGGGACTCGCCTGAAGAGCGCTCGAACAGGGATGATCAGAAGTTCAACATCGCCGGCAGCGACTCGTCCGAGGGCGCGGATCTCATCGCGGATGACGGCGAGAGATGGCGGGACATCCTGATAAGGGGAGAGCGAGGGGGTGGGGTAATTGGCGACGCCGCCAGGGTCGGGGTGAAAGAGCCGGAGGGCCGTTTCGAGATCCGGATGCTCGGTCGGAACGATGATGGCGAGTCGCCGCCCCAGCAGCTTCTGCAGAGTCGACAGAATCAGCGCGCGTGCCTCAGGCGAGGCTCCAGTCACCTCGACCGCACCCTCGTTGAGGCGGTGGAGCAGGTCGGAGAAAGCACTCGAACCGGAAACGCTCCGGCGGAGACTCTCGAGCAAGGCGGTGTTACGGTCAGGCGTCATGCAAAGTGGGGAGAACGGCGATGGTGGAGGAAATCATTTCTCACTCGACGTTTCGAATGAACCGCTCGGAGGTTTTGTGTGGCACAGGCACTCTTGCCTGTGTGTCGGCCGTCGAGGCCGACTTCTCTGTAAATTGCAGCAGAAACGCCGCGGCTCGACGTCGCGGCACACAGGCAAGAGTGCCTGTGCCACACAAGAAGCAACTGAGCGCAAAATGCGGTTCTCGCTATCGCGAACCCGCCGCGGCCTCGCTTTGGTTTCCGTAAATGCGCAGAT
>DASZZV010000273.1:0-7532 GCA_035544835.1 Thermoanaerobaculia bacterium
GTAATCGGCGATTCGCATATCGGTCTTAAAGACGGAGACGAATCGAAGATGGTGAGCTGGCTCGAACGACTCCGTGCGGCTAAGCCGACGGCGCTTTATCTCAACGGCGACGTCTTCCATTACTTCATCGGAAACCCGAACTTCATCACGTCCTCGGTGGAGCGGGTCTTCGAGAAGCTCCAGCAGCTCCGAGATGAGGGAACGGCCATTCATTACGTCGAGGGCAACCGCGATTTCTTTGTGAAGGGCTCGATTGCCGAGAAGGCCGTCTCGGAGGTGTCGACGGCCTCCACCATTCAGGCCGGAGACAAGCGCTATTTCGTCATTCACGGCGATATGATCAATGACCGTGACCTGCCGTACCGCTTCTGGCGTTACGCCTCCAAGAACATCATCACCAGGCTGGCCGTGGGACTCATCCCGAAAAAGACCGCCCGCCGCTTCGTCGACAGCGTCGAGAAAAAGCTGGCCCGCTCGAATTTCAAACATAAGACGCGCCTCCCGGTGGAGTTGATGGAGGCCTATGGCCGCGCCCGCGCCAACGAAGGGATCGATGTGGTCGTGCTCGGTCACTTCCATCACAAGCTGGTCCTCGACACCGGCCCGGCAACCGTCGCCGTTCTACCAGCCTGGTTCATCGGCGGCGAAGCGATGCGCATCTCGCCAACCACCGGAGCCTACGAGTTCGTAGTCGTATGAGAGTTACATGTTTCTCCCGCCGATCCCGGCGGCAGGCAGAACCGTGCGAGTAACATTTCTCGGGAGCGGAACCTCGACCGGCGTTCCCACCGTGGGCTGCGGATGCGCAGTCTGCACGTCGACGAATCCGAGAAATAAACGACTTCGTCAGTCGGTGAAAATCGAGGTGAAGGGCAAGCACTTTCTTATCGATACGACGCCCGACCTTCGCACTCAGCTGCTGCGCGATCCAATCCCGCGGCTCGATTTCGTGCTCTTCACACACTCGCACGCCGACCATCTGATGGGACTCGATGACGTTCGTCCTTTCAATTTCATCCATCGCACCACCGTCCGCGCCTTCGCTCACCCTCATACCGCAAAGGCGATTCGCCGAGCTTTCAGCTACATCTGGGACCATTCCACGCAAATCGGCGGGGGCAAACCGCAGATCGAGCTCATCGAAGTGGATGGGCCCTTTGAATGCGACGGGATCGAGATCATTCCGATTCCAGTGCAGCACGGCGACTGGACGATTCTCGGTTACAGGATCGGACCCTTCGCCTACATCACCGATACGAATGGGATTCCCGAGGAATCGCGGCGTCTCCTGGAGGGTGTCGAAGTCCTGGCCATCGACGGACTGCGTCTTCGACCGGATCATCCCACTCACTTCACGATCCCGCAGGCCATCGAGGCGACGACAGGAATCGCTTCACGTGACACGTATCTCATTCATCTCAGCCACGACGTCGATCATGACGTCGTGGAGAGCACCCTGCCCCCTTCGTTTCATCTCGCCTGGGACGGACTCGTGCTCGACTTCGCATGAAGACCATTCCGAAGATCGTCCGCGCGTATGGCAGCATTTCGGCCCCGCCGTCCAAGTCCTACACAGCTCGCGCAGTCGTTCTCGCAGCCATGACGGCGACTCCCGTCACGATCGTCCGCCCGCTCGACAGCGACGACTCCAGATATGCCGTCGAGGCCCTGCGCAAGATCGGCTATCACGTGAGCGGCTCGCTGGCAAGCGAGATCACGATCGGCGAACGGACCAGCATGTCGGCAAACGAAGTCGAGGTCTTTGTCGGAAATGCCGGCACGGCCATGCGTTTTCTCACCGGCTTTCTCGCTTTCACGCCGGGACGCTTTCTGCTCACCGGCGAGGCGCGCATGCACGATCGCCCGATTGCCGACCTGGTCGGAGCGCTCCAGTCCATCGGCGCCGAGATCGAGTACGCCGGCAAAGAAGGATTTCCGCCCCTGCACATCCGGGGTAAGCGCATGCGGGGCGGCTTTGAAATGGCTATCTCCGGAGCGGTGTCGAGCCAGTTCGTTTCGTCGCTCATTCTGGCCGGGTCGACGCTCGCGGGTGGGCTCACCCTCCGCATCGAGTCGCTGGCGTCGAAACCCTATGTCGACATCACCCGCGACATTCTCGAGGAATTTGGAGGACGGGTAGAGAGCCTGGGCGACGGGCGCATCCGCGTTCACGAGGCCCGGCTGGCTCGCGATCGCTATGAAGTCGAAGGCGATTACTCATCCGCCTCCTACTGGATGGCCGCGGCGGCGGTCACCGGCGGAGAGGTTCGGATCTCCGGTCTCCGCGAGAGCTCGGCGCAGGGCGATCGCCTGTTCATCGAAATCCTCGAGAAGCTCGGCTGCACTGCCTCGTGGAGCGAGGGCGCGCTGGTGATGCGGGGACCGCAGACTCTTGGTGGCGGAATCTTCGACTGCAACCAGACGCCCGACATCGTTCCCACGCTTGCTGCAATCGCTCCCTTCGCCTCCGCCCCGATCGAAATCGTCAATATCGCCACCCTGCGCGTGAAGGAATCCGATCGCATTGCCACGGTTGCCGCGGAGCTTCGAAAGCTCGGGGCAACGGTCGAGGAACGAGATGACGCCATGGTGATTCAGCCCGGCGTCTCCACCGTTCCGGCGACGATCGAGACCCACAACGATCATCGGATCGCCATGAGCTTCGCGATCGCCGGACTCAGGCGTGGGAATGTCTCGATCGCCAACGAGCAGGTTGTATCGAAGTCCTATCCCCGTTTCTGGAAAACGCTCGACGAGCTCATAAAAAGCTCCGAGAGTTGATTTCGGCCGGTAGCACGTATTAACGGGTGCAACCCGTAGGGCCGCACGGCGTGCGGCCGATACCATTGGTCACGGCGGAAACAACGGTTCAACGGAAACCAAGCGGGCGGATGACCTTCGCAGAAACGTCACGAGTGATTTGTCGCCGAGGGATTCGCCCATTGTCGTTCGTGTTCCGCGACCGAAGGTACCGGCCGCACGCCGTGCGGCCCTACGCCCAGCACCTGGCGCAGAAACAGAAAACTTCCTCATCAAAACTTGCAGGAAATGCGGGCTGGAGGGTGAATTGATAGTATGCGTGACGTGACGAGCACATCCTGCCGATGAGTCCCTGGTATCTCGCGCTCGCTCTCCTCTTCGTCGTGGCGAATGGATTCTTCGTCGCCGCGGAGTTCGCCCTGGTCAAGGTGCGACCGACGCAGCTGGCTGAGCTGTCTGCGAAGAACAGCTCCCGAGCGCGGATGGCGCGGCGGATCAGCAAACGACTCGACGCCTACCTCTCGGCGACACAACTCGGAGTGACACTGGCCTCCCTGGCGCTCGGGTGGGTCGGCGAGCCGGCCTTCGCGGCGCTTCTCCAGCCACGTCTGGCCGGCCTCGGGATTTTTGCAGTAGCGACGGCCCATTCGATCGCTGCCACGGTCGCCTTCGTCATCATCTCCGGCCTTCACATCATCCTCGGGGAGCTCGGTCCGAAGTATCTGGCCATTCAGAAACCGGTCGGCACCACGCTCTGGACGGCGCACATACTTCGCGGCTTCTACCTGATGATGTTTCCGGCTATCTGGACCATCAACAAGATCTCGAATGCAGTGCTTCGTCTCGTCGGCATCAAACCAGCCGGCGAGGCCGAGCTGGCTCACTCCGAGGAGGAGCTGCGCCTGATGCTGACGCAACAGGGAACGGCGCTCTCGAAACCGAACCGGGAGATTATCGAGGGAGCATTCCAGCTCTCCAAGCTCAACGCGCGTCAGATCATGGTGCCGCGAACCGACGTAGCAATTCTGTCGGTGAGTCACACCATCGAGCAGAACCTCGAGATGATTCGCACCACCAAGCACACCCGCTATCCACTCTGCGATGGAAACCTCGACAACACCGTCGGGCTCATTCACGTGAAGGACCTTTTCCTGGCGCAACTGCGCGGGCCGGGTCGAAAACTCAACGACCTCCGGCGCGAGGTACTCTTCGTCCCCGAGACGACCTCGGTGGAAGGTCTGCTCTCCCAGTTCCTCGAGAGCAAGACACACATGGCCGTGGTTCTCGATGAATACGGCGGCGCCTCAGGAATCGTCTCACTGGAGAACATCACCGAAGAGCTCTTCGGCCAGATTCAGGATGAATTCGATCGCGAGCGGCCGGAAGTCGAGCCGCTGGGAGAAGGTAAGTACCGGGTTCGCGGTGATTATCTGATCGAGGATCTCGCCGATCGGCTGAAGGTCGACGTCGGTGATCCCGCCGAGGAAACGGTTGGGGGATATGTCGTCGCGCAGTTGGGCCACGAGGTGAGTCCAGGCGATCGATGTCATCTCGGCGAGCTCGCCGTCGATGTGCTGGAGGGTGAGCGATACCGCGTGCGCTGGGTTCTGATCACGCGAACCAAGCCCGGCGAACTGCTGGCCGGGGAGACGGTTCACTAACCACGCCGGCCGGATCCGCCAAATAAAAAGGCGGCCTTTCGGCCGCCTCCTCAATGCGGAGCGATGAGCTCGTTTCAGCTCGGCATCATGGCGCGCCAACCGGTGCGTTTCTTCGGGCGCATCGAGGCACTGATCGCCAGCACCAGGAGCGTTCCAACAGCCCCGGCAGCGGCTCGTACCCGGCGATCGCCTATGAGTGTCTTGACCTTATCCATACTCGGCATTGCGCTGCGAAGCCTCGTCATCCAACTGCGATGGTCAGGCGGCGAATACTGCCCGTCGTCGTGGCGATGGATCTGAGCTTCTTTCATGATTGCGTTCGTTTCCTGGATTCGCATCAGCTCCTCCTTAGTCACTTGCAATAAGTGCTAGTTCGATGCCAGAAGAGGCAATGCAAGTCACTGAAATTACGGGAGAAATGGGGAATTCTCAGAGATGCACGAAATCGCTGGCCTCTTGTGTGGCACAGGCACTCTTTGCCTGTGTGCGCGGCGTCGAGCCGTGGCGTTTCTGTAACGACTTCACAGGGAGGTCGGCCTCGACGGCCGACTCACAGGCAAGAGTGCCCGTGCCAACACAAGAAGCCCGAGTCAGTCGGCCTCACCGATCTTCGTCAAGGCGTGTCGCTCGGTGTCGCGCTTCGTCTTCCGGAACGCCTCGAGGACGATCGCGGTGACCTGCGCGGGCTCATCAACGACGTGAATCGAGTCGACGTCCTCGGCTCTGATCATGTTCTCGATCAGCAGCCGCTCGCGTATCCAGGTCACCATGCCCGCCCAGTACTCGGATCCGAACAGGATCACGGGAAAGTTCGAGATCTTTCTGGTCTGGATTAGCGTCACTGCGCCGAATAGCTCGTCGAGCGTTCCGAAGCCTCCCGGAAATGTGATGAAGGCCTCGGAGTACTTGATGAACATCATCTTGCGCACGAAAAAGTAACGGAACTGCAGAGCGCGATCGACGTATGGGTTTACCTTTTGTTCGAAAGGCAGCTCGATATTGCAGCCGATGGAGAGTGCGCCCCCCTGCTGCGCTCCTTTGTTGGCAGCTTCCATGATTCCCGGACCGCCGCCGGTGATGATGGCGAAGCCGGCTCGGGCCAGTAGCTCGGCCGTAGCGACGGCCAACTCGTAATACCTGTTGGCAATCGGAGTGCGGGCCGAACCAAAGATCGAAACGGCTGGATAGACGTCGGCGAGACTGTCGAATCCCTCGACGAACTCGCTGGTGATTCGGAGAACCCGCCAGGAGTCGCTCTGCAGCGTCTCGGACAGAGTCGGCCTGTCGAGCAGCTTCCGGTCTTCGAGCGACTCCCGCGGTTTTCCCGGTATCGTCAGATCGCCTTCAGTGTTCTTGATATCCATGCCTGCTTCTGAAAACGACCGGGATCATACCGTTGCGCAAGCATCAGCCGCGCAATTTGATGAACTTCGTCTCGACCAGCTTATCGCCGGGGAGATTGGACTGCCAGGCCGTTACACGAATGTTGCCGCTTTGCTTGTAGGAATGGAAGGCGCCCTGGATACTGAGCTTCACCGTCGAGTCCTGACCTGCTTCGATGTTACCGACTCGATAGGTAAACATCCGCGCCCCTTCTCCGCCCATGCTCTCAGTCATGTTCATGCCGTCGCCATGCGACTCGTGAACCACGGTGAGCTGGCTTGGAACTTCGACGTCGATCTGAACATCGCTCAGGTTGTTAACGCCGGCGTTCCGAACCCGCGCCATGATCTCAGCCGATTCACCCTCCGACAATTCCTTCGGTGCCTCGAGCGAGATTTTCATCACCTGACCGCGTCCGGTCACTGCCATCCCCGAGCTCTTGCAGCCGGCGAGAACGACCAGAAACGCCGCCACCGCGAGCAACATCAGTACCTTGCTGGAATTCGATTTCATCCTTCACCTCCTGAGATTTGTGACTATTTCAGGTCGATCCAGTGCAAAGGAGGTACCGTCGTCACGGCGATTGCAAGAGAACCGGGGCAATGGATGACTTGTATCTCGGTGTAGACGGCGGGGGTTCGAAAACCGCGGCTGATGTAGTGGACTCGACTCTGCACGTTCTGGGCGAGGGCACGGGCGGCCCCTCCAATTACCTGCGGGTAGGCATGACCGCGGCCGTCGAGGAGCTCCGTAAGGCCGTACTCGATGCGGCGGCCGCAGCAAAGGTGGACTTCTCTACGATCCGCTATTGCTATCTCGGTATCGCTGGCGCCGACCATCCGCGTCACCGCGCAGCGCTGGTAGAAGAGCTCCGCAAATTCTTTCCCCATGACAATTTCACGGTCGACAGCGACGCCCGAATCGCCCTGACCGCCGCCGTCGGACTCGGCGCAGGCATCGTGGTCATCGCCGGCACGGGATCCGTAGCATTTGGCCGGAACGCAGCGAACCGCGAGGCGCGCGCCGGTGGCTGGGGACCGACACTGGGAGACGAAGGCAGCGGTTACTCCATCGCCCGTCGCGGCCTCGCCGCGATCGTAAAGGCCTTTGACGGACGGGGACCAGCGACTCTAATGACTGATGTGCTCTGCAACGAATACGGCATGTGCAAGCCAGAGGATCTCCCTTTCTTCGTCTACGCGCCGACCACTCATGCGGATGACATCGCGCGCTGTTTCAAAATGGTTCTTCACGCCGCAGAGCAGGGCGATGACGTGGCCCGGCGAATCTTCGCGGAAGAGGGGGCCGAGCTGGGGATGACGGCACTGACCGTGGCCAGGAGACTCGGTCTGCAAAACGAGGCCTTTCGGGTTGCCTGCGTCGGCGGCGCATTCAAGGCGGGACCACTCCTCGCCGGCCCCTTCTCCGAGCGGTTGCTGGCTGGAGCGCCACTCGCTGATCTGCAGCCGCCGAGGACTACGCCGGTGATCGGCGCCGCGGAGATGGCCATCCGCGCCTCCCAAGCTCCGCGGATCCGCTAGCGCGCGACTGCTCCAGGCCGCTCGAAGACGCCCTTTGTGTGGCACAGGCACTCTTGCCTGTGTGCCACGGCGTCGAGCCGTGGCGTTCCTGTGAATGATCTACAGAGAAGTCGGCCTCGACGGCCGACGCACAGGCAAGAGTGCCTGTGCCACACAAAAGACAACAAAGGGCGGCGGCGCGGGACGC
>DASZZV010000274.1:0-14254 GCA_035544835.1 Thermoanaerobaculia bacterium
GATGCGACTGACGAAGTCGCGAATGAGGGCCAGGTTCTGAGTCGAGGACGGAACATCGAGCGTGAACGATTGTTCGAAGGCGTCCATCGATCAGACCTGCTTCACGGGAGCTTCGGTGAATCGCTGAATAGCCGCTGGAACATCGTTGACGATGTCGTAGAGCGCAGGGAAGCCGAGAATCTCGAAGACCTGTGCGACTTTGGGGGTGAGGCCACAGATCTTGATATCCCCTCCGCGCTCACGGATCTCTTCGATGAAGCCCATGAAAACGCCAAGACCGGCGGAGGAGATGTAAGTAAGGCCAGCACAGTCGACGATGACCTGAAAATGACCAGAGTCAATCTCGTGCTGGATTGCCTTCTCGAACTCCGGCGCAGTATGCGCGTCGAGAAAACCACTCAACGCCAGGACGACCAGTTCCCCTTCGGACGACCTCGATATCGAGAATGGATTCGCCAAAATTTCTTCCTAAGCCCTGACTACTGTCGTCAAAGGGATTCTGCAACAAGAGAGTAGCAGTATGCGCTGCCACCACCTACCGAACGATGAACAACGCTCTTTCGGTTGATTTCCCTTGACGCTCAAAAAAGGAGCTTGTAGCACCCGCCGTTGTCCACCGGAAGGCCTGGCGAGCGTAGAATTATCCCGCCGCACTGGAAAGGCCCTTTGGAAAGGCCCTTGCTCCGAGCGGCCCGCATCGCGCTATCCTCTGCATTGCGTGTCGATCCCTGCGGGCGCGAAGCTGGGGCATTACGAGATCATCGCCTCCATCGGAGCGGGTGGCATGGGAGAGGTCTACCGCGCGCGAGATCCCCGCATCGGCCGCGAAGTCGCCGTCAAGGTCTTACCCCGATCGCTGGCTACCGACGAAGACCGCCTGAACCGTTTCACACTCGAGGCGCGTGCAGCCGGCGCGCTGAGTCATCCCAACCTTCTCACCATCTTCGACCTCGGGACATATGACGGCATGCCGTTCATCGTCAGCGAGCTGCTCGAGGGCAGCACACTCCGCGAGCGTCTTCCCCTTACCCACCGCAAGGCTCTCGACTATGCCTTGCAGATCGCCGCGGGCCTGGCCGCCGCACATGAGCGCGGAATCATCCATCGCGACCTCAAACCGGAGAACATTTTCGTCACCACCGACGAGCGGGTGAAGCTGCTCGACTTCGGGCTCGCCAAGCTGCTGCCGGACAGCACGAACGATTCGGCGACCGTCGAGCGGCTGACCAGCCCCGGCATGATTCTGGGCACCGTAGCCTACATGGCACCCGAGCAGGTGCGCGGCCAGCAGATCGATACCCGCAGCGACATCTTTTCGTTCGGCACTGTGCTCTTCGAGATGCTCACCAGCTCTCATCCATTTCACCGCGGCTCACAGATCGATACGATGAACGCGATCCTCAACGACGAGCCGTCTTTTCCGCCGGGCTTCACCGCTCCCGCGCTCGAGCGAATCGTCCGCCATGCTGTCGAGAAGAATCCCGGCCACCGCTTCCAGTCGGTGAAGGACCTCGCCTTTGCCGTGGAGACGCTTTCGAGCGGCGGCGAGTCCGGCGCTATGAGCGCAAAGCCACGCGCCAAGCGTGGCGAAAAGCGCATCGAGAAGAAGCCGGTGAAGTTCACGACCGTGACCTTCCGCCGCGGTTTCGTGATGTCGGCGCGCTTCGCGCCCGACGGCTCGGTCGTGTACGGCGCAGCATGGGAAGACAATCCACTCGAGCTCTTCGCCTCGGTTCCAGGCGATCCCCAGCCGCGCTCTCTCGGCATCGCCGACGCCGACATCCTGGGCGTCTCGCCGACCGGCGAGCTGGCCGTCTCGTTGGGCCGCCGGTTCCTGGCCGGATGGGCGACCACCGGCACGCTCGCTCGTCTTCCGCTCTCCGGCGGAGCACCTCGCGAAGTCCTTGAGCAGATGCAGGATGCCGACTGGAGTGCCGACGGGAAAAAACTCGCGATCATTCGGCTCGCTGGCAGCCACTCTTTGATCGAATTCCCCATCGGCCAGCTCATCTACACGACTCCCCACTGGATCAGTCACCTCCGAATCTCGCCTGGCGGCGAGCACCTGGCCTTTCTCGATCACCCGCTCTGGGGCGACGACGGCGGTAGTGTCGTGGTAATTGACCTGCACGGACAGAAGCGCGTCGAGGGCTCGTTCGCGCGTAGTGCCGCCGGCATCGCCTGGACTCCGAAGGGAGATGAGGTGTGGACTGGCGCGATGCACGACGGCGCCGGGCGAGACATCGTCGCCTTGGCAATGAACGGGAAGGAGCGCACGGTCCTGGCCTCGCCGGGGCGCCAGGTCATCCATGACATCCGGAGCAACGGCGACGTTCTTCTGTCCGCCGAGAACGGCCGCCGCGAGATTCTGGCTGGCCGACGAGGCACCGATGGCGAACGCAACCTCACCTGGTACGACTGGTCGTTTCTCACCGACATCTCCGCCGACGGCTCGCGAATCGTCCTAGAGGAACAGGGTGCGGCGGCGCGCGGAACGGCCGGCGGCATTTACATCCGTCCGGTCGACGGCAGCCCGGCCGTGCACCTCGGCGATGGTCATGTGCGGACCATCTCGCCGGACGGGCGATGGGTCGCCGCGATGTGCGGCACCCCTGAGGCCATCCAGCTGCTGCCGGTCGGCGCCGGCGCGTCCCGCACGACTCCGGTCAAAGGCCTCGAGATGATGGTCTGGTGGAACTGGTTTCCCGACGGCAAGCGGCTGCTTCTGTGGGCCAATGAGCCGCTGCAGGGACGAAGGATGTACGAGCTGGCGCTCGACGGAGACGGAACCGTTCGCGGGTTCGGCCCGGAAGGGGTGAAGTTGCCGCAGGCGATCTCGCCCGACGGGAAATTCGTGGCAACTACCGGACCCGACGATCGTCTGATGATCTACGGAGTTGACGGGGATGAATCGCGCGAGGTGCCCGGCTCGCGCACCGGCGACCAGGCGTTGTTGTGGGGATCCGACAATGCCATCTACGTCTACCAGTTCGGTCGGGTCAGCGTTGCCATTGAGCGCCTCGACCTCACCAGCGGCGAGCGCACCGAATGGCAGGAGCTCAGGCCCGCCGACCCAGCCGGCGTCATGAACATCCAGCCGGTGGTGCTCTCGGCGAACCTCGAGTCTTACGCATATGGCTACCGGAGATTTCTGTCGGAGCTGTTCGTGGTTTCGGGATTGCTGTAAGGGACGCGGTGCTCGGCGTTTTCGAGCGTAGGGACGCTTGCCGGTCCGTACTTTGTCGACCGCTTTTTTTAAAGGTGCGAGCGCAACGATCCCGCCATCACTTCCGCGATCCTCTCCCAGTAGAGGGCTACGCTTCCATTCGGCGTGGGCCATGCGGCGGGACCGTTTCAAGGGAGCTTCGCATTTGCGTGGAGAGCCACCCAATTCGGAGTGGGGCGAGTTTCCAATTCGAGGGCGAATGTGCGCCCGTACAAAAGAATGCGCGCCCGCGGACTCGATTGAGCCGGGCTAACTCTTCACAGCGGCGTCAGTAATCTCCAGCGCCCTGTCGATGATCGTGAAGGACTCGCGAAGCTGCTCTTCGGTGATGCACAGCGGAGGGTTCGTAAACAGATTGTTCCAGTTGATGAAGGCATACATCCCTTCCCGACGAAGGAATCCACCAAGCTTCTGCATCTCCGGACTGCTTCCATTGAAGGGCGCCATCGGTTCTTTCGTGGCGCGGTCCCTTACCAGTTCCAGCACGCCGAAGAGCCCGATGGAACGGACGTCGCCGACCGATGGGTGTTTCCGCTTCATCTCCTGATGGAGCTCTCTCAGAACGCTGCCCATTCGCGCCGTGTGCCCAACCATGTCGTCGTCGATCATCACCTGGAGGCAGGCCTCGGCTGCGGCGAGGCTCATGGGATGGGCGTTGTAAGTCAGACCGCCATAGAAAACATTCTTGTCGAAATGAGCTGCGATGCGTCCGCTCATGGCCACGGCACCGAGGGGCAGATAGGCTGAGGTGAGTCCTTTGGCCATGGTGATCATGTCCGGGATGACCTTCCACTGATCGACGGCGAACCAGCTTCCCGTACGTCCCAGACCGCACATCACCTCGTCACACACCAGGAGAATGCCGTGAGCGTCGCAAATCGCCCTCAGTCCTTGAATGTATCCGTCGGGGGGGACGATCAGTCCGTTGGTGCCGGTCACTGTTTCGATGAACATGGCGGCGATCGTGTGTCCTCCCTCGCAGTCAATGATCTCCTCGATCTCAGCCAGGCAACGCCGGGTGAAGTCAGCGTCGTCATCGCCTTCGCGGAATGAGTGGCTGCGGTATTTATACGGATCAAAGAAGCGGACCACGCCGGGGATGCCCGGCTCGTTGGCCCAGCGACGCGGGTCGCCGGTCAGACTCACTGCACCGAGTGTCGCGCCGTGGTAGGACCGATAGCGAGCCATGATCTTCTGCCTGCCGGTGACCACTCGCGCGATTCGAATGGCATTCTCGTTAGCCTCCGCTCCACCGAGGGTGAAGAAGAAGTGGTTTAAGTCCCCGGGAGTCAGCTTGGCCAGCATCCTGCCGAATCGCGCCCGCACCGGAGTGGCCATTCCAGGCCCGGCGTAGACCAGTTCGTCGGCCTGGCGCTTAATGGCTTCGATGACGCGGCGGTTGCCGTGGCCGATGTTGACGCACATCAGCTGAGAGTTCATGTCGATGTAGCGCTTGCCCGCCGCATCCCAGAAGTAGATCCCCTCGCCACGCACCATCGGAATGGGATCGATCGCACCTTGCGCGGACCAGGAGAAGATCGAGTGTCGTCTTGATAAATCGACAATATCGGCCGCCGACATGGCCATTTCTCGTTCTACGACTGTCATTGGAGCCCTCCCGATTTGCTGGCATGAGTATATGGGGCCAGAAGGAGCGATTCGATAGATCGACTCTTTTCTATTCGAATGCCGAGTATTGCCATCGTGTCAACGCTGGGCGGAGTGGCGCCTCGGTGGTTTGTCAGTGAGCCGCAGGTCGATGGTTGCCAGACGCCTCGTTGCCAGAAAAAAGGGCTTTGTAGTTCCCTTCACGAGGCCCGAAGAGACCGGAAGGGGCGTTGTCGCCTCGCCGCGTGCAACCCAGTATTCAAACATCGACATTTCTTCATCGGTCAGCAGTCGTTCGTTCGTAATGATGACCGTCTGTTCGGTCGAAGCACGCGCCTGACCTGTGCGCGGAACCGGATGAAAACCGTGTCCCATCTGTGCGTGGATGGTTCGCCAATAATAACAGCTGGCGAGGGTGGCACTGAAGGATGGGTCTGGCGGCCGCGCACGCGGCGCCGCAGCTTGGCTGAACTTGAACTAGCTGAAGGACGAAGGGGAAGGCAGTTAGCGCCGACCGTTCCCGCGCGATACGGAGGTAGATCAATGCCTCGAACGAGAGGATCCATGGCGACGCGTCATTCGTGCCGCAAAGTGGGGAGCCGGACGGTGAAGGTCGATCCCTTTCCTTCTCCTTGACTGACCGCTGCAACGGAGCCTCCGTGGAGTTCGACGATGTGCTTCACGATGGCCAGCCCAAGGCCAAGCCCACCGAAGCGCCTCGCGTCGGCCTGTGCATGTCGGTCAAAGACGTCCGGCAGAAAGCGCCAGGGAATCCCTTCGCCGGTGTCGCACACTTCAACCACGGCGAAGGAACCGTTGAGTAGCAGACGAACCTCGATCAAGCCGCCAGCGGGGGTGAACTTCACGGCATTCGACAACAGATTTCCAACTACCTGACGCAACCGGCCCGCGTCACCCCTGACGAGGATCGACTGCTGGGCGATCCTCATCAGCGAGATGCCTTTCGCTGTGGCCGCCGGGCGCATGGCGCTCACGGCATCGTCGACAACCGTATCAAAGTCGATCATCGCCTCGGTGATCGCGAACTTGCCGGTCATGATCCGTGAGACATCGAGCAGATCATCGACGAGCTTCGCCTGAAGGGACGCGCTAATGGCGATTGAGCGGGCAGCTTCGGCAATCGTCTCGGGGTCCGGATTTCTGCCGAGCAGGTCTGCCCATCCCGTGATCGACGTCAGTGGTGTTCGCAACTCGTGCGAGAGCAGGGCGAAGAAGTCGTCCTTGGCCTGACTCGCCGTTGCCGCTTCCTGCAACGACTGACTCATTTCTACGGCAAGCGTTTGTGACCCCACATTCACGACGACGAGGTGTTCGTTGGCTTCCCGGAGATCGCCCATAGCCAGGTCGAGCTCCATCGCGGCCTGAGCGACGCTCTGCTCCCGAGCGCTAACGGCCTCCTCGCGTGTCGCGACGGCAGCCTCCCGCGAGCTGAGAGATTCTTCCGGCGAAGGATTCTGTTCGATCATTTCGATTGCATCTATTTTCGTCCCAGCAGGTCCAATCTATTTCGATTTCTGCTTTTTCCGCGATTCCCTTTTGGCGGCCCTTTCGCCTGTGATCATCGACGGGCTGCCCGTCAGCAGCCCCTCGTAGTTCCCCAGCGCCTTGCCGACCATGATGCCTTCCGCAGTGATCTGGAAGGTATGGAGAGCTTCGCTATGCGCGCTCCCGCGAACCTTCACCACGGACATGACTCGCTCCAGCTTCCCCCTCACCTCGATATAACGCTGCATGATGATCGCGTCCGTCAGGAAAGCGGTTCCGTGCGGGCTGAACCGCAGATCGGTGTAAGTGTCCTCCAGCTCGGCCGTCATCATCATCGTGATCCCGATCTCGGTGAGGACAGCGACCATGCGATAGAGCGATTCCCGGAAGTCTTCTCGGAACGTCGGGGCCAGGGCCAGCTCGAACCCGGAGAGCGAATCGATCACGAGCCGGCGGGCCTTGTAGTGGTGAATCTCCTCGATGATTTCATGGAGCATTTCATCGATGGACAGATCCAGAGGGCGGGTGTAGATGATCCCGACCTTCTCCTCGCGCACCATTTTTTCGAAGGCCGGGCCACCTGGAGGCGTCAACGAGCGCATGCCCGGACGTTTCTCGAAGACCGCGATGATCCCCGGCTCACCCTGCCTAACGCCTTCCATGATGAATTCCGTCGCCAATACGCTCTTGCCCGAGCCGGAGGGGCCGGAGACGAGCACGGAGTACCCCTCGGGAATGCCACCGCCGAGCATCGCATCCAACCCCTTGACGCCGGTCGACAGACGATGTTTCACCGGCTCTCTCTTCTGGTCGGGACGCGACGCTCTGGTGTCCTCTGAGCTCACGATGACGCGCGGAAAGACCTGAATCCCGTCCCCGGTCATGCGAAACGTGTGCAAGCCGGGAATCGGTGCCTGCCCACGCACTTTCATCACCTGCATCTTACGAACCATGGAGTTGCGATCGATGCTTTGATGAAGCCACAGCACTCCATCGGCCACCGTGAAGACCGGATCGCGATCGACATCCGAGGGATGATACTCACCGATCAGAAACGTCGTTGCCTGCCATGCCGTCAGCCTCACGGCGAGTTGGTGGACGAAGTGCTGTAGCTGGAGATCACCGTTTTCTGCACTCCCGGCGGCACGGCCGACCGTCCGAAAGGAGTCGACGAACACCACTCCCGGGCTCGTCGCTTCGACTTCCTGAACGATCCGCGCCAGGATCTTGTCCAGACTGCCATCGACGAGATCCTGGCTCAGGTTGACGAAGCGGATGGACTCGGTGACTCGTTCCTGATCGAAGAATGTGTACTGCTGCTGATAGCGCAGCATCTTCATCGGTGGCTCACCGACGACCGTGAAATACACAGCGTGACAGTCCGGGCCGCACAGCGAAAACATGATCTGTTGCGCCAGCGTGGTCTTGCCCGAGCCGGGCGTCCCACAGATCAGATTGAAGGAGAACTCCGGCACCCCCCCGCCCAGGATCTGGTTGAGCCCTGGTACGCCCGTGGGGAGTTGACGAATCGCAACCTTGCCGGTCATGTTGGTTTCTCCTCTAACTTCACTTCGGGAAAGCCGTCGGGCCAGCCCTTTCGCAAGAGACGCATCGTCAGTGGTTCCCCGATGAACGTCACAAGCAGCGCCCCCAGCGTCGAGAGCATCGTGGCAGCGGCGTCCATTGCGAGAGCGCCATCCTGCTGCTTCAACCAGAAACTCACCTGCGTAAACGCGCCGGCTTGTTCGGTGCCGCCAGCCGGGGCCGACGGATATTCGCGTTGTGCAAGGTGCAGCGCCCGCGTGGTGACCGCGTCGAAGCCGACCTGGCCAATCAGCGGAACGAGGACGCCAGCGAGGTCCTCGTAGGCGCGACCGGCCGTCGACGCGACGGCAGCCGCATCAGCGCCAGACCCGGCGCGGCGCGTCAGCACGCTCAGGGCAACCGGCCGCAGAACCGCGTTTTCAGGGGATGTCATTGAGCGCCAACTTCAGAGAAGCAATAGTCTCGTAGACTTGGGAGAGGCCAGCACACTTCTCTGGCCGCGCATGCGTCTCGCCAGCAAGTGTACATCGACTCATCGTCGATGTACCCGAGGATCCCTCGGCGAAACTCTAAGACCGATAGCTATGCATCGGGCTGCGGCCGGGGCTTCAACGACGCACGCCGTGGGGACGTGAGGGAGTCGTCTGACCCGGCGGCAGCACGACGATCGACGCGGGGCCCGCGCCCGCGCCGCATTTCGCGCCGTTGACGCCTATGCGTAGGAGTCGACCCCGAAGCTCTGGAATGGCACAACCCATTTCCTCGGCCATCTCGATCCATTCGCGAAGACGGTCTGCACGTTGGCGATGGCCGCCTCATACGTAGGCATCATCAATCATCTTCACGTGCAGTAGCGGAATCCCGAGCCTTGCGGAGTTTCGCACCCGAGTACTGGTGCGAAGCTCCCAGGGCCAGGCTGATGACGCGCCGCCGGCGCCCTTTTGGGGCAAGCAAGGGCTGCGCGCTGGAAAGGCCGGGCCCGGCGCAATCCAGCCGGATCGCGACCGGCTGTTCAGGAACCGAGGGCCAGGGTGCGACCGTGCTCTTGCGCGATTTGCATAAGGAGCCCCCGCTGACTCTCTGCGAATGCCTGCGGCTCCTCGAAGCTCCAGCCGATGCAGCCGACGATCGAGCCGGCCATGGTAATCGGTACAGCGGCCAAAGCGCCGGTCTTCTGCTCACGGAGAATTGGAACGAGGGTGGCGAACGATTGCGCGGTCTCTTCGAGTGAATGAACCCAGATCGGCCGCTGCTCGAGCACAGCCCTGCCAATCGGTGAGCTCGGCGTCACGGGGAGCGGATTGAAAGAGGCCAGCAGGTCGGCCGGATAACCAAAGCTCCAGACGAGATTCAATTTGTCATTGGAATCACCGACCATCCCGACTACACCGGCTTTGGCATGTGCCGCCATCGAGGCGAGACGGAGACCGAGAAGCGCATCGAGAGGGTCACGCGAAACCGTGTTTCTACCGAGGACGCAGGCGGCCACGGTGGCCAGCAATTCCTCGAGATCGAAGGGTTTGCGCAGAACACGAAACACTCGTTTGTCGAGGTCGTACGATTTGATTGCGGCCGGGCTCGCCGCGGTGAGAACGATGGTGCAGGAGAGAAACTCCGGCGACGTTTCCTCAAGCATTTTCAGGAGGTCGTAGCCGTTCATCCCCGGCATGAGCAGGTCCATCAGCACGACCGCGTAACGACGCCGGCTCAGGGCTTCGAGAGCTGCGCGGCCGTTCCCGACAACCTCGACCTGGAATCCCACTCTACGCAGCACGGCGACGAGGAGCGTGCGGATTCCCTGATCATCCTCGACCACGAGAATGGGGTCCTGGATTTGACCCATCATGGTCTTCGACATCTTTGCAGACATTGTCATGGGATCGAACCTGAGATCCAGTTCACTCCTGCGGACATGATACTAAGGATGAGAGCGGAACGAATTGGATCTTGTGGACGTGGGAAGGTATCCTCGTCTGCAATAGGCGGATGGCGGGGAATGCTGAAGGCGCGAGCTGATGCTCCTGAACTGATTGCAGCGGACTAGCATGGCTTCGGTTCAGACTCCCTCAACTCTGGCTCAGGGGCGTTTCAACGTCGAGCGAATCCTCGGCCGTGGTGGATTCGGTGTGGTGTACGCCGCCTGGGACCGGGACCGAAAGCGTCGCGTCGCGGTAAAGGTGCTGCAACACGCCACGTCCGACTCCATCGTCCGCTTCAAGCAGGAGTTCCGTGGACTGGCAGGCATTCGCCACCGGAACCTCGTCAAGTTGTTTGAGCTGATCTTCATTGCGGATCAGTGGCTCCTGACCATGGAGCTGGTCGAAGGATCGGAGCTTCTCGAATACCTGGCGACTCAGGAAGTCGAGCGCGCCTTCAAGACCAGACTGCCGGCCGGAACTTTCTCCGACGAAAACAGCGGCGAAACATCGGCCCTCAGTGCGAGCTACCTGAACGATCTCCGCCTTGCCCTCAAACAGCTGGGCCAGGGTGTCCTCAAGCTCCATGAGGAAGGAAAGCTGCATCGCGACATCAAGCCCTCCAACATTCTTGTGACCGAAGAGGGACGGGTCGTACTTCTCGATTTCGGCCTCATCCTCGAACAGTCCAGAGCCGATGACACCAACACAATCCTCGGGACCCCCGTTTACATGGCGCCCGAGGTCACTCGGGGGATCCCTTCGAGCGTGTCCTCCGATTGGTACAGCGTCGGGGTGATCATTTATCAGGCTCTGACCGGAAAGCTCCCTTTCGAAGGAACTCTATACGAGATCATCAACCAGAAGATGACCGCCGACGTGCAGTTTTCGGAAGAGCATATGCGCACGCTTCCGCGGGATCTGTGCCGGCTGGCCACCGAGATGCTGCGTCGCGATCCCGCCGCAAGGCCCGATGGGGAACAAGTGGTGCGCAGACTCGGCGGCGATACCTTTACCCTCTGGCTGCCGGCATTGCGACCCGGTACATTGGGCAAGCCACCATTCGTGGGACGGCAAGCCGAGATCAATTCCCTCCTCGCCGTTTTCGATAATCTCGATTCGAAAGGGGCCCAGGCCGTCGATCTTCACGGTTCCTCCGGTGTCGGCAAGACTGCTCTCCTCGGTCACTTCTTCGACGTCAGCCGGCAGGAAGATCCGGACGCGATCATTCTCTCGACACGTTGTCACGAGAGCGAGTTCCTCCCTTTCAAGGCACTGGATGGTGTCATGGACGGACTCTCCCGCGCATTGCGGAGGCTCCCCCCGGCGGAGCTGGCGGGGCCGTTCCCCTCAGACCTCAACCTGGTATCGCAGATCTTTCCGGTTTTCCCACGCCTCGGTGCAACGGACGATGACGCCGGGCCGGTGGAGGGTGAGGATCTGGAGCGGCGAGCCTTCGCCGCCTTCGCCGACTTCACGGCCCGGCTGAGCCACAACCGGCGGCTGGTCATCGCCATCGATGACGCGCAATGGGGCGATTTCGAGAGCGCTCGTGTGCTTTCACTCCTGCAGCGAAGCGACGCACGCATCATGACTGTGTTCTCGTATACGACCGAGGATCGTAAGACGAGTCTCCTCCTCCAGTACGTTACCGCCGCCATCGACTTTGCGGAGGCAATCGAGCTTGGCCCAATGACCCATGACGACGCAGTGAGCCTGGCACGGGAGCATCTTCCCGCCGATGTGCCGGACGCAGTCGTGGAGCGGGTCGTCGAGCTCAGTGAGAGCCTGCCGTTCTGGATCGAGGAGGTTGCCCGAGTGGCCAGGACGTCGCCCATCGGCCTTCAATCGACGTCCATCGCTACGGCCGTGCAGAAACGAATGAGCGATCTCCCGCCGATAGCGGTTCACGTGCTTCAGACGCTGGCCATCGCGGGGAGGCCGGTGGAGGCGCCGATTCTCTTTGACACTTTTGTTGCGCCCGACGTCGACCGCGCCGAGATTCTCGAGATTCTACGAAAGAAGCGTCTCGTCCGCAGCCGGCTGACCGGGGATCTCGAGGAGGTGGAGGTCTATCACAAGAAAGTTCGAGAAGCGGTCATCAGCGTGATCGATCCAGAAAAGCTCAAGGCACTGCACGGCTCGCTCGTGGCGGCTCTGGAACGATCGAAGTCGGCAGGCTCGGAGACCCTGGCCCAACATTATCTTCACGCTGGAATGAGCGAGAAGGCCTTCGATGCCGCGCTTGCCGCCGCAGACGAAGCCCTCAGTGCCTACCGTATCGATCGGGCCATCGTGCTCTACCAGTTTGCTTATGAAGTGAGTGCTTCGAACTGGCATGCCCGCGTCGCACGGAAGCTCGCCGACGGCTTGAGCATGATAGGCAGGGGCCTGGAGGCTAGTGCAGCATACCTCGCCGCGGCCGAGCACACCGAGGGCGGATCGGATGCTGATTTCTTTCGCGCGCGCGCGGCGGAACAGCTGCTCCGCTCTGGCCACATAGAACAGGCCCTGGTCATTCTTCACGCACTGATGGAGAAGTGGCAGCTTCCCTGGCCCGATCATGGCTCTCAGCTGATGACGGCGATTCTGCGAGAACGGATCTTGGGATCCAGAGCGGCGCGCGCGGCAGGGGAGGAGAGGCGCGCGGGAGAGACCGCGTTGCTGTGGGTCATCGGGATGGGACTGGCGCTGGTCGACCCGGGCCGTGCCTATCTCTTCCAACTCCGGCATCTCAACCTCGCGCGGCAGGGCACCAACACCCGGCAGCTTGCACGCGCGCTGGCCGTCGATGCCGGTTTCAAGGCGGGGAGCAAGTCGTTCGCCGGTGCTGCTCGAGAAGTGGCGGCTGTCTCGAATGGAGATGGGGAAGTCGAGGGCCTGCTGCAGTTGGTGTCGGCCATCGACAACACCAGCCGTAGCGCCTGGGCCCGTGCCTTGTCGCAGGCGACAGAAGCCGAACGACTCTTTCGATCCATTGGTGAACCCTCCGAGCTGGACAGCGCCAGATGGTTCTCCCTGCGCTGCCTTGGCTATCTAGGTCAATTGAGATCCATGCTGAATCGTGCTGAGCCACTCCTGACCGATGCGCGATTGCGCGGAGACCTTTGCGCCGATGTAAACCTTCGCCTTCGAGTGCTGTACGTGGCCGATCTGCTGGAAGATCAACCGGAACGGGCGCGAAGAACGATCGACGAGTCGATCGCACGCTGGTCGCCCGGGTCATTCTCTCTTCAGGATTGGCTGGCCCTTCTCGCTCGCATAGACATCGCTCTCTACGCGGGTACGCCCGGGCAGATTCTGAGAGCGCTCTCGCCCAGTGGGCTTCGCCGCTCGCTGCTTCTGAGAAACCGCGTGATCCGGGCCATCCATGAAGAGGGAAAAGCGCGTGTCATGGTGGCCTACGCACTGGCAAACGGAATGAAGGGCGCGGCTCTGGCCCGTGCCCGCTGGCAGGTTCGCACCGTACGAAGGACTCATACCAAGTGGTGCGACGCTTCGGCCGACGCGCTGGAGGCGGCGCTGGATTTCGGTCGCGGCGATGAGAAGAGTGCCAGAAGGAAACTCAGCAGAGCCCATGAGACATTTGAGTCGCTGGAAATGCGAATTCACGCCGCGGCAGTCAGTCACAGACTCGGAATCATCGATCACGCCGAGCAGGTGAGGCAGGCCGCAATCGACGTGGTTGTCGCTGAAGGAGCAAAGGAGCCTGAGAAGTTCTTCAGGGTCTATCTCCCCTGGTGAGTCAGGAAGGGTTAATGCCAGCGGAGACCGTGGCCTGATTTCAGGTCAGGATTTCATCATCGCGATCTGTCCGGCGTGATACGCGGTGTGTTGGAGAAGGCCGTAGAGCATGAAGTCCACGCTGTAGTTTTTTCCAGGAGGATTTTGATCGAAGTCGGCGTCTTTCATCCGTGCCACCGAATCGACGAGCCGAGTCTGGCTCTGCTGGATCCGAGTTAGAAGATCGTTCCAGGTGACGTTGCTGATCGAGGGCGAGTCCATCTCGGTAGTTACCTCGAAGCTCTCGGCGGTCAGACGCCGTTGGACGATGTCCATGGTCGCCATGATGTGGGCCACGATCTCGGCGATGGACCGCTTGCCGGGACCGGGATGCGCGAGCGCTTTCTCTTCACTCAGCCCGCCGATGATCTGAAGAAGGGATGTACCGTGCCACGGCGATCCGTCATAACTCGCATTCAATTCGAGAAGCATTCGTTCTACACGTCGCATGGGGAGCATTCTACGTTTTCACGAATTGAAAATTGAAAATTGAAAAAGAGGACGATACGGAACTTCTACGCGGCTTTGCAGTTGTTGTCATCCCGAGCGATTGACCGCGGAGCGCGGCGTCTGAGTGAAAGAAACCAGGGTGTCATCCCGAGCGTCGAGCGAGGGATCTGGGAGGGGGCCTTGCGGTGTGGAGTCTTGGAGCTCTCTTACGATTGTGCGA
>DASZZV010000275.1:0-3117 GCA_035544835.1 Thermoanaerobaculia bacterium
GGAACGCGCAGTCGAGAGGTCAGCCGGCGAGGAAGGTTCCACTCGGCGGGAAGACCATCAAGGTAAGCGAATCCCGGCAAAAACCCGAGGAACCGCACCTCGAGTTTCGTCGCCAGCAGAGTGTCGATGAAGACTCGCTTCGACATGCGCAGGCGCTCCAGCACTTCGGGGAGATCGAGAGAGTCGCTCTCGTCGAAGGACAGGGGGATCACGATCTCCGGGCGGCTCCGGGCGAGGTTCGACGGCAAAGGCTCAAGGACCGCGGGAGGTTCGGGCGCCCGACCCTCAAAGAGAAGAAGGAGACTGGAGTGTCCGGTGATCACCGCGGCGGGAGCCAGCGTCTTTCGAAGGAACACAGCCTTCTCGTGGAGCTCTCTTGACGTGACGGCGTCCAGGTCGAGGAAGAGGCCGCGGTCGCCGGCTCGAGTCCACTCCACTAGGGCACCCGGTGATGAAGCGATTGGAAGGTGAAGCCCTCATGCTGCAGACGATCACGCAACCTCGTGAGACGCTCCGGGGCGCCGGGCATATCGGAATGGATGCAGATGGTGTGACAGGGTATCTCGATCGCGCTGCCGTCGGCAGCCCGAACCCGACCACCATGTGCCAGCATGCTGGCCTGCGATGCAGCCTCTTCAAAGTCGAGAATCAGCGCGGTCGCCTCTCCTCTCGGCTGCAGCGAACCGTCAGGCCGATACCGGCGATCGGCGAAACCCTCGATGATCACCGGGCATCCGGCCCGCGCCGCCTCCGCAGCAACGGCCGAGTCGGGCGACGTAACAATTGCCAATGACCCCTTGCGGCGGATGCATACGGAGACGATTGTCTTCGCCAGATCTGCATCGTGATAAGCATCGTTATACAAAGCACCATGCGGCTTGATGTGGGTGAGCACACCACCTTCGCCATCGACGGCCTCGGTCAGAGCGTCGAGCTGGGCATGAAGGGCTGCGGTAAGAGCGGACGCGCCGAGCCGCATGGATTTGCGACCGAAGTTCTCACGATCGGGATATGAGGGATGAGCTCCGATGGCCACGTCATGACGCATCGCTTCTCGCGCTGCACGTGTCATCGATGCTGTGTCGCCGACGTGACCGCCGCAGGCGATATTCGCCGACGTGATCAGTGGCCAGATTTTCTCTTCGATCGCCAGCTCTTCTGGTGTGGTCGCTTCACCCAGATCGCAACTCAGATCGATTGCTCTCACCTTTTATTTCTCAATTCCCAATTCTCAATTCTCAATTGCACTCAATGACGTGCCACGGGTCTCGGGAAGGAACCAGATCAGGATTCCGGCGGCCGCGAAAAAGAGGGCCGTCGAAGCAAGGGCCAGCCGGAACCCTCCGGCATCAATGGCCGCGCCGATGAGGAACGGAGAGGCCGCCGACGCCAGGCGGCCAATGTTGTAACAGAAGCCCTGCGCCGTCCCACGAATGGCAGTCGGAAAAAGCTCCGCGAGAAGCGCTCCGAAAACAGAGAAATATCCGTGGGCAAAGAAGCCGACCAGCGGTCCCACCAGAAGCAGCACGCGGACATCGTTGGCGGCGAAGGCGTAGACGGGAACGACGATGGCTGCGCCGATCATGAAGAGGGTGAAACTGGGTCGCCGTCCGAAGCGGTCAGCGAACCAGCCGAAGGAGAGATAACCGGCCAGGGCGCCGAGCTGCAGCAGAATCAACCAGCGGGCTGACTTCGTCACCGAGAGTCCCGCCCCTCCGTTTCCGGCCGACGTGGCCAGAAACGTGGGAAGCCAGGAGATGATCCCCCAGTAGGCAATCAGCACGCAGCTGCTTACGAGTGACGCGATGACCGTTCGACGCAGCAGCGGCGAGCGAAACATGGGGCCAAAAGTCGCGGCACCGCGTTCACTTCGCTGCCAGAGGTCGGGCTCCTCCACCCCTCTTCTCACGAAGAAAGCGAGGAGCGCCGGCGTCGCACCGATCAGAAAAAGCCTGCGCCAGCCATAGGGCTCGAGAACGAGCGCAGAGAGTCCTGCAGCCGCCAGCGCACCGACTGCCCAGGCCGACTGCATCATGGCCATGGCCTTGGCCCGATGCTCGTCGGGCCAGCTCTCGGCCACGAGTACCGACCCGCACGACCATTCGCCTCCCATACCGAGACCGACCAACACGCGCCAGAAAACCAGCTGCGCGACCGTCTGCGAAAAGGCGAGACCTCCTGTGGCCAGCGAGTAACAGAGGATGCTCACGCTCATAGCCGTGACACGACCGATCCGATCGGCCAGGCGGCCGAAGAGGATTCCCCCGAGCCCGGAAGCGATGAGTGACACTGAGGTCAGAAGTCCCATCGAGGCACTGGAGAGACCGAACTCTTTCTGAATCGCCCGCAGCGCAAACGTGAAGAGCAGGAAGTCCATGGCGTCGAGCATCCACCCGAGTTGGGCTGCGACGAGAGCCTTCCAGGCGCGCGCGGGGACGCTGAGGAGAGAGGTGGACACGCGAGGGGTAGTCTAAATCGTTTGCCAGCAACGAGGGCGTAGGGCCGCACGGCGTGCGGCCGGTACCCATGCGTCGGATAACGAACGATGTGGAGACCGCGTCGAAGTATCGGCCGCACGCCGTGCGGCCCTACGCGGATCCGGCCACCTTCTCCCGCAGCTCCACTCCCCGTTTTCGCAGCTCCGCCAGCATGAAGTCATAGACGCGCGGATTGCCGCCGAAGAGCTCGGGCGGGCGCACGCCGGGATCGGCGTACTCGCCCCGCGCCAGGAGGCGGGCCATGATCACGCAGGGAAAGCCGGTGGTACGTGCCATCGAGGTCTCTCCCGTGGCGCGGTCAGTGCGATCGACGAGGTCGTAGGTAATATCGAGGTGCTTCTCACCCTTCGAGCCGGTGACCTGCACCCGCAGAATCGTCAATTCCTCTTCTCCCACCGGCCGGCGCCATTTCTCGAACATCAGCCGCTCGGTAAGCCGACGCGGAACAACCTGCACTCCGTCGACCTCGACAGCCTCGCCTGAGAAAAGACCTGTCTCGCGCATCATGCGCATCCTGTCGGCGTGACCGGGATAGCGCAGAGTTTTCTCCTTCATGTTCCGCCCTTTCACCGTCGTGAGCACGGTGCGCAGGCCGTCGCTATTGAAGGCTTCGAGCGTC
>DASZZV010000276.1:0-11079 GCA_035544835.1 Thermoanaerobaculia bacterium
CGGGATGACACCCTGGTTTCTTTCACTCAGACGCCGCGCTCCGCGGTCAATCGCTCTGGATGACACCCGCGATAGCTATTCAACGGAAGTACTCCTCCAACAGCGACGAGGGATCGAAGTTCGCGTCGACCCACGCTCGAAAGGTGTCTCTGTTCAGAGGCGTCATCAGAGGGATCGTACTGATGACAGCGATGTCGCCGTAGCGCTCGATGGCGCGGCGGTTGTCCTCATTCGGCTCACCACTCATGACGACTCCGGCAACGACCAGATCGCGCCGCCTCAGCGCTTCCAATGTGAGGAGAGTGTGATTGATCGTTCCCAGGGTCGTGCGCGCCGCGACCAGGACCGGCAACCCCAGGGCAGCCATCAGATCGATCACAAGGTCCTGTGCATTGAGCGGGACGAGCACCCCTCCTGCTCCCTCGACGATCAGGGGCCAACCGCGATTCTCTTCGTACATCGCGGTCAGTTCGTCGAGCGCGATCGTTCCGCCGGACAGCGCAGCGGCGAGATGAGGTGACAGAGGAAGAGTCAGCCTCACTCCAGCTTCGATAAGTGCCTGGGACTCGACTCCTGTCAGGCGCTGCACCGTTCCGGTGTCATCGTCGATCTCGATCCCGGTCTGCACCGGCTTCCAGTAACGGGCACGCAGCGAGCGGTAGCGATGAAGCAGCGCCGCGCTGACGACGGTCTTCCCGACGTTCGTGTCGGTGCCAGTGACGAACAGACCGCTCATCGAGTCGACACCGCCGCAGCCGGCAGGCGCGGTGCTGTTCGCAGGAGAGTGCCCGCGAAATCATCGATCACGGCCGGGGAAAGATCGGCATTCAAAGAGATGCGAAGCCGGGCCGTGCCGGGGGCTACCGTGGGTGGCCGCACGGCGCGAACGTCATAGCCTTCGCTTTGAAGTGACGAGGCCAGGGCGACGACTTCTTCGTTCCCGCCAATGACGACCGGGATGATCTGTGACCGTCCCTCGGGGATCGGGAAGCGATCGCAGAGTCGTGCCCGCAATTGGGAAGAGAGCGCAAGCAGGGAAGCCCTTCGTCGCGGCTCACTTTCGACGAGATCGAGGGCCGCTTCGATTCCGGCGGCCACGCTCGGCGGTGGCGCGGTCGAGAAGATGAAAGGGCGAGCGTGCTGCACGAGGTAGTCAATCGCCGTCCGGGAGCCGCATACGAACGCTCCGCTGACGCCGAGTGCCTTGCCGGCCGTGTTGATCGACAGAAAGACCGAATCGCCGATTCCGCTCTCCTCGATCAGACCACTTCCCGAAGTACCGAAGACCCCGACGGCATGTGCCTCATCGACGATCAGGGCGCAGCCGGTCGCGTCACACAACGCCGCGTAGTCAGTCAGTGGAGCCTCGTCGCCATCCATGCTGAAGAGTGACTCGACGACAACGAATCGAGCGTTTCCGTCGTTCTCGCCGATTCGACGGGCCAGATCTTCGACATCGTTATGACGGAACACGATGCGACGTCCGCGGCTGAGCCGGGCGCCGTCGATGATACTGGCGTGATTGAGCTGGTCAGAGAAAACGACGTCGCCCTCCTCGACAAAAGTGGTCAGCACGCTGACGTTCGCGGCGTAACCGGTCGAGAAGTACAGCGAAGATTCGGTTCCCTTGAAACGGGCAAAGCGCTTCTCGACACGCGTAAAGGCTTCGCGATGACCGCGCAGGAGTCGTGAGCCGGTCGACCCGCAGCCCTCGCGCCGGATGCTCTCGATCATTCGCTCTTTCAGTCGCGGATGGGCGGCCAGTCCGAGATAGTCGTTCGAGCAGAGATCGATTCCGGCGGGGGAGCGGAGCTGGCGATACAGTCCGTTCTCGCGCACGGTGGCCAGACGTGCGGAGATGCGCTTCTCAATCGGTTGCGACATGACCTTCCGGCGCCGGTCGTCTGGAGATTTCCGGGGATGACGTCATCAGCTTCAAGCCGAGGCGATCGAGCAGCTCGCGATCGCGATCGACTTCCGGGTTTGGCGTGGTCAGCAGACGCTCGCCCATGAAGATGGAGTTGGCACCGGCGAGAAAACAGAGCGTCTGCGCTTCGTCGGAGAGGGCCAGCCGGCCGGCGCTGAGGCGTACCACCGAGCGGGGCATCAGAATCCTGGCCGTGGCGATGGTGCGAACGAGCTCCAGACTGTCGATGGGAGGTTGGTCGCCGAGGGGAGTTCCGGCCACGGCCACCAGGAGATTGATGGGCACGCTCTCCGGATGTGGACTCTGCCGCGCCAGTTGTTCGAGCAGGCCAACACGATCGTCACGGCTCTCACCCATGCCGATGATTCCGCCGCAACAGACCGTGACTCCGGCCCGTCGTACATGAGCGATCGTGTCGAGTCTCTCCTGATAGGTCCGGGTGGTGATGATGGTCGGATAAAACTCGGGTGAGGTATCGAGGTTGTGGTTGTAGGCGGTGAGTCCGGCGTCGGCAAGAGCAATGGCCTGATCGGCGGTGAGCATGCCGAGGGTGCAGCAGGCCTCGAGGCCGAGGGTACGAACACCGCGAACCATCTCCAGCACCTGCTCGAACTCTGCTGACTCGGGAGCATCGCGCCACGCTGCACCCATGCAGAAACGGGTTGCGCCGGCGTCACGGGCGGCGCGGGCGGCGCGGAGCGTCGATTCGACGCTGGTCAGCGCTTCGCGCTGCAGCCCGGTCCGGTGATGAGCCGATTGCGGACAGTAGCCGCAGTCCTCGGGGCAGCCGCCGGTCTTGATGCTCAGCAGAACACATCCCTGCACCTCGTCTGCGGCGAAGCTGGTCCGGAAGACGGTCTGCGCGCGAAAGATCAGCTCCGGAATCGGCAGCGTGTAAATCGATGCGATGTCGACGCGCGTCCAGTCGTGGCGTTCGATGATGATTCCCCCCATTACGAGCTCGGGTGGCGCTCTGAGTGCGCTGACCGTTTCGCGAGGTTATCAAACGCAGCGGATTTCGCGAAGCACTGGACAACCTAGAAATTCTGAAGGCGCGGGGCAGGAATCGAACAGGCGCGAATGGATAGTCGGACCCCAGATGGCGGACGGTCGCGAGGCCGGGTCCGCTGCAGCGGCCTGTTAGGTCCATGCCCGGCTGGATCCGCTTTTTCGCCGGCTGGTCTTTGCACAGAGCACCCTGAGTACAAGGAACCGCGTAGCGTACAACGATCTCGGCAGACGATCTGGCGCGTCGATTCGTGGGTTTGGATATAGATGGTTTTCGAATCGTCACGACGGGTCGTAAGTCTCGCATTTTCAACACCATTCCTTCTTGAGCGAGTAGGCGGACGGTCTGCACCCGAAGTGAAGCAGCACATGAGGGGCGGCGGATCGTAGGCTCGCTAAGGCATCGGGTCGTCCACGCCGGTTCTGTATTGCCACTGCCGCGCACCATGGTGGAGCGCCCCGCTCGCTCGTTAATCGTGTCAGGACCCTCCCCCTCGGAGTACGATGGCCCACGCCATGAACTTGCCCAGCGGCAGCCGCATCGGCCGGATCCGCGTCGACACGCTGCTCGGTGCCGGCGGAATGGGCGAGGTGTATCGCGGCTTCGATGAGCGGCTGGAACGGCCCGTCGCGCTGAAAATGATTCAGCCGAACAAGCTGGTTGGGTCTGCTGCGAAGGCGCGATTCCTCCGGGAAGCGCGTCTGCTCTCGAAGCTCGATCATCACAACATCTGCCGCATCTACGATGTCATTGAAGACGACACCGGCAACTACCTCGTGCTCGAGCTCATCGAGGGCCGGACGCTGCGCGATGCCATCAACGGCAACGGCGGCCCGGCCATCGATCCTGTTTCAATCGCGTCCCAGATCGCGGGTGTTCTGGCCATCGCTCACGACCGCGGCATCATTCACCGCGATCTGAAACCAGAGAACGTGATGCTCACCAAGGCCGGGGAAGTGAAGGTTCTTGATTTCGGTCTGGCTCGACTGGTTGAGCGTGACGCCGATCCGGAGCTCTTACCGGCTCCGGACGACAAGACCGCGATCCTCGAACCGGCCGCGCAGGCCGAGGGTCCGATCGACTGGACGCGCACCTCGGCAGGCACTCTCGTCGGAACAGTCCAGTACATGTCGCCCGAACAGGCACGTGGTCTGCCGCTCCAGCCGGCCAGCGATATGTACTCGCTGGGCATTGTGTTTTACGAGCTTCTCAGCCGCCGGGGAGCGTACGGGGATGCGTTGTCTGGTGCCGCATTGCTCACCAAGGTTCGTGAGGCGTCGGTAGAGCTGCACGAGGCCGGCGACCGCGACACGATGCGGCTCGTTCGGCTGCTGACCGCGGCCGATCCGAGCCAGCGACCTACGGCCATCGACACCGTCCGCGCACTGGAACGGATTCGGACGCGCCCACAACGGCGGCGCCGGGCAAAGATCATCGCCGCGACCATTGCCGCGCTTGTGCTGGTCGCCGTGCCGGTGGCGCGAATGCTTCGCCGGCTGGACGACCAGCCCGTTTTCGCCGGGCGAGGTCAGAGGAAGATCGCCGTTCTTCCGTTTCGGAATGACACGCATCAGCGCAACAGCGAATGGATCGAGCTGGGGCTGATGGACATGGTGATGCAGGGCCTGGGCGGCATGCACCACGTTCAGCTCGTCCCGACTGACGACATGCTGAAGGCCATGAAGAACCTCGGCCTCCAGCGTGGCGCCGATCTGCCGCAGGCGGCTCGCGCAAGTCTCCTCGACGCGCTCGGAGCCGACACTCTGCTCAGCACCGTGGTGGCGCTTCCGGCCGCCGAGCGTTACGAGATCCGCTATCGCCTGCTTCTCCGCGATCGGGCGGAATCAGAACGCGAGGTCTCCGGCCCGGCGCTCACCGATGCCGCGAACGAGCTTGCGGCCCGCCTTGCTCATCGCCTGGATCCGGCCGCAGAGAAGATCGACATCCACGACCGCTACTCGTTCGATGAGTTTGCCAACACCGCCTACGCCATTGGAATGCAGAACATGACCGGTGGCGATCCGAAACGGGCCACTCCCTACTTCAGCGTTGCCGCGGATCGGGACCACGATTTCGCCTGGGCCAAACTGCAGCTCTCACGATGCGACAGCATCACCGGCGACATCGCCGCCGCGGATGCGCTGCTGGCTGAGGCAGAGGCGCAAGCGCGCCGGAAGGGCGACCGGAAACTGGTCTGTCATGCCCTCTTCACGCGGGGCGACAACGCCATGCAGCGCGGAAATTACAGCGAGGCGGAGCAATTGGCTACGGCGTCTCTCGCGCTGGCCCGCAGCCTCGGAGACCTCAAGCTCATCGGCAGCGCGCAGAAGGAGCTCGGTGTGATCGCCTGGCATACCAGCCACCTCGATGTCGCACGCAGCCGGTTCGCCGAAGCCATGGCCACGTTCACGGCACTCCGCAGCGTCAGCGATCAGGCCAAGATCTACAACAACATTGGAGTGCTCGACCTGGACACCGGGAAGATCGCATCCGCTCGCCGCTACTTCGATCAGACATTGCAGCTCGGCGAGAAGATCCATGACCAGCGCATCGTCGCGTCGGTTCTCGGGAACCTCACCAAAGTAGCTCTCGCTGCGGGCGATTTGCCTGGCGCCGCGGCGTTCGGGAAACGCCAGCTGGCGCTCACGCGGCAAATTGACGATCGTGCCGATGAGGTGATCGCTCTCCTGAACCTCGGATTTGCGCTGTTCGCCGCGGCGGGCCGGCCGACCGACGAAGCAATGGCCTACACCGAGCAGGCGCGCTCTCTAGCGGCACAGATGAAAAACCGGGTCGTGGAGGCCTATGCGCTCGCAAACCTCGCCGCATCGCACATCTACCTGGGCCAGCTCGTGCGCGCCAGGCGTGACCTCGACCAGGCTGAGGTGATCACCAGCAACCTGGACAATCCTGACATCGTGGAGCGAGTGCAGGTCGCGGATGCCTACTGGTCGACTCGAGCCGGGAAGCTCGACGAGGCCGAGCGCCTCCTCAGCACCGCTGAGAAGACGAAGGTCACGTTGCAGGTGCAGGTCGCGCGAGGGTTCCTGCTGTATAAGCGCCGGGACTATGGCGCCGCGGTGGCGAGGCTGCGCGCGGCGAAGGCGAGGAACGAGGGCTGGCTGCCACAGGACCAGCGAACCCTCGACGCATTTGAGGAATCGGCGCGAACAGGCAAGCCCTCATCGATTGAGTTCGAACGTCCGATCATACCCGGGGCGTAGGCTGGATTCTCCCGGGCCAAGGCGGCAATCGAGTTTCAGCTTCCAACGCGCATGCCTTTCCGAGCCGGGGACGACGAGGATCGTCGCGACTGAGAGTAAGTTTGTCATCCTTCGCTACGCTCAGAGGCTCTTCACAACCTCTTCTAATGACACGGTATGCTTTTCGTGTGGCGCGGCCGCCCTCGGCCGCCTTTGTCTCGCACGATTTCCATCGCACTCTCGTTGCAAGTGGCCAGCTACACGGGGTGTTCATTGTTCTCAACAGCGACGGCTGCGTCGTCCCCGGCTTCTAAGAAACTCCCTGTATTTACGCGGGTTCCCTGATGTGTCATCCCGAGCCGCAGCGAGGGATCTGGGCGGGGGCCTTCCATCGTGGTGCTCGCAAACATTTTCGATGGCCAAGGGTCTAAGGCCCCCGCCCAGATCCCTCGCTGCGGCTCGGGATGACACCCACTCCGTTTCTTTTCTCAGTGGCAGCGCGCACGCTGTCCCTTGCTCAGGATGACAAGACTCGGAAGCCCGCATGAATGCAGGGAGTTTGGTGTCATCGGTGAGTACGCGAGTGTTCATGAAGAGAAACGGTGCCGTGTTATCGTCAGTTTCCTCAGTAAGGAAGGAGCGTCCCATTGCCGATCAGCCCCGGTACTCGGTTTGGTCCCTATTCGGTCGAAGCCTCCCTCGGAGCGGGTGGGATGGGAGAGGTCTATCGCGCGACCGATACGCGGCTCGATCGGAAAGTAGCGCTGAAGGTTCTCGCCCCTCATCTGTCGTCGAATCCTGATCTTCGCCAGCGATTCGAGCGCGAGGCCAAGGCCATCTCCTCGTTCAATCATCCCCACATCTGCATCCTCCACGATGTCGGCACGCACGAGGGAACCAGTTACCTCGTCATGGAGCTGTGCGAGGGAGATACGCTCGCTGAGCGAATTGCCCGCGGACCGCTCCCGCCTGACCAGGCCCTCCGTTATGCGATCGAGATCGCCGATGCGCTCGACAAGGCGCATCGCCAGGGAATCGTTCATCGGGATCTCAAACCGCAGAACATCATGCTGACGAAGGGGGGCGCGAAGCTGCTCGACTTTGGGCTAGCCAAATATCGCCCCCCCGAAACCGTGGCCTTCGACGAGCCAACACAGCAGAAGCCGCTGACCTCGGCGGGCACGATCCTCGGCACCTTCAAGTACATGGCTCCCGAGCAGCTCGAAGGGAAGGAAGCGGACGAGCGGACGGACATCTTCTCTTTCGGTGTCGTCCTATACGAGATGGTGACGGGAAAGCACGCCTTCGAGGGCAGGAGCCGGGCCAGCCTGATCGCAGCGATTCTCGACAAGGAGCCCGAATCCATCTCATCGGTTGCTCCGATGACACCGCCCGCATTCGAGCGAGTCATCCGCACCTGTCTGGCCAAGGATCCTGACGAGCGCTGGCAGACGGCGCATGACGTTCTTCTCCAACTCAAATGGATCGCCGAGCTCGGATCCGAGGCTGGTGTCGCGAAACCCGTTCTGGCCAGGAGGAAAAATCGGGAGCGTCTGGCCTGGACGACGGCCGCGATTGCATCTGCCGCGTTGCTGATGACGGCGGGCGTCATGGTCTGGCGTGCTGCGCGAACTGAACGGCTTTCGTTGAAGTTCAATCTGGTCCCGCCGGACGACGTGAATGTCGACTTTGATCTGCAGAACTGTGGCGCGCTGACGATTTCACCGAACGGTCGACTGATCACTTTCATCGGAAAGAAGGGTGATGGAAAACCGATGCTTTACATCCGGGCGGTCGACTCGCTCGAGGCCCGACCTCTGCTCGGAACCGAGGAGCCGTCGTTTCCCTTCTGGTCACCCGACAGCAGGCAGATCGCCTACTTTGCTGCCGAAAAACTGATGAGGGTCGACTTGAATGGCTCGCCACCGATCGGAGTCTGCCCGGTAGAGCCCTCTGCGCGTAGTGGCGGCTGGAACAGTGAGGGAACCATCATATTCTCCCCGTCATCGCTGTCGGGGATTTACCGCGTCGCTGCCGGCGGTGGCAAACCCGTAATCGTCACGAAGCTCGATACGAGCCAAAGGGAGACAACACATCGATGGGCGAGCTTCCTGCCCGATGGGAAGCACTTTCTCTTCATGGCCGGATCGCACAGCTCGGGAACCAGGAGTGAGAGCAACGCCATCTATGCCGCGGACGTCGGGACCGGAAGCCGGTCGCTCGTTCTGAGGGCGCGGTCCAACGTTGCCTATTCGCAGGGATACCTGCTTTATGAGCGAGACAACGTCCTCGTTGCGCAGAGGTTCAATCCAGGGAAGCTCAAAGTCGAAGGGGATCCGATTCCGGTCGCCAATGGAGTCCGTTACGACACCGCCTTCTTCCGAGGCATTTTCGCCGTTTCTTCGAACGGCACGGTCGTCTTCCAGCCGGGTCGCTCGGCGGCCGCCAACGAGTTGGCGATGTTCGATCGCAGTGGGAAGAAGATCGCGGACGTGACGGCGCCGGGCGGTTTCCTGGAATGCCGGATCGCCCCCGATGGAACTGCTGTCGCTCTCACGATCGAAGACGTCGCGAACGGCACGACCGACATCTGGATCCAGGATCTCACCAGAGGTGTCCGCAGCCGCTTCACCTTCGGCGAGCTGCAGGAGGCGAACGCCGTTTGGTCGCCGGATGGCAAACGCCTCGCCTACAGCGACGTGCAGAAAATCGCCGACGACGTTTTCGTCAAAGACGTCGCCGGGGGCGAAGAAAAACCACTGTTCGTGAATGACGACACAAAGCAGCCGAGCGCCTGGTCGCCGGACGGCCGCCTCATCGCCTGCGATGTCAGGAAGACCGGACAGAACAAGAGCGACATTTGGCTGGTCCCCGTGGATGGAATCGCAAAACCCTATCCCTTCATCCATGCACCGTTCGATGAGCGCGGTGGCAACTTCTCGCCCGATGGAAAATGGTTTTCTTACATTTCGGACGAATCGGGCAAGCCTCAGCTGTACGTCACATCCTTCCCCGATCGCAGCAAACGCTGGCAGATTTCGACCGACGGCGGCGTCGGAGGTTTCTGGAGCAAAAACATGAAAGAGTTGGTGTTCGTCGATCTGAAGCGAAACCTGACCTCTGTGTCGATTGAGGAGGAAGGGAATGCCCTCAAGGTCGGCAAGGCGACGGTCCTGTTCAGCTCCGCAGGTGTCGTCAGCGGAGATCTCCTTGCGGATGCCTCGGAAGTCATGCTCATTCGCGAGCCCGACCAGGGTGTGGGGCGCCCACTCACGGTCATGACCGACTGGACGGCCGATCTCACGAAGTCGCATTGAGCGTTGGGCTCGAGGCAGAAGTCCTGACAGTACGGTGAACGGCCGGGGCGCATAGGTTCGAGCGAGCCAGAAGAGGAAATGAAAGAGGTCGGTCGTGGCGCGCAGCGCGTCACTCTGCTGCATCGGCTTAGGGAAGCCTCAGTGCCGGATCGTGCGTGTAAATCCAGGCGACTCCAGCTTCCAGCGCACGGCGAGCGTAAAAGCAGGCGGTGCGCGGATCTGTAGCGGTCAGCGCGTCGGCCTTCGCGGCCGAGTCAAAAAGCTCAGGCCATTCCGCCCGAACAAAGTCGAAGTTCGAAGTCCTCGCCATGCACGCCACTCACCTGCTGCGGTGTGCGGTCAGAATAACGCAGAGTAGGTCATTCGTAATGCGTCCACATCCGGAGCACCTTGACCACTCGCTCCTTGCGCAGCACCTGGTAAACGATCCGGTGATGAATGTTGATCCGGCGGGAGAATGCGCCGGAGAGATCACCGACCAGCTTCTCGAACGGAGGAGGGTTCTGGAACGGGTCCTGTCTTAACACCTCGAGCAGGATCTCGGCTTTCGGTTTCAGCCCCGACCGGCTCAGCTTCTTCGCATCCTTTGCGGCCTGCGAGGTGAATACGACCTGCCAGCCTTTCACCAGTCGAGCGACTCGACGCAGTCGGCCACCGGCGTTACCAGCCCTTTGCGGATCGACTTTCGCATCCCCGGAATCGATACGAGGTGAAGCGTCTCCTGAATGGAGCGCCAGTCATCCTCAGAGACGACCACGGCATTGGCCCGCTTCCCGGTGATGAGCACCGGCTCGCTCGTGACCGCCGTCTCATCGAGCAGCTTGTACAGATTGGTCCGGGCGTCACTGGCAGTAATCGTTTTCATTTGGCAACTCCTAGCGTACGCTTTCTCGTACGTCAAAGCGAATCGGCCCGCCTGTATAATCATCTGAAGCGGCGATTTGAGTGGACCGAGTAGCAGCTCTCTAGATTCCCAAGCTCGGCATTTCAATCTGCACCTTCGGTAGCATCAGCGCTGAGACTTCTTTGAGATGAATCTCAAAGCCGACTTCAACTCCGAGCTTCTCTTTCTGACCTCCTCGAATTAGTCGACCAGCAGTTCGATCGAAACGAAAACAGAAGCTCCGACCCTTGAGAACCTCCTCTCAGGTTGTCCTGATAGGGAAGCCTCAGTGCCGGGTCATGCGTGTAAATCCAGGCGACCCCGCCCTCCAGCGCACGGCGAGCGTAAAAGCAGGCGGTGCGCGGATCTGTAGCGGTCAACGCCTCGGCCTTCGCCGCCGAGTCAAAAATCTCAGGCCATTCCGCCCGAACAAAGTCGAAGTTCGAAGTCCTCGCCATGCACACCACTCACCTGCGGTGTGCGGTCAGAATAACGCAGGCACTCAACGAACTGGAGATTCAAAACACGAAGGGAACTGCCTGGTAGGAACCGGCTTCTCGCCAAGCCACGCTAACCCTCTCGAACCGCGCTACCGATCCGCTGTCATCCCGAGCGATTGACCGCGGAGCGCGGCGTCTGAGTGAAAGAAACCAGGGTGTCATCCCGAGCGTCGAGCGAGGGATCTGGGAGGGGGCCTTGCGGTGTGGAGTCTTGGAGCTCTCTTACGATTGTGCGAGGCG
>DASZZV010000277.1:0-4883 GCA_035544835.1 Thermoanaerobaculia bacterium
AAATAGCCCAGGACGAAGTCCTGGGTACCGGTTTCTCGAAGTATGTTTCGAGCCCCGGAGGGGCGTTTGATGGTTCGTTTCGATCGCCCCTCCGGGGCTCGACTTGGAAGCTCGATCGCCAAACCCAGCACTTCGTGCTGGACTATTTTCAAACGCCCCTACGGGGCTAAGACGAGACGCTTGATCGAACTGATGTCATTAGAAGCCGGGGAACGACGTGAACGTCGGTGGTGAGATGGATGACGCGGATCTCCCCGTGTGGCGCGGCCGCCCTCGGCCGCCTTTCTCTGCTCCCCACGAATTCGCGGCCTGCGAATCGTCTCGGTCGATTCGCCCCATTGGAAGGCTGCCGAGGGCGGCCGCGCCACACGGAGAGGGCGTGTCATTAGATCCCTCGCTCGAACGCTTCTAATGACACCCAAAGTCTCCGTCATTCTGAGCCGCAGCGAAGAATCTCAAGATAGGACTATGTGAATTTAGATCCTTCCACTGGAGATTCTTCGCTGCGGCTCAGAATGACGACCATCTTGTGTCATCGTTCCTTCCACGACGTTTGCGTCGTTCCGCGGCTCGGGATGACACTTGCCTATGATGCCTTTTTTTTTCCTCGAGACTGCGAACTGCTGAATCCGGCGCGCAATCCTGGTAACGTAAGGACTCTTCCGAATGCAGCTCCTTACGACTTTCTCGACGGGTTCAGAACAGGTGCGAATCGGCGTTGCCTTCCTCCTCATCGCCGGGGTGGTAGCCCTTTTCATGCGCACGGAGCGGCGACACGTCCTCAGGGTCGTGCTGGTTTACCTCCTGTCTCTCCTGGTTCGATTTGCCGCCGTTCTCTCCACCAGCGGCGGGATGCCGGCACTATCAAAGACCCTGACCTTTCTGGCTCTGCTCTTTGAGTGGATTGCTTTGCTGAACCTGGGAGCACTGCTCTTTTTCTCCGTTCTTCTGAAAATTGTCCGGCTCGAAGCGCCTCGAATTCTTCGCGAGTTGACGGTGGCCGCTTCCTACATCGTCCTGCTGATCTACCTCTTCTCGATCAACCACGTCGATATCAGCGGAATCATCGCCACGTCAGCAGTTCTCACAGCGGTCATCGGTCTGTCGCTGCAGGACATTCTGTCCAACGTGATGGGTGGACTGGCGCTGCAGATGGATCGATCGATCAAGGTCGGCGACTGGGTCCGTTACGGCGAGATTGCCGGGATCGTTCGCGAGATCACCTGGCGGCATACCGCCGTGGAATCTCGGAATGGCGACCGTTTCGTGATTCCCAACAACCTGGTCATGAAGAACACGGTCATGCTTCAGGGCCGGCGCTTTGACGGCACCAACAAGCAGCGCCGATGGATCTACTTCAACATCGATTACCGCTTCTCCCCGTCGGCGATCATCGAGGCCGTCAACGAGTCGCTCCGTCGTCAGCCGATTCAGGGCGTTGCCGTCGAGCCCGAGCCGCATGTGCTGATGTTCGACTTCAAGGAGAGTTGGGCCCAGTACGCCGTGCGCTACTGGCTGACCGATATCGTCAACGACGACCGAACCGATTCCGAGATCCGGACGCGTATCTATTTTGCGCTCAAGCGAATCGGTGTCCCTCTCTCGATTCCTTCCAGCACTCTCTTCATGCAGCGCGATCGCGGCGAGAGAGTCCGTGTGGCCGAACTGGAGCGCATGCAGAGGCTGCGCGACATCGAGCTCGTGGCCATCTTCCGTGGGCTGACCGCCGAGGAGCGGCAGAAGGTGGCGCAGACCCTGATCTACACACCCTTTGTGGCGGGGGAGACGATCATCATGCAGGGGCACGCCGTGCATCATCTTTACATCCTTACCAGCGGTACTGTGGAGGTCCGGGTCTCGATCGATGGCGGGCCGTCGTCGGCCGTCCGGAAGCTGGAGGCCCCCGACTTTTTCGGCGAGATGGGAATGCTCACCGGCGAGCCGAGGAGGGCAACTGTCGTCGCGCTGACGAACGTGGAGTGCTGGCGCCTCGACAAGGAAGGGCTCCAGGAAATTCTCACGGCTCGTCCGCCGATCGCGACGGAGATCTCTCACATCCTGGCGTCGAGAGACGTCGAGCTGGCGGGGGTTCGCGAAGGACTTTCCGAGGATGCGAAGAAAGCACGGCTGGCCAGCGCGCATAAGTCACTGCTTACGAGGATCGAGTCGTTTTTCGGACTGTGAGGTGAAACGAATTGAGAATTGAGAATTGAGATTGAGAAATAAAGGCATCGCTTCACGCGAGTCCCAGGTTTTCTTTCTCAATTCTTCAATTCTCAATTCTCAATTCGTTTCACCTCACAGTTCCTGTTTCAGGATCCGCAGATAGCAGGTGTCTTCACCGACCAGTTCGATGAAGCCGGCCTGCTCCCAGTCGCGAAAACGTTGCTCGATCCGCTTATCGTCGAAGACGCGGGGACCGAACATCTCTTCGATGAAGCCACGAGGAACCTGCCGGATGCCTTGCACGTGGAGCCTATGGATCGCCACCTGTAGAGCGTCGAAGCGGAAACCGAGATCCTCTTCATCCAGCCAGTCGCCGCGGGTCGAAGTGAGCGCCGACATCCCGACGAAGCTCTCGAACGACATCGGCACGAAACGCTTGATGCCTTTCGCTCGAATCTCTTCGTCACTCATGTGGTCGGCGATCTGGAGTCCGGCGATCTCGCTTCCGATGCCGTCGATCTCCCAGCCGATCCACTTCTCCCGGCCCGGAACGATCGATAGTTTCTGAATGTAACGTGTCATCGTGGCGAGTCCTCTTTATTGACGAAACCGCAAACAAGCGATGGGTTCTTTAGAATAACCCGTAAGCGAGCCGTCCATGTCACTGAGCGCGGGGACAGTCCTGGGACCGTATACGATCATCGCACCGATCGGTGCGGGAGGTATGGGCGAGGTGTATTCGGCGCGCGACGCACGCATCGGTCGTGACGTTGCCATCAAAGTACTCCCCCGAGTCGATCACCCAGGATCGAGAACGTCTGCTGCGGTTCGAGCAGGAGGCCAAATCGGCCGGCATGCTCAATCATCCCAATCTCCTGACGATCTTCGACGTTGGCGAATCGGCGGGCTCGCCTTACATCGTGTCGGAGCTGCTGGAAGGGGAGACACTCCGCGATCGTCTCGACCACGGTCCTATTCCGAATCGAAAGGTGGTCGATTACGGTTTGCAGCTTTCGCAAGGCCTGGCCGCGGCACACGAAAAGGGTCTCGTTCACAGGGACCTCAAGCCCGAGAACATCTTCATAACCAACGAAGGAAGGGTAAAGATCCTCGATTGATGGCGCTATATGTCTATAACGCCGGCCGGGTTCCGGCGCGCGTTTTCAAGGTCGACCTCACGACCGGTGTTCGGGAGCTTTGGAAAGAGTTCGCCCCGGCCGATCCGGCCGGCGTCTACAGGATCAGCCCCATTCTCATGACGCCGGATGGATCGGCGTATGCGTACAACTCGCTTCGCTCGATGTCGGATCTGTACGCAATCGAGGGCGTGAAGTAAAGGTTTTCGAATTCGGAGGCGACATCCTGTCGCCTGGCTCGGCGGCGTCCGGCGCCGACGCCCATAGCAGATTGCAGCCACCAGAACGGCGGCGCGGGACGCCGCCGAGCCAGGCGGCAAAGATGCCGCCACTCCGATTGCATGAATCTACTTAACGTGCGCCAGCGTGACCGTGCCTTTCCGCTCGAGCTTGCCCCAACCGGTGCGAATCCCCTGAAAGGCCGTCTTGATTGCCTTGAGCACGACCCCATACATCAACTGGCGATACAGAACGCGCTGCCAGAGAAGCGAGACCAGAGGCTTCTTACTCTCCTTCTCGATGGAGAATGCGACCAGGGCCCCGATCATCTCGATCGCGAAAAAGAAGAGGTACATCGTCATGATCTGTTGAAGGGAGGCTATGGCCTGGGGTACCGGCTGCCAGTCATGAGCGAGCATGCTGCCGGTGATCCAGACGAAGATCGTGGTCGCCACGGTCCAGAGGATCTGCAAATCGACCAGCGGGGAGATCGACTGATATGCAATCTGGAAAAGCCAGAGCGCCGGCATCATGAGGCGACCGAAGTAGCCGTATCTCCCGAGCGCATCGCGGTGCTTCCAGAGGCATTGGAGCGTCCCGAAAGCCCAGCGGAATCTTTGCTTGAATAGGGCCTTCATCGTGTCCGGCGCCTCGGTGAATGCCAGCGCGTCGTTCTCGCTCTCGATCCGCCAGCCCGCTCTGCGGATCCGCCAGGTCAGGTCCATGTCCTCGGCCATGGTGTCGGTCAGATAACCGCCAGCCTCCACGACCGCTTCACGTCTCCATGCGCCGACGGCGCCCGGAACGACGGTGATGGCGTTGAGGTAACCGAAGGCCATGCGATCCATGTTCTGACTGGTGATGTACTCGATCGACTGCCAGCGCGTGAGGGAATTGACGCGGTTTCCGACCTTCACGTTCCCGGCCACGGCACCGACAGCGGGATCAGCGAAGCGGCGTACGAGCTTAGAGATGGTGTCGGGAGCGAAGATCGTGTCGGCATCCAGACAGACCAGAATCTCGCCGCTGGCGTTGTCGATGGCCCGATTGAGAGCTGACGCTTTTCCGTTGTTGGGCTGGCGAAACACGCGGACGCGCAAGTCGTCGCCGAACAGACGCTCCACTTCTTCGAAAGTCTCGTCTTTGGAACCGTCGTCCACGACCACGATCTCGAGCTGTTGAAAGTCGCTGGCCAGCAGAGCGCGGATGGTGCGACCGATCACCCGCTGCTCGTTGTAGGCGGCGATGAGGATACTCACCAGCGGGCGATACGTTTGATCGAAGAGCCGTTTTTTCTCGCGGTGACGCGCCAGAAGGGCGAGGATCACGGTGCAAATCACCCGGAGCGTCCCGAGGACGATC
>DASZZV010000278.1:0-4626 GCA_035544835.1 Thermoanaerobaculia bacterium
TGGCGAAGGAGGGCTGAATCGAGACGGTCTTGAGGTTCGTGTCCTGAGCGAGGAAACGGCCGGCAAAACGATTGGCGTCTTCCCAGTTCGTACGAAGACCGTAGCCGCTGAACGTCGCGATTCCGAAGGTCGCATTCTCACCGATGGGAACGATGGCGTAGACGTTTGGGGGCGTGAAGACATGATCTTCGTATCGCCCTCCGACGCCCGACCCGGGAAAGGCGTCGTTCGAGCCTCTGAACTCGTTCTCGAAGGTGATGATGGTGGCGCCCGTAAGTGCGGCCGTTTTGCGCTGCTGGGCGATACCGGCCACGTTGTAGAACATGGCGCTGGGATCGTCTGCGGTAGCCGCGAAGGCCCCGCCCATGCCCGTGGCCTTGGCCCCCTGTTCAAAGATCGAGAAGCCCGAGGCGAAAACAGCGGGTGAAACCAGACAGGTGATGAGAAGGATGAGGCATATCGTGAAGCGTGAAAGACGCAAGGACAACCTCCTTAGAAAATTCAAAAAAGTGCGGCTGCGAGAATTGATTTAGAGGGGTGAGTCTAGCACACGGATTTGCCGGGCGTATCAGCGGTAAGTGCTTCATTATCTGAGCGGTTTTTGAACTTCGGAGGGTCTGCCATCATGGAGACCCCTTCCGGCTCAATTGCAGGTCCCGGGACGGAGGCGTTTCGATGTATGGATACGTGATCGGATTTCGGCAAAGAGGTGAATAGATGGCTGACGTCCTTTACATCAACGGCCGTTTCACGACCACCGACGAGCGGGTCCTCGGCGTGGAAGATCGAGGGTTTCAGTTCGGCGATGCCGTTTACGAGGTTCTGAAGTTCACGAATCGCCGGCCGCTCTTCTTCTCAGATCATTTTCGACGGTTCCAGGCGGGGCTGTCGTATCTGGAGATACCCTTCTCCCTTTCGGCGCCTGATCTTCATTCGGTGTGCGCCGAACTCCTCGAGCGAACGCAATTCGCGTCGGGTCTGCTTTATCTGCAGGTCTCGCGAGGGGAGTCGGAACGCTCACATTTCTATCCCGAGAATGTTCAACCGACCTTCGTCCTGTACAGCCGCCGGTTCAATTTCCCGGACGTGGCGAAGAAAGAGCGGGGGATTCGCGTGATCACGACAGCCGACCAACGCTCCCGTCTGTGCGATGTGAAGTCGGTGAATCTGCTTCCGAATTTAGTGGCCAAAAAGAAGGCCCAGCGGGCCGGAGCCGAAGAAGCGATTCTCGTCGACGGAGGAGAAGTTCGTGAAGGCGCAAGCTCGTCCTTCTTCGCTGTCGTCGACGGCCGTCTCGTTACACACCCCTCGGCATCGTGCATTCTTCCGGGAACTGTGCGCGACCTTGTGCTTTCTCTGGCTCTCACTGAAAAGATCCCGATCGAGGAACGACCAATTCGCGATTACGAGCTTCTGACGCTCACCGAAGCCTTCATCACCAGTACATCGCAGGGCGTGATGCCGGTAACGGAGATCGACGGACGAATCGTGAGGAACAGCCGGATCGGGCCGGTTACGGAAGTGCTGCAGCGAGCATTCGACGAGTTAGAGGAGAAAGAGAGCCAGGTCGGAAACCTGAGGCAGATTCCCGAGAATGGTTCGCGGTAGGAGGAACTGTCACCCAGAGAGGGGTGTAGAGTCACTTCCGATGTCGCGTGTACGAAACCGTCAAATCTTGTGCTTGTCAATCGACTGACAGCCGCCTTCTCACGGTACGCGCTGGACTATTCGATCCAGGCGGCGAGTTCCCCGAGCGCGGCGTCCTCCGACACGTTTCGGGCTGCTTTGCGAACACTCGGGGGAACCCAATCAGGGAAGGAAACCTCTTCGGTCACGTGACGCCCCGTGCTTGTGTGGACCTCGCGAAGCCGCGAAAGCTGGTCCGATGGAAAGCGGCCCGACAGCCGAACCAAAGCAGGCCACAACCGCCGATGGACGAATGTGACCTTCCCCTGGATGAGGCGACACACCAGGACATCGTCGCTGTCGCGGACCGCTCGCGTCACCGCGAAAATCTCCTGGCTTTTCGGATGAGACCACCAGCTGCCTCGAACCTGCTCCCCGGCGATGACCTCGGCGAGGGACGGTACCGGCCCTTGCGCCGACTCGAGCACGACACCGTGCCTACGAACAAAGGCGAGCGCCTGGCGCGGTGTCATGGCCGTGGCCCGGTTCCTCCGCTATCGCGTGCCTTGCCCGGCTCCGCCGCCCTTAGCTGCGCCAGCTCCTTCAACATGTTGCAAAGCAGGAGTCCCTGACCGATGGCATCATCGAGAGCGACATGCGTGTGCGGCTGATCACCGAACCACCGCCGCGGCATGTTCTTTTTCGTTGCTTCACGGTAGGGCTTTTGAAGCGCCAGCATGGCCACGGTTTTGATGTCGAGCGCAGAGTGAGAGAAAGGACTCTCGCCCCCGAAACGGATGAGATACCAGTAGACAAACATGAAGTCGTAGGCGACCGGGTAGCCGACGAAGACCGGTTTGCCAGGAAGAGAACGTAACCACGTGGCATACCTCGGCATCGCTTCTTCCGGTGGCTCGAGACTGGTACGGCAGGCCTTCCAGGCCTCGGGTTGGGACTCCCACCAGGCTTGTGTTCGAGGGTCCGGTGCGGCACCGGGAAGAAGCTCCAGATTTGCCGAGAACGTTGCCACGAGATCTCCGGCAGGTGTGAATGCCGCTGATCCGAAGCTCAGCATCGAGTTAGGGCCCGGTATAGGACCATCCGCTTCGACGTCGGTGCTGACGTAGATCTCTTCTGCCATCTCGCGATGATATCAGTCGAGATGGGCGCGACGAGCTCCGCTTGTGGGAAGCAGCCCAGTTACGTCCGCTCGAGTACTGTTCACCGGCCGCCACAGTCATCGCTGCGTCTGCTGATGACACCCTCCGCTAGAACTTCTGCGCCGAGCCCATTCTTTTCTTTGTGGCGACGTGATGTTGCTGGTGGAAAGGAAAGGGGAGGCGCCCTGGCGGCGCCTCCTTCGTGTTTTCGCTATGGAAACAGGCCGCGCACCTCGGTGGCCTCGGCGACGCGGCCGATGGCGAGAATCTGAGCTCCGACCCTCAAGTCGACGTTGTATTTCTTCGACGACTCGTAAACGTCCTTGAAGGCCCCCACCATGATTTTCTCGAGCTGGGAGTTGACCATGCTCTCGTCCCAGAAGAATGAGTACAGCCCCTGCACCCACTCGAAGTAGGAGACGGTCACGCCGCCGGCGTTGCAGAGAATGTCGGGAATCACGACGATTCCATTTTCCCTCAGGATCACATCAGCGTCGGGGGTCGTCGGGCCATTCGCAGCTTCTGCGACGATCTTGGCCCGGATATTGTTGACGTTCCTGAGCGTGATCTGATTCTCCAGAGCAGCCGGGATCAGCACGTCGACACTCAACTCCAGCAGATCTGAGTTCGAGATCGTCTCGGCCTCGGGGAAGCCCTGCACGGTGCGGTACTTCTCAACGTGAGCCAGCAGCCTGGGGATATCGAGGCCGTTGCTGTTCTGAATTCCGCCAGTGACGTCGGAGACGGCGATCACGCGCGCACCGGCCTGGTGAAAGAGCTTGGCAGAGTTCGCTCCGACGTTTCCGAAACCCTGGACGGCGACGGAGCTTCCGAGCAGATTCTTGCCGGTCTTCTTCATCGCTTCATTGACTGCCACCAGCACCCCACGGGCGGTGGCTTCATTGCGGCCCTGTGAGCCACCTACCGCCAGCGGCTTGCCGGTGACCACGCCCAGCGCGGTGTAACCGACTGTCATAGAGTAGGTGTCCATGAACCAGGCCATGACCTGCGGATTGGTGTTGACGTCCGGAGCCGGAATGTCTTTTTCGGGCCCGACCATGGAGATGATCTCGGCGAAGTAGCGCCGCGACATTCTTTCGACTTCGCCCTTGGACATCTTTTGCGGATCGCAGATCACGCCGCCCTTGCCGCCGCCGAATGGGATGTTCACGACCGCGCACTTCCAGGTCATCCACGAAGCGAGCGCCTTGACCTCGTCCAGCGTCACGTTCATGTGATAGCGGACGCCACCCTTGGCAGGCCCGCGGGCGATGTTGTGCTGCACGCGATAGCCTTCGTACACATTGATGCTGCCGTCGTCCATCCGCACGGGAATGGCAACGATCAACGCCCGCTTCGGGGTCGTGAGAACTTTTCTCATGCTCAGATCGAGGTTGAGATAATCGGCCGCGGTATTGAACTGCTTCACGGCGATCTCGAACGGATTGAGAGTCTCCGGTGGGGTACGCGGTGCTACTGGTGCTTCAACAGATTGCGTCAAGAAATACCTCCAATTCGAATGGGGATGTCAGGCGAGGGGAGACTCGCATTTGTCATCCCTGAGCCTTTGACCGCGCGTGCGGCGCCTGAGAAAAGAAACCGTGAGCGTGTCATCCCGAGCGATTGACCGCGGAGCGCGGCGTCTGAGTGAAAGAAACCAGGGTGTCATCCCGAGCGTCGAGCGAGGGATCTGGGAGGGGGCCTTGCGGTGTGGAGTCTTGGAGCTCTCTTACAATTGTGCGAGGCGCCGAAGGGTCGAGTCCCCCGCCCAGATCCCTCGCTCGACGCTCGGGATGACACCTCCGCAAAGCGGCCTAAATACTGGGAGTTTCTTAGAAGC
>DASZZV010000279.1:0-2450 GCA_035544835.1 Thermoanaerobaculia bacterium
CTCTTTTTGAGGGCGACGATGAGCGGCGCGTGCGGCTCGGATTCGAGACCGGCGGCGGTCTTGAGGGAGGGCGGATCGCCATCGTTGACGTCGTGGACGTGGACGATGACGTCGGCTTCGGTGAGGGCGCGGAGGGCGGTCTCCTTCATCGACTGCTGGAGGGCGTATCCCGGCTCGAGGAGCCCCGGGGTGTCGAGGATGACCATCTGGGACTCGGCGGTGCTGCGGATGCCGACGACGCGGTCGCGGGTCGTCTGCGGCTTCGGGCTCGTGATGCTGAGCTTTTCGCCGACGATGCGATTCATGAGGGTGGACTTGCCGGCATTTGGTTTGCCGACAAACGTCACCATTCCGGCTCTTGTCATTAGTGGGAAAGGTAACTGCGTTTCCGCTGGAACTCGTAGTGCTGAAACAGGGAGCGGCAGTCTCAACCGGTGAGTGCAACACGTAGCCAATTTACGTGCTCATCGGAGGTGGGGAGTGAAGGCAGCGAGGCGTAGGAACGAACCGGTATCGGTACAGGGCAAGGCAGAACTTTGGTTGAGGTGGAAGGCTGGCGAGTCGATGAGCGACATCGGCCGGGCGATGGGTAAGGCCCCCGGCTCGATTTACACGTTGTTATTGGCCCAGGGTGGGATAGCGCGCTCGCCTCGACGTCGATCAGAAGTAGCGCTGGTGAGCTGCGAGCGTGAGCACATCAGCCGTGGACTGGCTGCTGAGGACTCGATTCGGAAGATCGCTCGTGAGCTACGACGCCAGCCCTCGACAGTGGGCCGCGAGATCGCGCGCAACGGTGGGCGCACGCACTATCGCGCGGTTTTCGCTGAAAATAGGGCGTGGCGTCGTGCGAAGCGTCCTAAGCCCTGTAGGTTGGCGCGTGAGCCGGAGCTCTGTCGGGTGGTCGCAGCGAAGCTAGGCCTGGATTGGTCGCCCCAGCAGATCGCGGGATTTCTTAAGCGGGAGTATCCTCTTGATACGACCATGCACATCTCTCACGAGACGATCTATCGCACGCTCTACGTTCAGGCGCGCGGAGCTCTGAAGAAGGAGCTCACGCAGCATCTACGCCGGCATCATCCGATCCGCCGCAGCCGCAACTATTCGGCGAAGGGTGACACACGGGGCCAGATCGCCGGCTTGGTGTCGATCTCCGAGAGACCTCCGGCGGTTGAGGACCGTGCTGTCCCAGGCCACTGGGAAGGGGATCTCCTGGCCGGCTCCAAGAACACCCACATAGTGACCCTCGTCGAGCGGCAGTCACGCTTCGTTCAGCTGATCAAGGTCAGCGGGAAAGACTCAGAGACCGTCGTGCGCGCTCTGACGGAGCATGTGCAGCGTCTCCCGGAAAAGCTCATGGAGTCGCTCACTTGGGATCGCGGGACAGAGATGTCGCAGCACAAGCTGTTCACCGTCGCAACCGATGTCCAAGTCTACTTCTGCGATCCCCAGAGTCCGTGGCAGCGTGGAACGAACGAGAACACCAACGGCCTGCTCAGGCAGTACTTTCCGAAATACACGGATCTGTCGACCTTCACACAAGCAGAGCTCGACGCCGTCGCGCTGCGCTTGAATACACGCCCGCGCGAAACCCTGGGGTTTATCACTCCAGCTGAGAAGCTTGCTTCAAGTGTTGCAACGACCGGTTGAGCCGACAGCTCCCTGCTTCAGGACTCTAGGATGTCTGCGGTCCGCCGAGATCCCGGCCGGGAAACAAAAAAGCCCGTCTCTTTCGAGACGGGCTTTTTAAGGTGCCGGCGACGGCCTACTCTCCCGCATCCTCTCGGACGGAGTACCATCGGCGCTGCAGGTCTTAACGACCGTGTTCGGAATGGGAACGGGTGTGGCCCCTGCGCTCTAGTCGCCAGCGAATTCCACCGAGCGCTTTGACACGCCGGGTGGAGGGAAATCCGAAGAATGACTTCGGAGTGATAGAAGTATGATCGTGAGAGCGAATCAACTCGTTAGATCGCTCTGCTTCTGCTAGTTGATTGGAGAAAAAGAAGAACTCCAATCATATAAAAAAGATCAAGCCTCACGGGCGATGAGGACCACTCAGCTTGGAATAGATTGCTCTACGTCCACTTGTGGCCTCTTGACGGGATGGTCTCTCCCGGCCCTTTAGGGAGCTCGAAGCTCCAGGGAAGATTCATCTTGGGGGCAGCTTCCCACTTAGATGCATTCAGCGGTTATCTGCGCTTGCCCTCGCTACCCGGCGCTGCAGTTGGCACCACAGCCGGTACACGAGAGGGCAATTCGACCCGGTCCTCTCGTACTAGGGTCCACGCCCCTCAATCTTCCAACGCCCACGACGGATACAGACCGAACTGTCTCACGACGTTCTGAACCCAGCTCATGTACCACTTTAACCGGCGAACAGCCGGACCCTTGGGACCTGCTCCAGCCCCAGGATGTGATAAGCCGACATCGAGGTGCCAAACCGCGCCGTCGAT
>DASZZV010000280.1:0-9091 GCA_035544835.1 Thermoanaerobaculia bacterium
AGGCGTCACGGATCGTATCGGCAGCCTGATCGATCGACGTCCGCGGAGTAGTCGTTGTAGCCGTCAGATCCGCCCGACGCTCTTGCGGTAGTCATCGGCGTCGATGATCACGCGCTCAGTCATCTCGTGAAGCCGGCTTCGAAGTCGCTCGCCAATGCGCTGCTCGAGCCGCTCATCGGACTCGCGCCGTGAATCGTCGGGATAGTTTGTGGTGAAGATCGTCGGCTTCACGTCGTTGTAGCGGCTGTTGACTATGTAGTAGAGCATGTCCTGCACGAAGGCAGTCGGCTTCTGCGAGCCGAGCTCGTCGAGAACCAGAAGATCAGCCTCGAGGATGGGGCGAACGAGCTCTGATTTCGAGGGGGTTTCGTCCGAGCTGAACGACGCGTGCAGCTCCTGGATGAGATCCTGAAAGTTGCAGAACAGCAGCTTGCCCGGCTTGTCGAGATCGATGATCTCGTGAAGCGCCGACACTGCAAGATGGGTCTTGCCGGCTCCACAGCCACCGATGAGAAGGAGTCCCATTTCCTGTTGGGGCCAGCCAGCTATGTATTCGGCAATCCGTCGTTTGGCGCTGGAGATGGAGACGTTACCGCGGTCGCGGAAGTTCGAGAGGCGACAGTGGTAATAACGTTTGGGGATCGCCGCTGCGGCAGTCCGGTTCCGACGACGCAGCTCGCCCTGGCACTCGCACGGGCGGGCCTGGAGAGCGCCATCGACTGGTTTCCAGCCGGAGCCGTTGCAGGTAATACAGACGACGGCGCGATCTTCCATGGCGAGATGATATCGGATGTGGGAGGTCGGATGTCAGATGTCAGATGTCAGATGCCAGATGTCAGATGGGTGTCATCCCGAGCGTCGAGCGAGGGATCTGGGCGGGGGCCTCTCGCCCGTGTCATAACGAACAATGCGGATTGCAGCCAATGTAGGGCCCCCACCCAGATCCCTCGCTGCGGCTCGGGATGACACTTTGTCGTGAAGCCGGCCGTTCTGGCATCTGACATCTGACATCTGACATACTCTCCCGTCATGAATCGAGCTTTGTCGACCTATCTCACGCAGAGGCCGGAGAGCTCGCCATTTGTCCTGTCCGTCGATCTCGAGCGATCCCTTGCGGAGCTCTTTAAGAATCCGGACTGGATCCTGCCTCGCCCCTACAAGATCTTCTATTCCGATGAGAGTCTTGCTCCGACGCTCGGCTTTCCCGTAAGCGCCACCGAAGGGCTGCGCGACCTGGAGAGCAAGCTGGACCGCTGGCTGGCCGAGGAAGTTCGGTGGCAGGCCGATCGATCCCAGAACAAAGAGCGCCTTCAGCAGGCTTTCAGCACCTACGTCTCTCTGGTGATGAAGCTGGCCGAGAACGCCATGCTCTCGAACCTGCTGGCTGACTATCACGGTGTTTTCTGGTTGGCGCACTCGGTCGATCTGTCGCGACACATCACCGGAATTCCGCGGAGGCTCAGCATCATCGACACCAACGTCGGCCGGACGCAGGGCGACACTCTGAAATATCGCATCTTTTCGAAGTGGTCGCTTGAGATGCGCGAACAGATGTCCCAGCTCACGGCGCGACTAGCGCCTGCGCTGGATGGTGAGGAAGAGCGCGGGCTGCGATTCTTCCGCCTCCTTCAGGAGAATGTCCTCATTCTCACCGAGGAGTTCATCGGTCCCGATCTGCGGGAGCTGAGATCGTTCTTTCAGGGATACATTCACCGCGACTTCCTGGCCTTCAAGGAGAGTTTCGACCGGCTCTTCGCCACTGTTGCGGAGCTGATCAAGCGGGATCCGACCTTCCGGGGAGCTGTCACGCTTCTGGGCGTCAACCCCGAGCGGGGGCTGCCTCTGGGGCTGGTGTTCGATTCACGATTTCAGAAATTCATTTTCGAGCATTTAGTGGTCGAAGAACTGATGACTCGCGAGGAGCGGGAGCAGCTCAGCTCGCTGTCGCGCCGCCTGCAGGAGTACTCGATTCTTCATCAGCTTCGCCGTGCCATCATCTGGATGACCACGACGCCGAACGGCGACATCCTGCCCGTTGAGAAAGGGCCAGGTGTCAGTTACTCACGCGCTACCAGGCCCATCGACTTCGCACGACCCGGTGTCGTCGACCCGATGGTCTACCGTTTCGGATTGATGTACGACATCACCGCTTTTTCCGAAACTCTGGGGAATCTGGCGCGGGCCGGGCGCAAGCCGGAAATCAGCTCGTATCGGCAGATGGTTTATTTTCAGCGGAAGGTTGGGTCTATCGCCGATCGTCACGTCCTGCAGTTCGAGAAGTTTCTCGGTGACGGCGCTTTCTACACCACCCGCCGTGCGCTCAGACTCGTCTTTGCAGCTGTGGAGATCCAGCGCTTCTACTCGGAGATGCGCCGCAAGGGATTCGCCTTCAATAAAGGACTGCGCCTGGCGCTGAATTTCGGCTACTACCGGCTCCTGCCTATGAAGGGGACACCCGATTCCCCGGAACACGTCATGGAGTTCTACGGTCCCGGCATCATCGAGCTCTCCCGTCTCACGACCGGGAAAGCGAACAAGGAGATCGAGGAGATCCAGGGTTTTCTGGTCGCTCACGGCTATGACTCGGCGACCGTTCATCAGTTCTTCGCTCCGCTGGCTCGAGGAGTCGACGTCGTCGATCGTGAGACGCATCAGCGCGAGTACTACGCCTATGTCAACCAGAACGGTCACCTGGTGAACGAGGGGATCGTCGCATCTCTGCTCCTTCTGCAGGAATTGTCGACTGAGCTCACCGTCAATCCCCGGCCGCTGTTCCGCCTGAGGGCGAGTTGGGGCAACTACATCGGATTTTCCTCCACGCTGGAAGGCATCGACTTCATTGGATTCCGGCTCCTCGGGGTTGTATCCCTCAAAGGGCTGGAGAAGATCGAGGTCACAGAAATCGTTCGCTTCCGGCGCGACGATGTGCGTACCGAGCCTATTGAGGAGGAAGAACCGCTTTACAACCTGGTGCGCCAGCAATATCACCAGCCGGATGGTGGCCCCTCTGCAAAACTCGACGACGAGACCAGTGCCACGGTCAGCGGCGGCGACGCCGAGTTGATGTTGTGCTCGGCGGATCCCGATTCCGACGCCACCTCGTACATCATCGTCGGCGAGTGGGACGCTCGAACCGATGAGGTCAGGAAATCCGTTCAGCTCGACAATTTCGATCTCGATCTGGTCGGTCTGGTGCTTCCTCTAACGGCCGAGAGTCTCGAGTCGAGCAGAGAAAAACTGAGAGAGTTTTATCGGACGACGCGGTCATTGCAACCTTGCACCGACATTCCTTTGGGACACATTCGACAACGCTCCAATTTCTTGGCCTTCTTCATAGGCCGGACCATTGAAGGCCTTTGACGGGAGCACTTGGAAAAGATGCCACCAGTCACAACAACCAATCTTCCCTTCCCTCTGGAACGCAGAGGAAAAGTCCGCGATGTCTACAGCCTGGGTGAGCACCTGCTATTCGTCGCCACCGATCGCATCTCGGCATTCGATGTCGTTCTGTCGCCGGGTATCCCGGACAAGGGCGTAGTTCTCACGCAGATCTCCAATTTCTGGTTTCGCCATTTCCGCGATGTCGAGAACCATCTCGTGGAGACCGACTTCGAACGTTTTCCTCTGGAAGTCCGTCGACACGACCATCTGCGAGGGCGAAGCATCCTCGTGCGCCGCTGCGAAGTCATTCCCATCGAGTGCGTGGCCCGCGGATATCTGGCCGGGTCGGGCTACCGAGATTACATGAAGAACGGGAGCATCTGCGGCATTTCATTGCCGGCAGGCATGACGGTCGCGAGCAAACTGGCCGAGCCGATCTTCACCCCGGCCACGAAGGCCGAGGAAGGGCACGACGAAAACATCTCCTACGACCGGATGGTGGAAATCGTTGGAAATCAACGCGCCGAGACGCTTCGTGAGATGACCCTGACGCTTTATCGCGAGGCATCGGATTACGCAGCGACCCGAGGCGTCCTCATCGCAGATACAAAATTCGAATTTGGTTTGAGCGGCGATCAGATCATCTGGATCGACGAGGTGCTGACCCCCGACTCATCCCGTTTCTGGCCAGCCGAAAGTTACCAGCAAGGTCAGAACCCGCCTTCCTACGACAAACAGTTCGTTCGCGACTGGTTGGAGTCCACTGGCTGGGATAAGACCCCGCCTGCGCCGGAGCTACCCTCTGAGGTCGTGGAGAAAACGAGGGAGAAGTATCTGGAGGCGTACCGGCAACTTACCGGGGCGGAATTGAAAATTGAAAATTGAAAATTGAAAAAGTGGAGCGATCTCGAGAACGCCGCAGCGTGTGTCATCCCGAGCCGCAGCGAGGGATCTGGGCGGGGGCCTTATGCCCTTGGCAATCGACAATGTTGAAGAACCATCATGGAAGGGCCACCACCCAGATCCCTCGCTGCGGCTCGGGATGACACATTCCGGACGCATTCACACTCCGATACTCGCCTCAGCTACGTTCCCCTTTTTCAATTTTCAATTTGCAATTTTCAATTCCGCTTCGGCCGGTGCTCGGCCCTCACCACGGTATGGATCCCCCCGCGGACGAGGAAGTCTCCTTCCACCGACATCCAGCGCGGATCGAGTGCTTCAACTAGATCGGTGAGAATGCGATTTGTGACCGCTTCGTGGAAGGTTCCCTCATCGCGAAATGACCAGAGGTAGAGCTTCAGTGACTTGAGCTCCACGCAACGCTGGTCCGGCGTATAGCGAATGCGGACGGTGGCAAAGTCGGGCTGACCGGTCATGGGGCAGACGCAGGTGAACTCCGGAGCCTCGAAAGAGATCTCGTAGTCGCGTTCCGGGTTCGGGTTGGGAAAGGTGTCGAGTTTCCGGGAGGGTTTCGTCGACATCGGATCAGCGCTTTGGAGGAGCGGCGCTGCCGCCCATCAGCTTCTGGTTGAGCTCCTTGATCCGTTCCTGCAGCTGATTGATCTTGCTCTGGGCATCGGCACGGAGACGTTCGTTCTCACCCTTCAGCCGTGTGATCTCATCGTCTTTCTCCGACGTCGTGTTGGCGCGATCGGCCATCATCTGGTCGCGGTATTCGAGGTCGTGACGGAGAGCGTCGAGCTCCTCCTCCTTTTCCAGGATCCGCATGCGGTTCTTCTCTTCCTGTTCCTCATAGAGCTTCTTGATCTCCATGAGCTCGGTGATCTGCGAGAAATCCGAATACGTGGGCGCCATCTCAGTTTCCCCCTGTCGAACCCGCTCCTCGATGGTCGGGAACAACTGCCGCAGCTTCAGCGAGAGATCCTCGGGATCGCTGGTCAGCTGCATTGCGTCCTTATAAGTAATCTTCTGATGTACCAGTAGCGACAGCAGCGACTGATTCATCGACTGCATACGGTAAAACGCGACCGAGCCCTCCATCTCTTCGAGGATGTCCTTCGTGTTTCCTTCTTCGATGAGCTTGGCGATTTTCGGTGAGTTCCTGAGAATCTCGACGACGGCGGTGAGCTTTCCTTCGACTGTCTTCACGAGTTTCAGCGAGATGATTCCCCGCAGCACCAGCGAGAGCTGCGAGCGAAGCTGCTTGTGCTGTTCCACCGGGAAGGCGTCGACGATGCGGTCGATGGTCTGTGCGGCGTTGTTGGTGTGAAGCGTCGAGAAAACCAGATGTCCGGTCTCGGCGCCGGTCAGCACGGTCTGGATCGTCTCGCGATCGCGCATCTCTCCGACCATGATGACGTCGGGATCCTGCCGCATGGCGTTGCGCAGCGCATCCTGGAAGGTCGGCGTGTCCGTTCCGACCTCACGCTGTGAAACAGCGGCCACGCGGTCCATGAACAGAAACTCGATCGGGTCCTCGATCGTGACGATATGCAGAGCCTCGCGCGAAGCGATCTCGAAGATCATGGCCGCAAGCGTCGTCGACTTCCCCGATCCGGTGGGCCCTGTCACCAGCACCAGTCCGTCGGGAATCTCAGTCATCTCGCGAATGGCCCTGGGAAGCTCCAGCTCGTCGATGCCCTGAATTTGAATGGGAACTCTACGGAAGACAGCGGCGACGGTTCCGCGCTGCATGTAGATGTTGCCGCGGAATCTGGCCACACCCGGGACGCCATACCCGAGGTCGACTGATTGCGAAAGCTCGAATTTCTCGCGCTGGATCGGAGTAAGAATAGGCATCAGCAGGCGTTCCAGGTCGGCCGGCTTCAGCGGATCGATCTTGAGCGCGACCAGCTTCCCGTTGATCCGCAGGAGTGGCGGACGCATCGGCTTGAGATGAAGATCCGAAGCCTCCTGCTGGGACATGAAAATCAGCAGGTCGTTGAGCGTGATCGCCGGCTGTGCAGCTTCGGGCGCTATCGTCGTCGGGCTTTGAACAGTCAATGTCTCTCCGAGGGGGGTTCAACCACCGTGTTTCACCGGCACAGTTGGAACCAGCCCTTCCTGCACCCGTCGATGTTGCCAACGTTCCGCTTCCCTTGCAAGCGTCTTCAGACTTTTTTTCGCAGAATCGAATCGAGGATCATCAGAAAAGCCTCCTGCTGTTTGGGCTCGGTCTTGTTGATCACGGCGATGGTCTCCCCGATCTTGAACCTCTGATGGAGCTCGTCGGCGGGATGCGACGACGTCACGATAATCCTCCGGTGTGACAGGCCCTTCTGTCGGGCATAGGCTACGAACTTCTGCCCATCCATGCCGGGCATTTCCAGATCGACAATGAGGAGGTCGATGGCAGCGTCAATATGCGCCAGGGCATCATAAGGGTGACGATATGTCTCGACGTGCACCCCCTCGCCGTACCGATCCTTCAGAGTATTTTCCCAGAGCTCGCAGAAGCCCACGGAATCGTCCACGATGACGACACGCTTCACAGAAGGAGTGCTCACCTCTTTCGCGCTTTTGCGGCCGGCGCTCGTTTTTTCTTCGCCGGCACTACCCTGTTCCCGGAGACGATGGCGGAATGCTGGATTCGTCCGCCGACGATGGTCGCGGCCACACGACCCTGAAAGCTCATCCCGGTGAACGGAGAGTTTTTCGATTTCGAGATGAATCGATCGAACGAGCTCGTCGCTTCTGTATCGAGGAGAACGACGTCTCCCGAGGATCCGGTTGCCAGGGTGCCGCCGGGCAGAGTGAAGACCCTCGCCGGACCGCAGGACAGAAGATCGATGAGCCGGCCCAGTGAGATCACCTCGCCGACCACCAGAGTGTCGTAGGAGACAGCAAATGCAGTCTCGAGCCCGATGACCCCGAACGGGGCCAGGTCGAATTCGACGTTCTTTTCATCAGGGTGATGGGGCGCGTGATCGGTGGCGATGGCGTCGATAGTCCCGTCGGCCAGCGCGCCGAGAATGGCTTCGCGATGGTCAGCCGATCGCAACGGCGGGTTCATCTTCAAGTTGGTCGAGAACGATCGAACGGCTTCGTCACTGAAGAAGAAATGATGCGGCGCAACCTCGCAGGTCACGCGAAGTCCGTCTTCCTTGGCGCGACGCACGGCGCGGATCGATCCGCGCGTCGACACGTGCGCCACATGAAGATGCCCACCGGTGAGCTCGGTCAGAATCACGTCTCGCGCAGTCATGGACTCTTCGGACGCCGCCGGTGCGCCGTGCAGGCCGAGAAGTGTCGAGTAGTAACCCTCGTGCATGGCCGCGCCCTCACTCAGGTCGCGATCCTCTTCATGGGCGATGATGGGGATGCCCAGCATGCGCGAATACTCGAGGGCGGCCCGCATCAGGCGGGCGTTGTATACCGGCTTTCCGTCGTCGCTCATCGCTACGCAGCCGGCCCCGAAGAGGTCGGCCATCTCCGCCAGCTCCTCGCCCTTCAACCCCTTGCTTACGGCGCCGATCGGATAAACATGACAGGCCCCGCGCCGCCTTGCCTCAGCCAGAATCATCTCCGTCACGGCGCGCTCATCGTTTGGTGGCACGGTGTTGGCCATGACGCAGACAGCGGTGAAGCCGCCAGCGACGGCGGCTCTCGTTCCAGTGTGAATGGTCTCTTTGTGCTCCTGACCCGGCTCGCGAAGGTGCGTGTGCAGGTCAATGAAGCCGGGCGACACGACCAGTCCAGTGGCATCGATCACCTCGACGCCCGCGGGGGCGTCGATCCCACCGTCGAGAGCTGTGACCAGCCCATCTTCGATGAGAACGTCGAGTTGCTCGTCGAGCTCCTGAGAGGGATCGACGACGCGGCCATTTCGGATCAGAACATTCATCGGATCAACTCCATCAGCTCTCCCCCAGGTGTCCGCCGGCGAGCAGATAGAGGACTGCCATCCTCACCGCCACTCCGTTGGTCACCTGCTCGAGGATCACTGAGTAGGGACCGTCGGCCACGTCCGATGCGATCTCGACACCGCGATTCATCGGGCCGGGATGCATGACCAGAACGGATTCCCTGGCTCGGCGAAGTCGCTCCGCGGTAAGACCAAACGTGTTGTAGTACTCGCGTAACGAGGGGAAGGTCAGCTTGCCCTGGCGCTCCAGCTGAATTCGCAACATCATGATGACGTCCGCGCCTTCGAGCGCCTCATCCAGGGAATGCACGACTCGAACGCCCATCTTCTCGATTTCCACCGGCATTAGAGTCGGAGGTCCGGCCAGAGTGACGTTGGCCTTCATCTTGGTAAGAAGGTGAATGTTGGATCGGACCACCCGCGAGTGGGCGATGTCGCCGATGATCGAGACGTTGACTCCTTCGAGTCGTCCCAGCCGCTCTCGAATGGTGAAGGCGTCGAGCAAAGCCTGCGTTGGATGCTCATGAGCGCCGTCCCCAGCATTAATAATGGATGCGGGGAGGATGTCGGCGAGCATTTTCGGGGATCCAGGGTACTTGTGGCGGATCACAATCATGTCCGGATGCATGGCCATGAGGTTGCGGGCCGTGTCGATCAAGGTCTCCCCTTTCTCAACCGCCGAGCCCGAAGCAGCGAAGTTCAGCGTGTCGGCCGAAAGACGCTTCTCTGCAATCTCGAAGGAGACGCGTGTCCGGGTAGACGCTTCCATGAAGAGATTGATGACCAGTTGACCGCGGAGCGCCGGCACCTTCTTTACTGGACGCTCACTCACTTCCTTGAAGCCCTCGGCCGTGTCGAGGATCAACGCAATCTCCTCGGGGG
>DASZZV010000281.1:0-4773 GCA_035544835.1 Thermoanaerobaculia bacterium
CGAAAGCCGCCACCGGATGCCTCGATTGGACGCGCTCTTTCTGTCGATCGCTCGCGCCCCTGCCGGGGCTCTGGAAAAGAAAAGAATCGTTATGATCCCGCGTCCAGTGGTTCGCTTCGCTCACCACTGGCTACCAGCTTACTGGCCCTCCGGGCCGCCCACGAATGGCCAAACTCCAGACCCAGGACTTCGTCCTGGGCTATTGTTAATCGCGCCTCCGGCGCTCTAACTCTAACCTAACTCAGCTAACCCAGTCACCACGATTCACGGTTCTAGGAGTCTTTCAATGTCATGCACCCGACTTTCCCTGTTCCACTACGATGTCGTCCGCGAGCTGTGCGCGTCATGCGGCGGTGAGAAGTTTCACTTCGTTCCGATCGGTGGCGCGCCCGACACCAGCGAGTGCTCCGATTGCGGCGGTGCACGCGCCGTCGCCGATTTGAGCGACACCTCCATCGGGCGCCTCGTGGGCGGATCTTCTTCGAAGCGGGAGATCAGGGTTGTGCCGGCGCTGCAGAGTCTTCCGAACTGACGCTGTCCGCGCCGATGGCCCTGATGTAGAACCAACCGAACATCAGCCCGATCATCGAAGAAGTAAAGACGTCAGAGGGCCAGTGCCGGAAGGCCACGACACGCGATGTGGCGATCGCGATTGCCAGCAGCAACGCCACCCCCTTGAGCGATCGAGAATGAGAACCAAGAAGAATCACACCGGCGATGGCGAAAGCACCCACGGTATGTCCGCTCGGGAATGAATTCGAAGCCGGGCCGGCGTGGTGGAATGGGCCCAGCCACAGCTCTGGCCGGGAGCGGCCAACCACATATTTCAACAGGTTCACCACGATCCCTCCGCTCAACGATGCCAGCGCCATCGCCTGAGCGACTCGTAGCCAGGGCCGGCGAGCAAGCGCCAGCCCGGCAATCAGAAAAAATCCAATCACCATCGGCGCATTCATGCCGCCGCCCAGTCGATTCAGAAGACGCACCGCGGAGCGGGAGAAGGGACTCTGAACCGATTCCGCCGCGGCGATCAACGGCGCGTCCAGAAGGTACCAGACCGCGCCGACGGCGGCGCTGAAAGCAACCATGCTCATAAGCGTGCGAATGCCGAGGAGCCGGCGGCCTTCCCGGCTCAACCGTCCGGGTAGCGCCCGCAGGTCATGCACCAGGTACTCGAACGAATCCTCGGTCGCGGTCAGGCGACCATGCATGAGAATCAGCGCGTAGAGTCCGACCAGCCCGAGAAAGACCGCATCCCAGGAAGGCGCTTCTCTCCCGAGAAAAGACCGTTCGTCTACCGCCAGCGGCTGATGAAAATAGTTGTCGTTGACCGATACGATCGGAGCCGGCCAGAGAACCGCCAGGATCAGCAGAACGATGAAGCCCGCACCCAGGCCGCGTAACGCACCGCGATCGGAAGGGCGATTCAAGGTCCCGTTAGCGGAGACGGTAGACATCGAAGTCTTTCCCTATCATTCGCACTCTGTCGACACGAACGTATCGCTGAGGGAGTAGTGGAACCTCTCCCTCACGACCGGCCCGTACCGCCACGATGCGAGGCAGCGGCCCGGCCCATTCCTGCAACCCGTTGCGACCGATGTAATGCACGTCGTCATAGGACTCCGGGAGAGTACGAGACCACAAAAAAGGGCATTGGTACAGCGCGATACGCTTCCCATCCCCCTCCTGGCGGCTCAGCGCCTCGACGAGCGTCGTCGAAGAGGCGACACGATTCAAGGACGGCGTGAGTAATGCGGCGAGGAGGAAAAGAGGTGTCAGCGCCGCAAAACCGAGCCCGGTGACCGCGACGTCGAGGGCCGGCCGCCTGACACTCCACAGCAGTGCCACTCCCGCCACGATCGCCATGATCAGGCACAATGCCCTCACCCTGAAAATCGGAAAGAGCCCTCCCTCTGGTGAGTGCAGCAGCAAGGGAGCCGCGAAAATGCCGGCCAGCCCAGCGATGAGCAGTAGTGCGGTGACACACCGCGTGGCCGTCAGGGCAGCACGGGATTCGAGGCCGGGAAACTGCACGACGAAAGAGGCCAGCAACAGCGCTGCGGCGGGAATGGCCGGCAGCATATAGATATCGAGTTTGCTGCTCAGCGCACTGAAGGCGCCCATCACGACCAGGATCCAGAGAAGACAGAACAGGCGCGCCTTCCTGGCGGTGTCTTCCCTATTTCTGAAGATGAAGGCAATCGCAAAAGGGAGCGTCGCGAACCAGGGAAAGAACGACGCGGGATACCGGCCCAGATAAAACCAGACCGGCTCGCGATGCACCCAGGCGTGAACGGCTCGTCCCAGACTCTGTTTCACCAGCAGTTCCTGGAGATACGACTCTCCACGCTGAAGCGTCGCCGGCACCAGCCACAGCAACGGCGTCAGCAAAGCCACCAGCAACCCGATCGCGTCATGCCAGCGCGGTCGACGCCGGAATGCGATGGATGACGCGGCGAACATGAGAATCGTCAGGACCTGCGCCATCGGTCCTTTCACCAGCGAGGCAATCCCGACGATCAGGCCGGTCACGATGATCATCGATGGCCTGTCGTAGGACTTCCAGAGAAACAGCATGCCCAGCGAAATCAGGGCGACAAAGAGAACATCCATCCGACCGGTTTGCGTAAGGCTCCAGACGAGGTAGGAACATGAGAGCAGGAAGGCAGCACAGTCTCCCGTCTCCGGACCGAAGAGCTCCCGCCCCAGAACGCGGCAGATGAGAAACAGCAGGATGACCGCCAGAATCGAGGGAAGTACGAACGGCCAGATGGAATGCGCGCCGATCAGCCCCGTGAGCGCGTAGATCATCCAGAAATGAATCGGCGGCTTGTGACTGTAAGGCTCACCATTGAGGATCGGTACGAAAATCGAATGGGAGGCGCGCATTTCTCGAACGATCTCGCCGTACTTGGTTTCATCGCCGACGAAAAGGTCTCGCTGGGTAGCGGTGAGAATCGCGGAGAGAACGACCAGGAGGAGGGAAACTGCAGCGGCTCTCTTCCAGTTCACGAAGGCGCATTATACGTTCGGTGTGGACGCCCGAGCAGGAGCGCTATCCACGTGAACCCACCATCCAGTGCGCGAAGGCGCACGATAGACCTGTAGCACCGGGCGTGAGCCCGGTGTAGCGAGTGACCCCCTCGAGAAAAATGCCTTCAATCTATACGAGCCCGCGAAGGCGGGCGGCAGACTTATCCGGCACATCATCTGTCGCCCGCCTTCGCGGGCTCGTACAGTTTTGAAAGCTGGAAATTGCGAGTCGTCGCCAACACCGGGCTCACGCCCGGTGCTACCGGTCTACCGCGCGCCTTCGCGCGCTGCTTTTCTGGTTGCGAAAAGGAGGCAAGGTGACGTGGAACAGGCTGTCCCGAAAAGACTTAACGGTGCTGGAGTCGAAGCCGTGGCACGGTGATAGAATTTAGGAGCTATTCACGGACATAAGGAGGACGTTTGATGCCGGAGCTGAATGAGGAATTGCGCAGGGTGCTCAGTGATCGTGACGAGGATTTCCGACGCTGGTCGGACGAACACCACCGGTACGAGGCACGCCTGGCCGAACTTGCCAGCAAGTCCATGCTTTCAGTAGACGAAGAGATCGAAGAAAAACAATTGAAGAAACTCAAGCTCGCCCTCAAGGATCAGATGGTCGCCAGGCTCCGTCAGCAGGAGGCGTACGCGCACTGACACGTGAGGCCTGCGGAGATCTTCAGTCTCCGCAGGCGGCGCGATCTTTGCCGAGGCCTGAACTGATGAATGGATCTGAAGTCCGCAGGAAGCTCCGACGCGGAGCATACGTTGTCCCGACCTCGCTGACGGTACTCAACGTACTGTTCGGCTTCATCACGATTCTTCTGTGCCTCCAGGCCTCCAGGTCGATGGCTCTGGGCAACACGCTCAAGGCTTCGCATCTGTTCCGGATGGCCTGCGGGGCGCTCGTCATCGCCGCGGTGTTCGACACATTCGACGGTCTTGTGGCGCGACTCATGAAGGCGACCTCCGAGTTCGGCAAGGAGTATGACTCGCTGGCTGACTGCGTCACCTTTGGTTGCGCACCGGCCGTCCTCGTCTATACCTGGTCACTTCAACTCTGGTCGAGACTCGGAGCAGGGATCGCTTTCCTCTTCCTGGTCGCCGGATCGCTTCGCCTGGCTCGTTTCAACATCAACACTGCCAAGACCGATCATCGTTACTTCGTCGGACTGCCGATTCCGGCAGGCGCCCTGACGCTGGCCAGCATCATCAACTACGCTCCCGATCCGGTTACCGACAAACGATTCGCAGCCATCATGATGCTCGTCACCACGGGGCTGGCCTTCGCGATGGTTTCCACCATCCGTTATCGTTCGCAAAAGTACGCGAACCTGCAGAAACGGCTTTCGGCAACTTACGTCCTGATCGGCGTCCTGATGGTGGCAGTGCTGTGGCGCTGGCCTTCAGAGTTCTTCTTTCTCTGGATGATCTCGTACGTGAGCTCGGGACCGCTGATCAAGCTGTGGACCATCGCCTTTCCCTCGCGTCGGGTCCCTCCGCCAGCACCATCGTTCCTCCCCTCGTCCGCTGAGATAACGGTCAGCGACGGATGACTGGTGGTGGGTTGCAGCGGATAGCTACAGAAGCCTGGACGGGGGCGCCGAACTGAACACAATTTCGGATTTCGGATTTCGGATTTCGAATTTCGAATTTAAAGGCAAAAAATAAGCAGCACGAAAGGCAGCCTGCTTCTTTTGCCTTTAAATTCGAAATCCGAAATTCGAAATCCGAAATCCCGCC
>DASZZV010000282.1:0-2794 GCA_035544835.1 Thermoanaerobaculia bacterium
CTGCCGCTGGAGATCCTTCGCCGCGGCGGCTCAGGATGACAAGCACGTTTCTTTCCCTCATCGGCGACGCAGCGTCGTCCCTTGCTCAGGATGACAATGCTTTATCGCGCAATTGTGCAATATGTGTTTTCAGGCTCTACCGCGCGATCAGATCTTCCACATGTCCCCGTCCGCGAATGACATCGTCGATCGTACTGCCGGCCAGTAACTCCGGGAACGCCGTCGACCAGATGCGCTGAAGCTCGGCCGTGCTGGTGCGAATGATCGTCTCTCCGCGGCGCTCGATGAGAAAAATGGCAGCCGCTGTCACTCCCACTTCGCGGGCTGGAACTCCGGTCTTGCGCGCCAGCTCGAGGACTTCCGCGATCCTGGCGCGATCGCAGGTCACGATCACGCGAGCCTGCGACTCACTGAACAGGATCCCTTCGGCATCGAGATCGCCGGCGTAGTCGCCCAGCTCCACCTTGCAGCCCACTCCCGACACCGAACATTCGGCCAGGGCCACGGCCAGGCCGCCATTGGAGAGATCGTGAGCGGACTGGATCAGCGAACGCGCAGAGCCCATGAAACTCAGCAGCTCTTTCTCCCTTTTGAGATCGACTCGCGGCGGGAGTGCCAGTTGCCCGCCAAAGAACATCTGTGCGTACTCGGACCCGCCGAGCTCCTCGCGCGTCTCACCGAGCAGCACGATGGCATCCCCCGGTTTTCGAAACTCGAGTGAGATCGCGTCTCTCTCCGATTCGAGAATTCCCACCATGCCCACGCTGGGAGTGGGATAGATCGCCTTGCCTTCCGTCTCGTTGTAGAAAGAAACGTTGCCTGATACCACTGGCGTATTCAGCTCCCGACAGGCATCGCTGATGCCACGAATGCATTCCGAGAACTGCCACATGATTTCCGGCCGCTCCGGCGAACCGAAGTTGAGACAGTCGGTGATGGCCGCAGGCACGCCGCCGGCGCAGACGATGTTCCGGGCCGCTTCGGCAACGGCCTGCTTCCCACCTTCATACGGATCGAGGTAGCAATAGACTGGATTTACATCCGAAGTGATCGCCAGGGCGCGGCCGGTCTCTTTGATGCGCACCACGGCGGCATCGGCCCGCTCCGGACCGACAATCGTATTCGTTCGCACCGTCGTGTCGTACTGTTCGAAAATCCATCGCTTCGAGCAGAGATTGGGTGACCCGAGCAACGCCAGCAGGGTGCCGGTCAGATCAGCATCGGGCTTCCGGTCTCGAATGAGCCGCGGCTTGACCCCATTGAGGTAAGTGCCGCGCGCCAAGGGGCGCCGGTACATCGGAGCCTCAGTGGAGATCGGCCCGACCGGGATGGCTCCAACCTCTTCACCATTCCAGAAGAGGCGCTCGAAGCCATCACCCGTGACCTCTCCCACAACGGCGGCATCGAGATCCCATTTATGAAAGATGTCCAGCACAGCCTGTTCATGTCCTTTCACGGCCACGATGAGCATGCGCTCCTGGGATTCGGACAGCATGATCTCGTATGGCTGCATACCCTGTTCGCGCACCGGGACGCGATCGAGGTCGAGGCGTATGCCTGCCCCTCCGCGACCGGCCATCTCGAAAGATGACGAGGTCAGTCCTGCCGCTCCCATGTCCTGAATGCCGATGATGTGATCGAGCTGCATGAGCTCGAGGCAGGCCTCCAGCAGCAGCTTCTCCGTGAATGGATCACCGACCTGCACGGTCGGCCTCTTCTCCTCGGATGCGGCGTCGAATTCCGCCGAGGCCATCGTCGCGCCGTGAATGCCATCGCGTCCTGTTTTCGATCCGACGTAGATCACCGGATTGCCGACACCGCTGGCTGTCCCCTTGAAAATCTTCCCCGCCTCGGCCACGCCGAGCGCGAAGACGTTCACCAGGATGTTGCCGTTGTAGCAGGGGTGAAAGGAAGTCTCACCGCCTACATTGGGAATGCCGATGCAGTTGCCATAACCGGCGATCCCGCGAACGACGCCGTCGACGAGGTAGCGCATCCGAGGCGCATCGAGCGATCCGAACCGCAGCGTGTCGAGTGTGGCAATCGGCCGCGCTCCCATGGTGAAAATGTCGCGCAGAATTCCGCCCACGCCGGTTGCCGCGCCCTGGTATGGCTCGATGAAGGAGGGATGGTTATGCGATTCCATCTTGAAAGCGGCCACGTAGCCGTCCCCGATGTCGATCACCCCCGCGTTCTCGCCGGGGCCTTGAATGACGACCTTTCCGGTGGTGGGAAAGTTCCTCAGGTGTATGCGGCTCGATTTATACGAGCAATGCTCCGACCACATCACCGAAAAGATTCCGAGCTCGAGGTAATTCGGCCTGCGCCCGAGAATCTGTTCGATGTGTTCGTACTCTTCCGGGGAGATCCCGTGCGAGGCCACAACCTGAGGCGTAATTTCCTGCGTCATAAGGGGCGCATTGTAATTCGTTTGATTCGTTACCCGTTATTCGTTGCTGGTGCTTGGTTGTTCGTCGTTCGTGGATAGGGAAGGGGAAGCGCCAAGCCTTTGCTGTCATCCCGAGCAAGGGCGGGTGGGCGGGAGGGGCGAGGGACCTCGCAACGACGTCGATGTTACCCATCGACGCGCTTTCCTGAATGATCAGAGAACGAACTAACATCGTTCGTCGTAATCGAGGTCGCCCCTCCCACCCGCACGCCCTTGCTTCTAAGAAACTCCCTGTATTTACGCGGGTTCCCTGATGTGTCATCCCGAGCCGCAGCGAGGGATCTGGGCGGGGGCCCTTCCATCGTGGTGCTCGCAAACATTTTCGATGGCCCAGGGTCTAAGGCC
>DASZZV010000283.1:0-5903 GCA_035544835.1 Thermoanaerobaculia bacterium
TGCGGAATTGAGAATTGAGAATTGAGAATTGAGAAAGGAGATGCGGCGTCGATTGATGCGCCCAGTCCCGCAGAGGAGAGGAGCTCGCATACTTTTTCAATTCTCAATTCTCAATTCTCAATTCCGGTGGGTCCATGAGCCTTCTCTTCGGCCTGCTTTTCAGCGCAATCGGCGGGATCTACATGGTCTACGGAAAAAGGCAGCACGATCCGACATTTCTCGTGACCGGCTTCGTTCTCGCCGTCTACCCATACTTCGTCTCCAACACCATTCTTGTGATCATCGTGGGCGTCCTCATCACGTCCATTCCAGTGGCACGCCACAAGGGTCTCTTCTGAGATACGAGCGCTTTGCCGCCGGCCCTGCGCCAAAATCCCGGTCCTGAGAATTTAATGATCTCAGGTTCTCTTTCTGTCTCTGCGTGACGGATCGGGCCCTGCTGTGGAACCTTCTTCACGACGGCGACGTCGTGGAGATCAGCCGTCCCACCCCGGAATCCGCCTGGATTCTCGTAGAAATCGACTTTCTCGAGGATGGGGCAGGGGAGAGGCCCGGCAGTCTCACCATCGATCTTGCAGGGTGTGAGGAGCTGACATTCGTCGATGGAGTCACCGACGAGGTCATCACCGATCTGGCGGGGATCATGGCGCGTGAGCCGGATGTTCTGTCGGCCACAGAGGCGAATGGGTCGATCCGTGTAATGTGTAGTGAAGGGGAGCTCCGACTCCGCTATTCTTCCGCGACTCTGAGGTCGGAAGATGGCTCGCTGATGACTATCGACGACCTGGAATCGACATCAGTGAGATACTGGCAGGAGTGGGAGCGGGCGGCGCAGGGCGATTAGTCCTCGATCAACTCTCCTTCAGCTTTATCGATTCAACCAATCGGATACGGCTGGCATTGGCCGGATCTTTCATATCAATCTCGTATTCGCCGTTCTGTCATTGGCGTGTAGGCTACGAGAGTCACACAACCGAGCACGGTGAATCCGTTCTCTTTCAGGCAGGAGACCACGATTGGGTAAACCACAAGTTTCTTTTTCAAAGCGGCAGCGCGAGCAGGCCAAACGCGAACGTCAGCAGTTGAAGATGGAGAGGCGCGCGGAGCGAAGCAGTAATCCAGGCCAGGGTGCCGAGATCAGCGATCAGGTCGTGAGAGAAGAAGCCATTCCCGACCTCGTCCCACCAACTTCGGAGAACGGTTAGGAAGTACCGCCTTCAGCCGAAGACGAGTCGAAACCATTCGCTGAGCAGGGTTCCGCTCGGCTTCGGCTCACCGGGGTAGTGCCCGGCTCCATGGCCTCGGTCGGTCCAGGCCCCAATTCTCCGGACACATTCATGGCACTGACAGCTACGGTCTACAACTTCAACGTGGAACTGGCCGATATCGATCGGTCGGTCTACGAGACGCTCGATCTCCGCGTTGCGCAGCAACCTTCGGAAACCATCGAGTACATGGCAACCCGCGTGCTCGCCTACTGTCTGGAATACTGCGAAGGCATCGAGCTGACCCAGGGCGTCGCGGCGGGGGACGAACCGGCCGTGCTTGTGCGCGACCTCACCGGCCGCGTTACCGCCTGGATCGAGGTCGGCTTGCCCGACGCAGAGCGATTGCACCGCGGAAGCAAGCTTGCCGGTCGCGTTGCCGTCTACACACACCGGGAGCCTCGACAGCTTCTGTCCCAGCTCTCCGGAAAGAAAATTCATCGCAGCGACGAGATCCCGATCTACGCCTTCGACAAGAGATTCATGGACGAGCTTTGTCCCCTGATCGAGAAACGGACTCGTTTGTCTCTCTCGGTAACCGAACGACAGCTTTATATGGATGTAGCCGGCCACACTTTCAACAGTACGCTGGCTGCACATCAGATCCCCTGAGAGGCCAGTGATGAAATGGCTGCGTCTGCTCTCTCTCTTTCTCTTCGGCGCTTTCTTCATCCTTGCTGGAATCAACCACTTCATCAGGCACGCCTTTTACCTTCAGATGATTCCAGGCTATCTACCGTGGCCACGCGCGCTGGTCCTGGTCAGTGGAGTCTGCGAAATTGTCCTCGGCGCTCTGCTGCTCGTCCCGCGGTACTCGAAGCTGGCCGCCTGGGGCCTCATCGCTCTGCTCATCGCGGTATTCCCGGCCAATCTCCAGATGGCGCTGCATCCGGAGCTCTTTCCGTCGTTCAGCCGCTCGGCTCTGCTGGCGCGTTTGCCGATACAGGGGCTGCTGATCGCCTGGAGCTTTCTCTACACGCGGCCCGGTTCAGAATAGGGGAGGAAGGGGGGGCGAAGGCGGCCGAGGGCGGCCGCGCCACACGTGTGGAGCGCGCGCCCGCGCGCGCTCTGGGTCGTCTCGCGAAATCGTTCGTGGCCGGTGAGGGAGGCACTCGGTTTTTTCAAAGCCATTCTTTACGCGGTTCGCTCACCCTGTTATAAGGGGTTCTGATGCAGATCACTTTTGATGAGCGGTTTACCCGCGATCCGCGCGGTCGCGACGGTGTGATGTTTGTGGCAAGGGTAGGAGCCGATAAGCAGCGGGTCGGTTGTCTCATCCTGAGCGAGGCTCTCGACGCAACGTTTGGAGGGCAGGGCGGTCACGCCGATACCCTCCGTGCCTTCGTCGAGAATCGAGAGAAGATCGAGAAGATCGCCACTCAGCTGCTGAGCCGTCGAGAGGAAATGCCTTTGGAACTTCTCATCGGTCCCCGTGAAGTCGCCGAGCTCACGAAAGTCTGACGCAATCGCTTCTTGCCGCTCTTCATCCCTTCCACGCCGCCCGCAGCTTTGGACGCCACCCTCCTGTCATCCGTATTGCTTCTGATGTATGCCCCGTCGTGCTACAAAAGGATACCGGCCACACCTCGTGCGGCCCTACACCTGTGAAATGAACGACGAAGAGATTCCCAGGGAACTGCCGGAGCGGACAGGGCGACATCGATGCACGCGCTGTCTTGCCGAGGTGGCGATCAGCACTTACCTGGCTAATGATCACTTATGTGACGACTGTACGGCGATAGCTACCCAATATCCGCTGGCTTCGACACCACATGGGGAACCGCCGGCGGGCTCGGACGAGAAGCGCTGATTGCACAAGACCGCCGATTTGCGAGTAGCTGTCGTCCATGACTGGCTGACTGGAATGAGGGGAGGGGAAAAGGTGCTGGAGGCAATTCTCGAGTTGTTTCCCACCGCCGATGTTTTCACTCTGTTTCACTTTCCAGGCTCAGTTTCGTCGGCGATCGAAGCGCATCCCATCCACGTGAGCCGCCTTCAGAAACTGGCGGCATGGAATGATGACTATCGCCTGTTGCTGCCCTTGTTCCCGGCGGCAATCGGCGAGTGGGACTTCAGTGGGTTCGACCTGGTTGTCTCCTCGAGTCACTGCGTCGCCAAGGGTGTCGATCCGGTCGCTCCGCACATCAGTTACTGCCACACGCCGATGCGCTATGTGTGGGACCGGTTCGACGATTACTTTCCCCCCTCGCGCCCAATCAGAAGGCTTGCGGCATCGGTGCTGGCAGGCTATCTCCGCCGCTGGGACGCGGCCTCAGCATCGCGTGTGGACGCCTTCGTTGCCAACTCTTACTTTGTCGGCCAGAGGATCCAGAGCTATTACGGGCGGGATGCCGAGGTGATTTATCCCTTTGTCGATGCCAGTTTCTTCGCCGCTCCGATCATCGAAGAACGGGAGCCCTATCACGTGCTGATCTCGGCCCTGGTTCCCTACAAGCGGGTTGATCTCGCCATCGATGCCGCCCGCGAGTCCGGCACCCGTCTCATCGTCATCGGGTCGGGGCCGCTGGGGAAGTCGCTTGCTGTGCGAGGCGGGTCCAGTGTCGAGTTTCGCGGTTGGGTCTCGTCCGAAGAGCTCGTGTATCTCGTGCAGCGGGCCCGGAGTCTTCTGTATCCGGGAGTGGAGGATTTCGGGATCACGGCACTCGAAGCCATGGCTCTGGGCACACCAGTCGTGGCATTTCGAAAAGGGGGCGTGACCGAAAGCGTGATCGAGGGCGAGACCGGGCTCTTTTTCGATCGACAGGATGCACGCACAATTGCATTGGCCCTTCGCGCCGCCGAGGCGACGCGATGGGATCGCGGCGCAATACGAGCGAGGGCCGCGGAGTTTTCGAGGGAGAGATTTCTCCGTGAGTTCCGACAACTCGTTGAACGGATCGCGGCTTAACACATGATTCAGAAAAAACACCAGACACTCTCGACCGTCTATATGGTTATCGACGCGCTGGCGTCCAACCTGGCGATGCTGGTCGCGTACTACCTGCGCTTTGCCGTGGAGGTCATTCCGCTGACCAAAGGGCAGCAGGACCTCTCGATCTATACCTACATCCTCCCTCTGGTGACGATTGTTTTCCCGCTCTCCTTCGCCGTGCAGGGGCTGTATCAGATCAGGCCGACGAAGTCGCGCTCCGAGGAGTGGGCCAGTGTTGCCATCGCCACGCTCCTCGGGACCGTGGTCCTTTCCGGTCTCCTTCTGTGGATCCGCCCCGCCAATGCCTTCATCGGCTACTCGCGGGCCACGCTCCTGATCTTCGCCATTTCCGAGATCGCCATCGTCATCCTGGTGCGCTCGCTGGTAAGGCTGTTCTTACTGCGGCGCTACCGAGCCGGAAAGAATCTCGATCGCGTTCTCATCGCCGGGAATGGTGAGCTGGCGCGGGCCGTGGCCGATCGCATGCGGGCTCACGAAGAGCTCGGCCTCAAGCTGGTCGGCTACGCCGAAAATGGGGAGAACGGCGTCATCGAAGGATTGCAGTGTCTCGGCAAGATTGCCTCGATCGAGTCGATACTGGACGAGCACGAGATCGATCACGTCTTCGTTGCACTGCCTCAGCATTCCGCCGCGGCGATGATGGAGCTGCTCGATCGGCTGATGCGCCACTGCGTATCCCTGCATGTGGTGCCCGACCTGCTGCAGTTCATGACTCTGCGATCCCGGGTCGAGGACATCGATGGTCTTCCCACGATCAACCTGTCAGAGACACCGTTGACGGGATGGAGCCGCGTTGTGAAACGCGCCTTCGATCTCCTGCTGGCCGGCACAGCCCTGGTCGTACTGTCGCCCCTCATCGTCGTAATCGCACTGCTGATCTACCTCGAAGACAAAGGACCGATCTTCTACCGACAGGAGCGCATGGGATTGGATGGAGTGCCCTTCCAGATCATGAAGTTCCGGTCGATGCATCAGGCGGCCGAGGCTCAGAGTGGTGCGGTCTGGGCTTCCGCTGGCGACGCGCGTCGGACGAGGATCGGAGGATGGCTGCGGGGCTGGTCACTCGACGAGCTGCCTCAGCTTTGGAACGTGATCCGGGGCGATATGAGTCTTGTGGGTCCGCGACCCGAGCGACCCCAGTTCGTGGAGCAGTTTCGCAGCGAGTATCCGCATTACATGCTGCGTCACAAGGTGCGCGCCGGTATGACCGGATGGGCGCAGGTGCACGGCTGGCGGGGCAACACGTCGATTCGTATTCGTATTGAGCACGACCTGTATTACATCGAGAACTGGTCGATGCTGCTCGATGTGAAGATCCTCTTCATGACCGTACGCCACGGTCTGCGTCATGAGAACGCGTATTAGGGGACTTGCTTGGTGTGTCGATCGTGACCTGTCGCTAATGTGCCGGACTTCCGAGCTTGTCATCCTGCGAAGCGAAGGATCTCAAGATAGGACGATCTGAATTCGGATCCTGCCGCCGGAGATCCTTCGGTTGCGGCTTCTAAGAAACTCCCTGTATTTACGCGGGTTCCCTGATGTGTCATCCCGAGCGTCGAGCGAGGGATCTGGGCGGGGGCCCTTCCATCGTGGTGCTCGCAAACATTTTCGATTGCCAAGGGTCTAAGGCCCCCGCCCAGATCCCTCGCTGCGGCTCGGGATGACACCCACTCAGTTTCTTTTCT
>DASZZV010000284.1:0-11592 GCA_035544835.1 Thermoanaerobaculia bacterium
GCTCACGAGTAAGACCGGGCGGCGTCCCACGCGGTCAGAAATGCGCCCCCAGATCGGAGCAAAAAAGAATTGCATGATCGAGTAGACACCGACAACGGCACCGACCGCGAAACCGCTGGCGCCAAACTCGCGAGCGTAGAAGGCCAGAAAAGGGATCACCATCCCGAATCCGATCAGGTCGATGAAAACCGTGAGAAACAGGACGGACAGCGAACCCTTTTTCATGCGCGCGCAGTGTAAGGCCGCTGAGCGGAATTGGGAATTGGGAATTGAGAATTGAGAATTGAGAATTGAGAAAGAATGACGTAAATGTGGATCTGCACGGATTGAAAAAATCCAGAGGAAATGCGAAGGTCGCGCGATGAGCTCTGTCCCTTTTCTCAATTCTCAATTCTCAATTCTCAATTCGTGAAACGCCGTCTCGTCTTATTCGACATCGATGGCACGCTGATCCGGGACGACGGCGCGGCACGCGAGGCCTACGCCGAGGCTCTCGCGGCGGTTTACGGCCACGTCGACTCGATCAGGAAATTCGACTTCTCCGGACGCACCGACCCGGAGATCACACACATGGTTCTGGCCGACGGCGGCTTCCCCGAAGAGGTGATCGAGAGATCGTTACCAGAGCTGTGGAAGCATTATCTCGATGGCCTCCAGCGTCGGGTCTCGGCGGACCGCATACGGGTGCTTCCCGGCGTAGAACAGCTCCTGAACGAGCTGGCAGATCGTCATGACGTTCTGCTGGCGGTTCTGACCGGGAACATCGAAGGGGGGGCCCGCATCAAGCTCGCGCCGCACGATCTCAACCGATACTTTCCCTTCGGCGCATTTGGGAGCGACTCGCGATTTCGAACCGAGCTGCCGCCGATTGCCATCGAGCGAGCGAGTGAGATCGATGGTCATCGCTTCGGAGGTTCCGACGTCGTCATTATCGGAGACTCGATTTACGACGTGCGCTGCGGAACGCCGCATTTCGCGACGACGATCGCTACCGCCTCGGGTGTAACGCCCGCGGAACTGTTGAAACGGGAGAGCCCGACGTTTTTTTTCGATTCACTGGAAGATACCGAGGCGGTGATCAAGGCAATTCTTCTCTGATTGCGGCATTACCGAAATGCAGCGCGCGAAGGCGCGCGGGAGACCTGTAGCACCGGGCGTGAGCCCGGTGGTCGCGAGGCGCCAGCTACGCTGCTTCCTTTATCCGCCAGCAAGAAAAAGCAGGACATTGGAAGGCTCTCTGCGTATCACCGGGCTCACGCCCGGTGCCTGGAGTTTGGCCATTCGTGGGCGGCCCGGAGGGCCAGGCCCGGAGGGCCAGTAAGCTGGTAGCCAGTGGTGAGCGAAGCGAACCACTGGACGCCGGGATCATAACGATTCTTTTCTTTTCCAGAGCCCCAGGAGGGGCGCGAGCGATCGACAGAAGAGCGCGTCCAATCGAGGCATCCGGTGGCGGCTTTCGCCAACTTCAAGCAAAAGATTGATTCGTGACGTCTTCCAGTGGTTCGCTTCGCTCACCACTGGCTACCAGCTCCGCGGCCCTCCGGGCGCCTCACACACCGGGCTCACGCCCGGTGCTACAGGTCTGCCGCGCGCCTTCGCGCGCTGGAGCCGGGCATCCCTTCTCTACCGCTGCGCCGCCAGGTCGAGCTTCTTCTCCAACTGATCGAGCCGCGCCATGAGCTGCTGATGGTGCAGGACCGAGGTCGGTGGTGTTTTTCCCTGAATAAAGAAATTGCCGTTGGATTCCAGAACGCAACTGTCGATCTCGTCCAGTGCGCAGAAGCCCTGACGATGGGCCACCGTGAGAAGCTCACTCTCATTGAGCAGCTCCTTCGCCAGTGCCTTACGGTCGACCACACCACCGGTAATCAGGGTGGTCGGGTCGCCTTCCAGAAGCTGGTCGAGGCGACGATGCCGCAGGAAAAATCGAACAGCAAGGTAATTGATCAGGAGCAGCGAAAGCGCTCCGATGATTCCTCCGGTAACGGAGGTGTCATCACCGATGATCGCGTTCTGCACCGTGTTCGAAAGCGACAGGAGGACGACCAGATCGAAGGGATTCAGCTGCGCCAGCTCCCGCTTTCCGAACACTCGGATGAGGATGACCAGGCACACGTAGACGATGATGGGACGGATGATTTTCTCGGCAATGGGCAGTCCCAGGGTGAACATGTGGTGAAAAGATGCCAACGCCTGCGGTGTCAAAGATGCCTCCTTCGTTGCATGTCAGAGGTCTGCGTACCGCGCGAGAGCGCAGCCCGATATTTTTTCTGGACTTACTTCGAGAACGCTCCGGCAGGAACATCCTGCCGTACGTCGACGTCGCTCAAGCGGATTTCCGTTGCTCCATCGGCGGTGGTCTTGCGCGTCGAGAGCAGCAATCCGCCCTTGCGCTCGAAATCGTGGAAGACCCAGCGTTCCGGTGTCTCATCGCGCTTCATGTCCTGGAGAAGCATCTCCCAGTAGCGGATCAGATGCGTGTCGCGATCGATCCACACCCAGTATTGATCGCCGGGTGTGAGTCCCACGCCGTCAAAGCTCAATTTGAGGACATCGTAGACATGGCCCTGATCAGTCTTCTCGCCGGCGGACTCCAGATGGACGCCGGGATCGAGGAGCTTGTGCGGCATCAGGAGCCAGTAAGTGTCGTTGATGAACCGGCCATACCCTTTGTCGAGCCAGGGCTTCGCATCCGCCGGCGGCTTGCCGTCTACCCACGCTTTTCCTTCTCGGCTGTAGACGTTCATCACCACGACGAACTCATGACCTTCCTTGTCCTTACCCGAGACTCGGTAGTCTCCGGTGACGGGATTGAATCGCTGGGGATACGAGACGGCAATGTTTCCGCCACGGACGACGTTGAAGGTGAAGGCGATGTAGTGGACCTTTGACCATTCATTACCGGCCATGAAGTCCATCGACCGGGTCGCAATGCTCTGGGCGTCATCGGCATGGACCGGGAAAGCGCAAAGGGCTACTAGACCGGCGACTGAAAGGAACTTCCGGATCATCACAGACTCCTCGACCAGGCGGCCTGAAGGCTCTGCCTGTCAGATGATTCAACTGTGCTCGATGTTACCATCGCGGCCCGCGCAACCATGAAATCCTCCCCTATCGTCATCACCGGAGTCGGTGCAATCAGTCCCAACGGGATCGGCCGGGAACGTTACTTCGCCGCTCTCGCTGGTGGTATTTCCGGGGTCAAGGCGATTCGCTCGTTCGATCCCTCCTCGGTTTCCAGCCGCATTGCCGGTGAGGTCACCGACTTCGATCCCGGCCAATGGGTCGATCCGAAGAATCTCAAGCATGTATCCCGTGTAGTGCCTCTGGCGATCGCCGCGGCTGACGAGGCGCTTCGCGACGCCGCTCTCGATCCCCTCAGGCTCGACCTCGAGACGAAGCGCCGCATCGGCGTCATGCTCGGATCGGGCGGCGGAGCAATCGAATTCAGCGAACGGATGTACGAGCTCTGGTACAGCGGCGCGGGTCGGCAGGCCTCCGTTTACTCCGTTCCCTCCGGCACAATCGGAACGATCGCCTCGGAGATCTCCATGGCCTACGACCTCCATGGTTTCTCGCACCTCATCTCCACAGGTTGCACCTCGGCCACCGACGCCATCGGTTACGCCTACCGGAATCTCAAGCTTGGCGTTGCCGACTACGTTGTGGCCGGAGGTGCCGATGCCACGATCACCGAAGGGGTGATGACCGGCTTCTCCATGATGCGGATCGTCTCGTCGGCGTTCAACGATCGTCCCGAGGCTGCCTCGCGCCCGTTCTCGCGCGATCGGGACGGCTTCGTGCTTGCGGAGGGAGCCTGGATGTTCGTCATGGAAAGAGAGGAAAGCGCGAGGGCGCGCGGCGCTCACATCTATGCGGAGGTGGCCGGCTACGGGTCGACCTGCGATGCCTATCACCGTGTGCGCCTGGATGAATCGGGAGAAGAACCTGCGCGGGCCATGATACTGGCGATGGAAGAGGCGGGATTGTCAAAAGTAGATGTCGGCTATCTGAATTACCACGGCACCTCGACCGAGCTGAATGACCGGATTGAGACGAAGGCTGTCAAGCTTGCCTTCAATTCGCACTCGCAGAGTCTGCCCGGCTCGGCTACGAAGTCGATGATCGGACATCCTCAAGGTGCCTGTGGCGCGGCCGGCCTTGCCGCGACGCTGATGGTTTTTCGTGACGGCATCCTGCCACCGACGATCAACCTCGATACGCCTGATCCCGAGTGTGACCTCGACTACGTTACCGACATCGGGCGCAGGGCCACGATCGATGCGGCGGTGTGTAATACGATCGCCTTCGGATCGAAGAACTCGGCGCTGGCTCTGAAGAGAGTGTGATTGTCCCTACTCACACCGAAACGAATCGAGTCTGACGAGCTGCTCGACGAGGCCGGCGCACCGTTCGAGGAGATGGCCCGGTCACTGCGAGATCTGCAGCGGATCAATCGATATGCCGGCGGGCAGCGCGTGTACGAGCGGCTCCTCGCTCGCGTCGCGCCGAAGACAGAGGAGTCGCTTTCCGTACTCGATCTCGGGACCGGCACCAGCGACCTTCTTTTGAACGCGGCGGGGAGACGGCCGCTGAAGGCTTTCGGGCTCGACTTCCGGATCGAGCACCTGCTTTACGGACGCAGGGATGGCAAAGTCAGGCTTCCCCTCGTTACTGGTGACGCCATGAAGCTTCCCTTCCGGACGAGCTCTGTCGATGTCCTCACCTCGTCCCATTTCTTTCATCACTTCAGCGAAGAGGAGAACGTGGCCCTGCTCCACGAATCGGTGCGGGTAGCGCGGCGGGCTGTGATCGTCACTGACACCCGCCGTCATCGCGCGCCGCTACTCTTTGTGCAGTTGATCTCCACGCTTCGGCTGGTCGGCAGAATCACACGGTTCGATGCGCCAGCCTCAGTGCGGCAGGGATACACATTGGATGAGGTCGAGCGAATCGCACGCCAGGTGAAGTGCTTGCGGAGCGAAGTCATCCGACTGCTCCCCTTCCGGTTCGGTCTCATCCTATGGAAGTAGAGGATGGGCTGTTCGACGTAGCCGTGATCGGCGCCGGTCCGGCTGGCTCGACACTCTCAGCCCTTCTCGCCGCCAGAAGTTTTCGCGTCGCGCTGCTCGATCGCGACGTCTTTCCTCGCGACAAATTGTGCGGCGAGTTCCTGTCCTACGACGCTCTGCCGCTCCTGGAAGCTCTCGGCGTGAGGTCGACGCTCGAAGAAGCGGGAGCGACGCGGATCTCCACCTGCCGGGTCGTGGGAAGCAGGCGAACGTACTCCTTTCCCCTGCCTGCTGAGGCGCGAGGCATTTCGCGCATGGCACTCGATGCGATGCTGGCTGGTCGTGCTATCGGGCTCGGTGCGGTCTCTTTCGAAGGCACCACGGTGGAGTCGATCGAGAGCGATTCGGAGCGATCGGTCATCCGCGGAAAACGAAGGGATGGATCTCCCGTGAATATCTCCGCTCGTGTCGTCGCCGGCGCCTGGGGACGCTGGGGACGGATCGACCGGCAGCTCGGCCGTGCCTTCGTCGAAGACCACCAGCATCGCCATTTCGGGTTCAAGCGCCATTATCTGGCGACCGATCGAGACGATCGCTCCACTATCGATCTCTACGCGTTCGGCGATGGATACCTCGGAGTCTCAGCCATCGAGAACAACCGCATCAACATCTGTGGCCTGGTGCACGCGAGCAGGCTGGAGGGAAACAAGGGAGGATGGAGCGGGTTTGTGAGTCGCCTAATCGAGGATTCGCAACCACTCGCTGCTCTCTTTCAGAACCATCAACCGGCGCAGGAAGAGTTCCTCTCATCGGAGCCGGTCATCTTCGCTGCAAAATCCGCGGTCGAACGAGGCATCGTCATGGTCGGGGATGCCTCGGGACTCGTCGACCCGCTGGCCGGCAATGGAATGGCCATGGGAATTCAGTCAGCCTTCTCGGCTGCGACATCTCTGACTGGGTACCTGCGAGGCCGTTTTGATCGGCGGTCCATGGAAGCCGAGTACGAACGAGCCTTCTTCGACCTATTCGCCAGCCGCATTCGATGGAGCCGGCGCATTGCCCGCCTGCTGAGTCGGCCCAGACTTCTCGATCGCGGGCTGCCTCTGGCCAGGAGCGAGGGAATAGGCAAATTTCTCGTGGCGCGTACACGCGCTTCCAGCGCCATGGTCGCTCGTCTGCTCCAGGCGTGGGAAAGCGCGGTATGAAATTGGCAGATGGAAATGGCCATGAGCGGCGTGAAACTGCGAATTCTCATCGTCGACGATGACCCACACATCCGGCGTCTGCTGACCCTTTATCTGCGCGATGACGCGCGCGAGGTTCAGGAGGCTGCCACCGGCGAGGAAGCGCTGGCCCTGCTCAATGGCCAGACCTTTGATGTCGTCCTGCTCGATCTGATTCTTCCTTCCTACAGCGGGCTCCGTCTCTGTCATAAGATCAAGACCGGCCATTCAGGGCAAGCAACGCCCCACGTCATCATCATCACCGGGCACGATTCGCCGGAGATGAGAGCCACTGCCGAAGAGTATGGGGCCGATGATTTTCTGGGGAAGCCGTTCGCGGCTCAGGAGGTAGTGACGAGGATCGAGGCGCTGCGGAATTGAGAATTGAGAATTGAGAAAGAAAGGCAGCACAGCGTTTGTCTCTCTTTCTCAATTCTCAATTCTCAATTCTCAATTCTCAATTCCGCAGTTAGTTGGCGGCCGGGTCGATGTCCCGCTTCCGGAAAGGCTTCAGAAACTGCAGTGCGTCGAGTTTCTCTTTCATGACTTCGGCCACCTGTTCCGAGCGCGTGATGATGTCGTCGATCTCCAGCAGCTTCTGCTTTTCCTCGACATCCATCAGCAGGGACATGACCAGTGCGCTGGTGAGCTCGTCGAGGCCGGCTGTCCCCAGCTCGGGAACCTGATTCTCGCCCGGCAGAAACTCCAGATAGCGTCTTGACAGGTCGATGAGCCGCTCCCGTCGCGCGTCTGATTCCTCGGCCGAGACCTCTCCTTCAGGCGCCGCGATCACGCGGGCAATGCGGTAAGGGAGCACGGCAACCTGTTCGAGAATCCTGAATCGAACGACCCCGTTGAGCACCAGGTTGTAGCGGCCATCGTCGAGCTTTTCGACCCGCTCGATCAGTCCGAGTGTCCCCACGTTGTGGATCGGGGGCGCATGGTAATACTGCGCCTCCCAGTCGGGCCTCAAAAGTACAATCCCGATTCGCTCCCCCGATGTGATCGCGTCTGCCACCATCTGGCGGTAGCGCGGTTCGAAAATGTGAAGTGGCAGCCGCGTCCCCGGAAAGAAGACGAGGTTGGGAAGCGGAAAGATAGGTAGCAGGAACTCCCCGGCCGGGTAGTCAGACATACCCTCCTAGAATAATTGAGAATTGAGAATTGAGAATTGAGAAAGTAAGAAAGATGCGTTCAGATACGACTCTGCCTCTCTTTCTCAATTCCCAATTCTCAATTATTCTTCACACATGGCTTACAAGGACTTACGTGAATTTATCGCTGCGCTGGAGAAGGCGGGCGAGCTCGTCCGGATCAAAGAACGCGTATCCCCGCGCCTCGAGATCACCGAAATCACCGATCGGGTCTCCAAGAAACTCGGCCCGGCCCTTCTTTTCGAGAACGTGGAGGGATCGGACATCCCCTTGGCCATCAACCTTCTGGGCACGCCGAAGCGGATGAAGCTCGCGCTGCAGATCGAGGGCTACGAAGAGTGGACCGAGCGCCTCGATTTCTTTCTCGAGCCACGGATGCCGTCGGGAATCATCGACAAGCTGAAGATGCTCCCCTCTCTCGGCGAGCTCACCAGCGTCTTCCCAAAGATCGTGAGCGCTGCACCCTGTCAGGAAATTGTCCTGAAGGGTGACGATGTCGACCTCACGAAACTTCCCATCATTACCTGCTGGCCCGATGACGGAGGACCGTTCATCACCATGCCGCTCGTGTTCACGAAGGACCCGAACAGCGGCAAACGAAACTGCGGTATGTATCGAATGCAGGTCTACAACAGGAACACGACCGGAATGCATTGGCAACTACACAAGGATGCGGCACGCCAGCATCACGATGCCGAGACGGCGAATCTCACCGAGATCCCCGTCAGCGTTGCCATCGGCAGCGACCCGATCACGGTCTTCTCGTCCATCTGTCCCCTGCCGCCCGATCTCGACGAGATGATGTTCGCAGGCTTCGCCCGCAATGACGCGGTTCGGATGGTCAAGTGCATCACCAATGACATCGAGGTCCCGGCGAACGCCGAGATCGTGCTGGAGGGTTACGTCGATACGGCCGAACGCCGCCCCGAGGGTCCTTTCGGAGATCACACCGGCTACTACACGCCCCAGGAGCCCTACCCGGTGTTTCACGTTCGGGCCATCACCATGCGCAGCAAGCCGATCTACATGACCACCATCGTCGGCAAGCCACCGCAGGAAGATGCGCATATCGGCTTTGCCATCGAGCGCATGTTTCTGCCGATCATGAAGAAACAGTTCCCCGAGATCGTCGACGTGCACATGCCACCCGACGGCGTCTTTCACAATCTCATGATCATCTCGATCAAGAAGCGTTACCCCGGCCAGGCCCGCAAGATCATGCACGGCATCTGGGGCCTGGGGCAGGCCATGTTCACGAAAGTGATCGTCGTCGTCGATGCCCACGTCGATCCGCACGATCTGCCGACAGTCGCCTGGTACGCGCTGAACAACATCGATCCGGAGCGCGACACCGAGACCGTTCTCGGGCCGATCGACGTGCTCGATCATTCCTCGCGGGCCTTCGGCTACGGGAGCCACATGGGGATCGACGGAACGAGGAAGCTGCCGGCCGAGGGGTTCAACAGGGTCTGGCCCGAGGAGATCGAGATGTCGGCGGAGGTTCGGAAAAAAATCGATTCGATCTGGTCGAAGCTCGGGCTGTAAGCGACCGCGGACGCCCGTTTGACTTTCAGGCCTAAAAGGTCTGTAATGGCGCAGTGGCAACCGAAGACCGAGAGTTGGATCTAGCTGGTTCTTTCGCATCAAACAGTACGACGAATGAGGGAGGCAAGTATGACAACCAGACTCAAGATCACCAGTCGCTCTGCTGGCGCAATCCGACATACTGGTGGGGCGGTCCGCTCGATCGGCCCCGACGTGATCGTCAAAACGCTCGGGGCCGAGGAAGTTGTATCCACGAAAAATGTTCATGGCGCCCCGATCAGTCTTCACGCATTGCGGCGTGAGCTGGAGAGCAGGGTCCGCTCCACGGGCGGGCGGCCGGCTCTGGAAGGGGCGACCAAGATCCAGAAGATTCCGCTGAAGCCTGAGGACTGGTCTCGACTCGAAGAGCTGGCCGCCCGTCTTACTCGGGAGGGAGTGTCGGCGACAGCTGGCCAGGTCGCGAGCGTGATCGTCCATAGCCAGCTGGAACTCCTTGCAGCATCAGCTGCTACGCGCCACGTGCCAGTATCGGGCGGCCCGTTGCGGCGGACGACCGGATCTCGATGATTGCAGGCTGCGCCACGAATTGGATGTCGACGGCCACATTTTAAAAGCCACACTTGACCCCAATGGCCGACTCCGCGGAACGTCTCGTCACGCAGGACCGGAGATCGCTATCGCTTCTGATCGGACTGATCACGATCCTCTTCAGCGATGTCATCTTCTTCGGGCACGGTTTCTATCGCGCTGATCTGACTGCGTATGACTACCCGCTGAAACGGACCCTGCATCTGATCGTCGCCAGGGGATTCTTTCCCTGGTGGAATCCCTTCTATTCCGGTGGACAACCGCTCGCCGCCAACCCCGCTTATGAGCTTTTCTATCCGCCGCAATGGTTGATCTTTCTCCCCGACTTCAACCTCGGTTTCAGACTTCAGATCGTCGCCCATATCTTTCTGGCGGCGATTGGGATGTATTGCCTTCTCCGCTCGCTGGAGCTGCGGCCGCTCAGTTCGACCGTCGGCGCTCTCTCTTTCTCGATCGGCGGAGGGTTCCTCTCCGAGACCATGCGGCTGCCGCTGATGTTCTCGATGGCCTGGATCCCCGTCATTCTTCTCTTCGGTCGTCGTTTTTTTCTCCGACCCAATCGAAGAGACTTCGCGATCACGGCACTTCTGTGCGGTGCGCAGGTGCTCATCGGAGAGCCGACGACGGTCGCACAGACGTGGCTACTGCTCGGCGCCTACGGTCTCTATAGGGCAGCGGATGCGGAAGCGCGGTGGAAGATGTCGGTGCGGAATTCCGCCTTCACTGCTCTCCTGGCCCTCTCCGCCCTCGCTGTCGGCGCAGTGCAGATCATCCCCGGTCTCGACTTCGCCCGCGACACCGTAAGGCGTGACGGTTTCTCGCTTCAGACTGTCAGCACCTGGAGCATGCCCTGGTACCGGCCGATGGAGATGATCTATCCTGCCCTGTTCCGCTATATCGGAGCCGGCGATGACGAGCAGATCACCCGACTCTATGAAGATCGAGAAGAACCGTTCCTCTCCGATCTCTATGGAGGCTGGATCTTCGGTGTCCTGCTGCTCTTGACACCATTCGTGCCCAGGAAAGGGCGAGGCTTTGTGTTGTTGCTCCTCGGTGGCTCTCTGCTTCTCGCCCTCGGCAGCCACACTCCCCTGCTTCATCTGCTCTACACAACGGGTCTGTTCCGATCGATCCGCTATCCAGAGAAGTTCACTCTGATCGCCATCGTGACCAGCGTCGTATGGGGTAGCGTTCTTCTCGACGCGATTCTCGGCGGCGACCGAAAGCTCCGAATCAACGCCGTGCGCGTGTGCGTTGGACTGATCATCGTGGCGGCGGTGCTCGCCGTGACTCTACCCCTTCCTCGAGCGATGGCGCATGACATACGCGCCCCTCTTCAGCCCAGTCCCTTTGACCTCACGCAACCTCGTTACTACTGGCCGCTAAATCTCGCGCGAGGAGCATTCTTTCTCCTGCTCTTTGCCGGAAAGAGAAATCGTCAGACGACAGGTTGGTCCATTGCGCTGATCACCTTTACGACCCTCGACCTCCTCTATCTGCATCCGCGACTGGTTCCCAGAATGCCGGCCAGCTTCTTCAGCGAACCTGCCGCCGTGAGGCCGATTGCAACGCTCGCCCGAACACAAACTTTCCGCGTCTTCCACGAGGCGGACTGGGACTGGATTCGCCGTAAACCGCTGGCGGAGAAATGGTTTGAAGATCCTCACACCTACTGGTGGATGTTCCGCAATGGAGCGTTCCCCAGAAACATGGCGGGTTGGGGAATCGAAACGGTCTTCGATCACGACGTCGACGAAACGGCGCTATCGAGCTCTGCGGCCTTCATGCGAGCGGCGATTCGAATGCAGAATCGAGGGAGTGGGTCGAACTGGAGGGATGCACTCTTCGCAATATCCAACATCGAGTACACGACGGCCTTTCGCCCCGATCCTCCCCGGAAGCCGGGGAAAGATCCGATGGCTCTCTCCCCCATCACCTTCGTGCGCACTGGAAGCTATCCGCGCTACTACTTCGCGGATCGGTTGCTGAGTGCGACGACCGAGGACGAGCTCGTTGCGGGGGTGACCGACAGTTGGAAGCCTGGATCGGCATTCACATCGTCACCACCTT
>DASZZV010000285.1:0-3279 GCA_035544835.1 Thermoanaerobaculia bacterium
CTGCTGTCATGGAAAAGGCAAAAGCCAAAGCAGGCTTCGCGTCAGGACGACGCCATCACGCGTTGACGAACGAGCGTTCGAATGGATCAACCGTGACTAAATTTGCCTTCAAAGCGAATACAAATCCGATGGTAGACCCAACTTATCTAACTTGCATATTTCGGACGTTCGGAGCCAACCGAGAATCGACGACGCATAAGGTTGAGAGAATCGGTCGAATCATCGCCGCGACCGCTCCCACTTCACATCAGGAGCCGGGAAGCGCCGCATGAGCTGCTCCAGCATTTCTTCTGTGTTGCTGCCGACTTGATTCGTGAGCGCCCACGTCCGTCCACCTGAGTAGATCAACTCATCGTCACCGATCGAAAACCGTCGAGGGTCGAATGTTTTCCCCGAGCGTGCATACTCGTCCTGCACCGATTTCGTGAACGTCTCCCCAGTCAGGCGGCCTGGAGCCGAGCAGAACAAGCGATTCTCATAACCAGGCACCGCTTCGCTCATCTGCTCGGGCCTCACTCCACGCTCCCACAATGCTCGCACCAGTCGGTGAACCGTCTCGCGCTTATTCAACTGACGCTCGACGTCCGCGCCAGCCCGAACGTCGTACTTCTGGTACCTACTGCTCGTCGATGCCGCCTCGCGCGGAGCTTCCTTCTTCGACGCCTTACCGCTCAGCCCTACCTCGCCGCGGCGTGAATCCCTCAGAATCAGCTTTGAGACAACTGCTGCTACGCTGTTGTCGTAGCCAGACTGTGCGAGCTGACTAAGCTCGTCTGAAATCATTTCGGGTGTCCAAAGCGTCCATCCTTTGTTGTCAAAGAATGATTGAAGAGCAGCAACCTCCCCGTGAATCTTTCCCGCCGCCAGACCGAGCTTCACGGTCGGTTCAGACCTGCAGAACCCCCGTTCCACCATCTGTGAGACCAGCCGGCCAAGAACGACTCGCCGCAATGTCTCATCGACGAAGAGCTTGTAGATATTCGGATGGTCGGGGTCCGATGCATCGAGCCCGGCAATTCGAACTCCAGGCGAATCGAGAAAAGACTTGCACTCCATCGCAAGCAACTCATTCTCCGCGCCTTTGTAAGCAACAACATCGAGCTCCCAACGGGGAGATGAAGGTTTTCCGATCTCTCGTTTTTGTTCCTTCGTCAGCTCGACCTTGACGGACGTCTGAACCCAATAGCCCTTTCGTTCGAGAATCGCCGCAATGACTGACTCGAAAGCGTCCATGCGTTTTCCTCCACTGCCAAACGCAACCACTGCGCCACAGACTGACCAGCAACGAATCCGAAGGCACCTCTGCCGGCCTTAGAGCACGCGCGGAGGTCTACGCGGCCGTAACGCTACCGCCGTTGAACACGACGGTATGGCTCGCCGTCATGGCCCTCAAAACGAAATTGATTTTCTCGGCCGTTTCACCGCTCGTCGACTTAATGCCCAAGGCGCGTGAGGTCTGCAGAATCAGTTCCTCCGAAGGCAATGAGTACTGCGTCTTCAGTACCAGCAGAATCGCCGAGGCGATCTCTTCATCGCTGATCAACTCAATTTTCGGCGGCGGATCGACAGAACGACGTCGCACCTTCACATCCTGTCCAGGCTTCCACAGGAAGTCTCCCCGCAGCTGAACAAATTTCTGCTTCTCGGCGAGTCTGGCGGCGCGGGCAATGGCGCTCCGGATGCGGCTTCCCGCACGTCCGACGGCACAGAACGTGCGGATCCGCCGAATCACCTCATCCATGTGCACCGGCCCTTCTACGTCGACAATTTCAGAAACCGCCCTTGCGAGATCCGACGTCGGATATTCGTGCAGCTCACCCCTCGTCGAGATGGACATTCGCGTGCATGTTTCGTACAGCGGGATAGTATCAACCCACGACTCGGCACCCACAGGAGGCGCAGCCGGCGACTCGATGATGTCACGCGATTCCTGCAGCGGCGGAGGCGCGTAGAGAGCTGCTGGTGGCCCGGGCGGCGGGGAGCTCTTCGCCGCCTCAACGGCGAGCACGAGTCGCTCGATCGTCTGCGTCTTGTTACGGTACCAGTCGGTCGACCAGATACGGTGAATGCGCCATCCGAGTTGTTCGAGCAGTTGCTGTCGAAGACGATCACGGTCCCGCGCGACGGGAGCCGAGTGGTACTTCGCTCCGTCACATTCGACTCCCAGCAGATACGATCCGCGCGCATTCGGGTCAAGGACGCCTATATCCACACGGAAGCCGGCGCAGCCGACCTGTTTCCTCACTTCGTAGCCCTGGGCTCGCAGAATGTCGATTACCGAGTCTTCGAACGGTGAGTCAGTGTCCTCGAGCGGTAATGATTCCTGCGGCATGCGGCCGGTTTCTGCGAATTCGAGGAACGACTTCAGTGCGACCAAACCCTTCGGCGACGTGCTTTCGAGCGCCAGATCCTTCGACGTGAAGTTCGAGAAGACGATGCTCTTCTCGCGGGCCCGCGAGATCAGAACGTTCAATCGCCGCTCTCCCCTCTCGCGATTCAACGGTCCGAAGTTCAATGACAGCCTTCCATTCGCATCCCGCCCATAGCCGATACTGATGAAAATCACGTCGCGCTCGTCGCCCTGGATCGTCTCCAGGTTCTTGACGAAGAAGTGCTCTGGCTGGGCGGAGTTGAAGTACGGCTCCATCTCCGGATTGGCCTTCAACTGCAGCTCAATCTCCTCGAGGATCGCCTGCTGTTGCTTGATGTTGAACGTCCCCACGCCAAGACTCTTGCGATGTCCCCAGTTGCGATAGTGATCGACGGCGGCGCTCGCGACCGCCTTCGCCTCCAGCTGGTTCGTTGCACTCTTTCCGCGGTCATACACAGAACTCGGATCGTGACGGAAGTGGAGACCGAGGTCTTCTGAATCCGCGATGGCGGAGGGGTAGATGCGGAGTCCGTTTTCATAGAAGTGCAGATTCGAGATGGCGATCAACGACTCATGCCGACTACGGTAGTGCCAGTTCAGCCGCTTCGACGGATAGCTCCGAGCGCATTGGTGGAGAATACTTTCGACGTCGCCAACCGTGACGTCATCACTCTCTTCCCCTGCCTCGTCCTCCACCAGATGATCGAAGAAGCTCGTCGGCGGCAGCTGCTGCGTGTCTCCCATCACCACCAGTTGAGAGCCGCGCAGGAGTGCCCCGAGCGCATCTTCCGGCTTCACTTGGCTGGCCTCGTCGAAAACGATGAGGTCGAAGCGGATCGCCTTCGCGTCGAGGAATTGAGCGACAGAGAGAGGGCTCATCAGAAAGCACGGCTTCATCCGCTGGATCA
>DASZZV010000286.1:0-4519 GCA_035544835.1 Thermoanaerobaculia bacterium
GGGCCGCGGAGCTGGTAGCCAGTGGTGAGCGAAGCGAACCACTGGAAGACGTCACGAATCAATCATTTGCTTGAAGTTTCACCGAGCCCCGGCAGGGGCGAAAGCCGCCACCGGATGCCTCGATTGGACGCGCTCTTCTGTCGCTCGCTCGCGCCCCTCCCGGGGCTCTGGAAGAGAAAAGAATCGTTATGATCCCGCGTCCAGTGGTTCGCTTCGCTCACCACTGGCTGCCAGCTTACTGGCCCTCCGGGCCGCCCACGAATGGCCAAACTCCAGTTAGCTTCTAGCTAGAAGCTAGAAGCTAGAAGCTAGCAGCTACTAGCTGCCTTCTAATTTGCTGCCTTCAGAACAACGACAGCTGCATCACCGGCACGGTCTGTCTCGGTGGCGGTTTGTGCAGGACGATGTGCTGGGGCTTGCTGCGTCTGCCGAGGAGCATGGGGAGGTTGGCGCGAAGCCAGGCTTTGGCCTCGCGAAAATAGCGAAACTTTCGCTCGTGGCGGCTGAAGCGGCGATCGTGTCGCGGGCTCACGACGTGATGCAGGTACTCATGGTAGATGATCGACTGCACGAAGAAGCGCGGTACCTCCGGGGCATCGAGAGAGGGATGGATGCGAATGGTCGTCGTACTGCGATGATACGAGCCCAGCCGGATGCTGCGCCGGCGCTTTCGCTCGACCTTGTTTCCCCAGCGGATGGGCAACGGCGGACAGGACGGAAAATACTCGCGCTGCACCTCGATCGCGAGCGCGTCGAGATTGTGGTAGCGGGTCGTCAGACTCGGCGACAGAACGGTTTCCGGGATCAGCGACAAGTCAGATTTTTCCTCGAAGTATTGCCACAGTGTAATTGTCACTGCTGAGATACTTTTTGGCAACGGCCCGGAGCTCTTCGAGTGTGACTGCATGGATCCGCTCGAGGAAGCGCTCCGTGAAGTCCAGCCCCAGCGAATAGAGATAGTTCTGCGAGATCTCATTGCGGAGCGCGGAGTTAGTCTGGAGCCGGATCCGGGTCGACCCCGCCATATGGGAGCGCGCCCTAGCGACGTCGGCTGCCTGAATGCCATCCTCCCCGAGACGCCGGAGCTCTTCGAGGAGGGCAATCCGCGCCTCCTCTTCTTTGACCGCGTCCGTGGCGATGTAGGCGACGAATGCCCCGGCCAGTTCCCGTGAGGAATCACCGGCGTAGACGGTGTAGGCCAGCGAGCGTTTCCCCCGAAGCTCGGCAAAAAACGTCCCGGCCAGACCAGACGTCACGTCCTGCAGCAGGCGAATCGGAATCCAGTCGGAATGAGCCGGAGGGACAGAAGGGAAGACGTAAACGAGGGCTGACTGCTTCTTGTCTCTGATTTCCACGACCTCGCGAACCGCAGCGGGCGGAGTAAAGGACTCGACCGCCGGATGAAGCGAGCGACTTTTGGGCATCGACCCGAGATTCTCTTCCAGCAGGACGCGCACCTCTTCGGCGTCGATGTCTCCGGTCACGACGATGAGGCACTCATCGGCACACACCGAGCCCTCGAACCATCGCTTCAATTCGTCCCGGCTGATCGACACCACAGAATCGAGATAGCCGGATTGAGGATGGGCATAGGGATGGGTCCCGAAAAATGTCTCGAAAGCCATCTGCAAAGGACGCTCGCTCGAGGAATCGAGACTGCGCTTGATCCCGGCCAGCTGGAGATGTCGCTCCTGCTCCAGCCGATCCGCCGGAAAGGTCGGATGCAACAGGACGTCAGCGAGAATCTCGACGCCGTGGCGGAAATGACGGCGAAGGATATCCAGACTGAAGCCGAAGTAATCATCGTCGACTCCGATTCCGATCTGCGTCCCCAGAAACTCGATTTCCTCGTCGATCTCCTCGGCCGTGCGGCCCGTCGTGCCCCGACGCATGACCCGCGTCATGAGCTGCGTCAGCCCGGCACTTCGCCGATCCTCACGAATCCGCCCGCCGCGGAAATCGACCGACATCGATACCGTCGGAGTCCGCTTCACTTCCAGCACGAAAAGCGTCGCACCGTTTGAGAGAACGAACCGCTGGATGTTCCGCTGGATGTTCGCGGGCGAGGGCTCCGGGCGCCTCCGTGGAAGGGGCCTCACTTCAGGAACCTGCAACTCTACTGCAGCCGCTCTTCGCAGCTCTTCCAGTAAGTCCTCCCGAAGCGCGGCCGCGGCGCCATGGGGTCGGTAGCGGTACAACGTCAGGTTCTTCTCATCGAGGTAGGTACGAGCGACTCTCTGGACGTCCCCTGCGGTGAGCCCACGCATCTTTTCCAGATGTCGGGCCATCTGTCGATAGTCCCCTCGCGCCTCGTAAAAGGCCAGCGTCTGGGCCTGACCCAACACGTCCTCGAGGGCGAACACGAAACCGGACTCGAGCCCGTTCCGAGACAGCTCCAGTTCCAACTCAGTCGGGCCGAACTGGCGCAGCCTTTCGATCTCCCGGACGATCCCAGCTTCGACTTTGCCGAGATTCGCGTCGTCGCAGGAAGCACGGACCGAAAAGATTCCGACGTCTTCGAAGACCGAGTTGGATGCCGATATCGTGCTCGCTCCATCGGGAGCGACCACGTGACGATAGAGTCGCGAGTACTTGCCACTCCCGAGGATCGAGGCCAGGAGATCGAGCGCCTCTTCATCCTCGTGTCCCTCACCGGTGGTGTGCCAGCCCATGACTGCATAGGACTGCTTGATGTCCGCAGTGCCCTGCCCGTACCGGAATTCGTTCTGCGGCGGTTCCGAGGGGCCACGCTCCTTGCGAAGTGTCCCGACAGACAGCTGACCAAACGTTCGCAGCATGGCGTCGAGGGCCTGTTGTGCGGGCACGTCGCCCACGACCGACACGATGATGTTCTCGGGACGATAAAGCGTCTCGAAGAAGGCGAGCAGGTTCTCCCGCTTGATGTTTCGCAGGACATCGTTCGAACCGATCCGCCAGCGCTTCATACGATGCTGTGTAAAGGCAATCTCGAACATCCGTTCGGTAGCGACGGCAGGTGGATTGTCGAGCTTGCGATTGGACTCCTCGATCACGACCTCGCACTCCTTCCGCAGCTCGTCGGGATCGAAGAGAGGGTGAGCGATGGCGTCGGCCTGAATCTCGAGGCCCCGCACAAAGCCCTCGCTCGGAAGGACGAAGTAGTAGTTGGTCGAGTCGTAGATCGTGCCGGCGTTCGTCGACCCGCCGAGGGACGAGACGTGCCGGGCAATTTCCTCGGCACCGGGAAACTGTGCGCTTCCCTTGAAGAACATGTGCTCGAACAGATGAGCCATGCCGGCCACTTCGTCGGGCTCGTGAAAGTAACCGGCCTTCACCCAGGTATTGATTGCCACCACGCCACCGGGCTGATGACGGAAGAGCAGAGTCAGACCGTTGGGGAGAACGGTTTTCTGAACGCTGTCCAGAAACGAATTGAGAATTGAGAATTGAGAATTGAGAAAGGAAGAAGAACCGGCTGTCGACGTCATCGAGCTCCGATTCTATTTCTCAATTCCCAATTCGTCTTTTACTTCTTGCCGCCCAGGACGGAGTTGAAATTGGCGGCCACGGCCGAGGTGACCAGAGATGCGCCGGCGGCGAGGAGCTCGTCGCCTTTTCGCATCCCGAGGAACACCCCGATGCCGACGCCTAGAACCATCGCCACGATCGGAAACTCCTGAATCTGTTCGCGCCACGATTCCGGAAGCAATTCTTCCAGATCCGCGAGCAATGCTTCCGGACCCTCCGCCAGGCGGCTTCCCATTTCCGATGCTTTTTCTTTCATGGTGTCGTCAAACTCCTGCCCTGCGGCAGCTCTCTCATACTCGTCGGAGTAATCATCCTCGGGGCTCACGAATGCCTCCTAGTCTTCGTCGTCGTCTCTTGCGCGTCGCATGATCAGACCGATGACGAAACCGATCCCCACGGAGATCAGAAGTGCCTTGCCGGGGTTGGAACGAACATAGCTGCGAACCTGCCCGCCGATCTCTTCGAAATCAACCTCATCGACCTTGGTCTTGACCTCTTCGTACTTGTCTTTCACGGCGTCAGAGGCCGCTTCGTACTTTTCCTTCACTGTCTGCGCCGCGGCATTGTACTTGTCCCCGACGTACTCTTTCGCTTTGCCGAAACGTGCCGAAGCACCGGCTGCCGCGTCCGAAGCTGCATCCGAAGTCTTTGATCCGAGATCCTTGATGTCATCCATGTGCTACCTCCAATTGCGTCGTTACGACCGAGGGACGCGCTGAGTTCTCGAGCGCGTCCCGGGAGTTCCCGCAGAAGGCCTGCGCCCCGTTGCGAGACGGTAAATCATAAGGACCACCGCCGCGAGAAGCAAAACATGCAGCAGACCCCCGAGAGTCTGACTCATCAGCAGGCCCAGAAGCCAGAGAATCAACAGAAGCGGGACGATGATCCACATGCCTTCGTGTCAGTCCATTCGTGCAGTCTGCGTGCCGGGGCGGAATTGAAAATTGAAAATTGAAAATTGAAAAAAACAGGCAACTGATGGGCGGTGTCATCCCGAGCCGCAGCGAGGGAT
>DASZZV010000287.1:0-2113 GCA_035544835.1 Thermoanaerobaculia bacterium
CCACCTACGCCTCCTGGTTCAACAAGCGTCATGGGCGGATCAACAGTCTGTTCGGGGAGCGATACACGGCGATCCTCATCGAGAAGCAGTTGTACCTGCAGCGCGTCGTGCGTTACGTCGTGCTCAATCCCGTGCGGGCGAAGATGGTCGAGCGTCCGGAAGGCTACCCATGGTCCAGTTACCATGCCACAGCCGGTTTGGCCGCGGCGCCGCCATGGCTATCGCTTGAGCAGCTCGTTCCGTACTTCGGCGAGACCGACAGCTGGCGTGTGAACTACGTGGCGTTCGTGAACGAGAAGTGCTCGGCAGAGGAGCGGATCTGGACCGAACTGCGCCGGCGCTTCTTTCTGTCGTCCGAGGGGTGGCTCAAGAAGTTGAAGAAGATCATCCGGGGCGAGCTGCAGCATGACGATCATCCGGCCGTGCAGCGCCTCGCCGGATCACACTCGGTCCACGCCATCGCGACGGCAGTGGCGAATGTGTTCGACTTGTCTGTGCAGGACCTTCGTCACATGCGAGGCGGCACCGCGAGAATGATGACGGCGTGGATTGCGTGGTACGAGGGAGCGCATCGACTGCGAAAGATCGCGGCCGTGCTGCGTGTCCGAAGCCAGGGTCACATCTCGGGGCTGATCCGGCTTGCCGAGCGAGAGATCGGGAAGCGCCCCGATCTCCAGCGACGCCTCGGACTGGTGTTCGCCTCACTCGCATAGCTGCTAGCTCACAGAAACGCCCTCACCGCTGATCATCGTTGCGGAGGAATTGCGAAGCTGTGAGTTGTCATTGCAACGCGGACGGCGGGACGATCCTCAAACCCTCGAGACGACTCTCCCTCCGCACCACGGACCTCGTATTCCCTCAAAGCCTTAAACCAATTCGATCAATGACGCGCGATCGGTTTCGCCTCCGCTGCCGCTTCCACCGAAATCCGAAGCTTCGTCCCTAAAGAACTAAAACCCACTTAAGAACTAAAACCCAAAACCGTGCGGCTCAACATGAGGTCGTTGCTTGACCGAGCCCTCATCCGGCCGCTGCGGCGGCCACCTTCTCCCTCGGGGAGAAGGGAGAGACCAGAGCCATCGCCTTCTTGTCGTAATGGAAGCGGCCTTATACCCTATGGAACTGGTAAACCATGAAAGACCCTGAGTTCTTCGACAAAGTCGGCAAGAATCTCCTCGGCTACAAGATGCTCTCCGAGGAGGAATTCACCGATATTCGGAAGGTGATTGCGGAGCGGGGCGTTTCGTTCGAGCACGCTCTGCACCAGACCGCCAAACTGGATCTGGTGGCCTACAAGCGCATCCTCGAGGAAGTCTCGGGGTGTATTGCCGTGGACCCCTCCCAGATCACGATCGACGAGGAGTTCATCAACTCCATCCTCGAGGTTCTGCCGCTGCCGATCATCGTTGCCTTGAAAATCTTCCCTATCTCGCTGGCGGGGAACGAGATCACGCTGGCCATGCCCAATCCTGCCGACAAAGAGATGATTCGAGAGCTCGAATCGACCACCTCACTGCGGGTCAGGCCAGTCGTGACCACCTATCGCGGCGTGCAGCAGGCCATTGAGAAAAACTACGCGACGAAACTCAAAGACGTTCTGCGCGAGGTACGCGACGCGAAGCCGATGGAGGTTCTAGCCCGCACGTTCGAAAGGAAGAAAGCCGAGGGGCTGGAGCCGGCATATGAGAAGTTTCTCGGACTGGTCAATCGCGAATACGACCGGGCCAAGGAAGATCCCGAGCATCTGCTGCACTTTCTCGTACATCCCTACGTCGTCAGCTACACGCAGCGTCTGCTGACCGATCTCATCCTCCGTAACTGCAGCGATATTCATATCGAGCCGCGCATGGATACCTACCGCATCCGAAGTCGTGTCAACGGGGTGCTGCGCACCATTCACGAGCTTCCGAAAAAATGCGGTGAAGTCGTGAACATGCGCGCCAAAACCATGGCGGGAATGGACATGGAAGAGTACGTCTCTCCCCGCGACGGACAGATCAACTACTCCCCAGTCTTCTCCCGCCGCGTCGAGTTCCGCGTCTCAGTGCTGCCGACGATTCACGGCAACAAGACCGTCATGCGCCTGCTGGAGAAAATGAACCAGTCGGTGGGT
>DASZZV010000288.1:0-35913 GCA_035544835.1 Thermoanaerobaculia bacterium
CGTCTCCCATGCCGCCTGGCCACGGTAGTAGCGCTGAAAGGTGATTCCGTTCATCCATTCATAGACCAGCACCAGGTCGCCTGCGCCGGCCTGGCCGGCCACAGATTCCGCCGCGAGATCCACCGTAGTCTGCCGCAAAGAGACGGCGAAGAGGACCGGCTTCATCGAGACCAGGATCCCGATAATCACGTAGAGAATCGCTGCGGATCTTCCGAACCTCGGTCCCTCCTCGCGCGGCGTGAGGACCCCGTCGAGACAGACGGCGGTGAGAGCCATCGCGACCGCGAAGTACCAGGGCGGCATCGGATAGCGGAGGATGTAGAGAAAGCCAATGTACGCCGGCAATGCCACAGCGATGGTGATCGCGCAATACCAGATCGCCAGGGAATTGCGCCACGATCTTCTCGATCCCAACGCGAATACCACGACGATGGAGGCGATGACTGCGGCGAGCCAGAGCGTAGTCGTCGCCCGCCCGGAGAGATTCAATGCCTCGCTGAGATGACCGAGAAACCAATCCACCCCGCGCCCGTGACGAAAAACGTAGTTCCAACTCGCCGCGGCGCGCAGCGGCGCTGCGTAAATCAACAGCGACGCTGCGGCAAGGGCGCCGCCTGCAAAGAGCGCGATCGCGGCTCCACGCCGCCGCTGTGCAACAAGAAGCGCGGCAGAGGCCACGGTGATTGCAAACAGGATCACCGCGTTGTAGAAGACGAAATGAACCGACAGCAAGCCACAAAAGATCGCCATCCACACTCGCGCCCGGCCCGGCTTCTGGCAAACCCGCCAGTAGGTCACCAGCGTGGCCAGCGCCAAGAGCATCCCCAGGCCGTAGGCGCGGATCGAATCACCGAATCGGATCGTCGTCGCGCTTAGCGCGAAGAGGACGAGTGAGACCGTCGGTGTCTTCCCTCCCAGCGACCGCGCCGCGATCCACGCCATGCCCAGCAGGAGCATTCCCACCACGAGTCCGAAAAGACGCAGGTTGAAGTCCGGCCATTGCGCAAAACAGAGGATCCAGGAGCGAAGAACGACGAACCATCCGATCGGAAAGGAATCGAACTGATAGCGAGCCAGGTCAGAGAAGAGGTCGGGCGCAGTGGCCATGTTCACACTATTGACCTCGTCCCGCCACAACGCCCCCGCGCCTCTGTAGAAGATCAGATGTGCGGCCGCGATGAAGGTTGTCGCCCACAGTGCAACGAACATCTGCAATCGCGCCAGCGCCTTCGGCTGCATCTCACCCACCCTTCTGCGCGACGACGATTGCCTGCACGAAACCATCTCTCGGTCCGAACCGATAGTCGACGCATCGGAGACCTGCCGCTGCAAGCACCTCTTCAGCATGACGCCGGGAGCGCAGTAGCGAGATCTCGGGTGGATGGAGCTGGAGCGGCGAGCGGAAGATGCGATGCAGGATCCAATGGACGACCCCCAGCACGATCACGCTGCTTCCCCTCGTATGGGGCCAGAACAGTACGATCTTTCCCCCAGGACGGATCACCCGGCTCATCTCCAGCAGCATTCGACGGATCTCGTCGGTATCGAAATGCTCGATGACACCCAGGTTGTAGCTTCCGTCGAAGCTTCCTCCGGCGAACGGCAGCTCGAAGACGCTGGCGCGCGTGAGTGACCCCCTGAGGTTGCTTCGCCGGTAGAGCTGAAGAGCATTCATCGAGATGTCGACGGCGGTGATTCGAACTTCGGCCAGCCCATTGTCGGCCCCTCCGCTTCCACATCCCGCGTGCAGCAGCGACGACCCTGGTGAGAAATGTCTGCCGATGGCCGAGGCGAGCCCCGGGCTGATGAATGCATTCCGGTAGAGCGTGGCGATCTTCTGATAGAGCGAGGAGCCTCCCGAAGGTTTCGAGGCCCAGTAGTCGTCCCATCCGTTCGTATCATCATGAGGCATCGGAGCTCCCCTCTTTGAGCCGGAACCGGCTGGGATGGGTCAGCGAGGCAAACCAGAGAAGCGCAATGCGGCGCACGCTGCCATAGACTTCCAGGATCGATATCTTGGAGCTTCCGTAGGTTCGCGCCGGCAGGTAGATGGGAACCTCGGCGATCGTCACACTGTTCCTCGTGAGGATGAAGAGGCTCTCGAAGAAGAACGCATATCCCATCGAACGCACCAGGCCGAAGATTCTCCGGTCGATCCTGGCGAGGTCGTAAAGCCTGAATGCGCCGGTAGCGTCCTGCGGCATCCGTAGCAGCCGGGTCGTCAGGAGATGACCGCAGCTGGTCAGCCCTTTTCGCAGAAGGTTCCACTCCCGGAGGCTGTCCCGTTGCAGATATCGCGAACCGATGACGACCTCGGCCTCCGACGCGCAATCGAGAAAGCGGGGAATGTCGGCGGGGGAATGGCTGAAGTCGCAGTCCATGGTCAGCAGCTGCCCGTAATCATGCCCGTAGGCCCAGCGGATGGCATCGAGATGTGCGCTGCCGATGCCGAGCTTTCCAGGACGATGAAGCACCTGCAATCGGTCGTCCCTGGCAGCCAGCTCATCGAGAAGCTGGCCGGTGCCATCGGGAGAATGATCGTCCACGAAGAGCAGGTCGGCGCCGAGCTCCAGCTTGAGTAGCTGCTCGTAGATGAACGTCACGTTCTGACGCTCGTTGTAGGTAGGGATGGCAATCAGCAGGGGACGCAAATCACTCATCCTCACCGGAGTATCCGGTCCACAGCCGCTCGACCATTTCGCCGAAGGTCACGCTCGGCTTCCAGCTCGTGGCCGAGCGCAAGCGGGTCGAGTCGCCGCGGCGGATCGTGCCGCGCTCAGCCAATCCGAGGCTGCGCTCTTCGACGTGATTCTTCCAATCGAGTCCAGCCAGTGTGAACACCCTCTCCACGAGCTCGCCGACACTGTGCAGCTCTCCGGTCGCCACGATGAAGTCTTCGGACGGGGAGTGTCTGGCGATGCGAATCATCGCCTCGGCGTAGTCCGGCGCCCAGCCCCAGTCGATCATCGCCGACAGATCTCCCAGCACCAGCTGCTTCGCGCGCCCGTCACGGATGGCGCGCGCTGCTCGGATGATCTTCTGACTGACGAAGTCCGGCCGCCGCAGCGGGGATTCATGGTTGAAGAGAAAGGCGACCGAGGCCTTCACCCCGTGTCTTCGTCTGTAGAGCCGGCAGAGCTCCGCTCCCGCGGCCTTGGTGATGGCGTAGACCGACGCCGGTGCAAAGGGTGTCGTTTCATCGATGGGGCGATCCGGCGACGAGGCGAAGAGAAGTGACGATGCGGCGTAGACCACTCGCGAGTGTCGGGACAGCACTGCCACTGCCTCGAGGAAATTCACGATGCCGCTCACGTGTACAAGCTGGCTTTCGGCGAACAGACCGACTCGTTCGTCGACGCGATCCTCGGCCGATTGATGATGACCGGCAACGTAGTAGATGACTTCAGGCTGGATCGCTTGGACCAGCTCTGTCACCGCGCGAGCGTCTGCAATGTCCAAGGACCGAGGCGAGGCCCCATTCACACTCACACCCGCTCGGGAAAGTCCGATCACCCGATACGACTCCTGCGCCAGTTGAAGAGCCAGAAGCCGTCCGTCCTGCCCCTCGCTACCTACGATGATGGCACTGCTCATGCGCTGACGAGCTCGATCTTCGGGAGAGGAAACAGAAGCTGTCCGCCGCGATTCAGATAGTCGCGCTCTTTGTCGCAGACGAAATCGCGAAAGTGCCAGGGCATGACCAGAAACACATCGGGATGCCGCTGGCGCGCCTCCGTCTCGGAGATGATGGGGATGCACGTCCCCGGTGTCATCCGCCCGAACTTGTCGTCATTGACCTCGGCGATGAATGGAATCGTTTCCGGTCCGATGCGGCAATACTGAAGGATGACGTTTCCTTTGGTGGAAGCTCCGTATCCATAGATCTTCCTGCCAGCCTTGATCGTGCTGGCAAGCAAAGACGTCAGACCTTCGCGATGTGCCTCCACGCGGGAGGCAAACTCCTTCAGCGATCGCAGCGACCCGGGCTCCTCGCTCCGTTCCTCATTCAGCACCGCCAGGACACTCGCGGTTTCCTGATACGGCGAATCGCGATGCGCAGCGACGACGAGGAAGCTGCCGCCGTTCACGGAGTTCTTTTCGATGTCGACCATTCTCAGCCCGCTGCGCTGCAGCAGCCATTCGATTTGTAGAGCGCCGTAGTATTCGAGGTGCTCGTGGCAAACCGTGTCGTAGGCATTGGCCCGAAGCATGGAGGGCAGGTAGCTCTGCTCGAAGCACCAGAGTCCATCGGGCGCGAGGATCTCGCGGATGTCCTCGACGAAGCGGCGGGGCTGCTCGAGGTCGTACACCATGGCGATCGATGTGATCAGCCTCGCCTTTCCCCCGGCAGCCTGCTGAAATCTCGCCGCAGAGAAGAAATCGGCCACCACTAAATCGTCGTTGGCATACATGGACCGGAACTTCGACGCCGTCGGATCGATCCCCACGCGTGTCGTGCGCCGGTCGTAAAACGACAGAAGCGTTCCGTCATTGCTGCCAATGTCGAGAACGATGTCGCCAGGTTGGACGGTCACCCGCCGATCAAGATTCTCCACGATGGCGCGCAAATGTTCGGCAATGGTCCGATTGAGCCCCGAACGGTACCCGTAATTCTGCCCGTACATTTCCAGGCCGTCGACTGAGTGTCGCAGCTGGACAAGTCCGCAACCCTTTTCTGCGACGCATTTGACGAGTACCAGCGGGCCGCTTGGCGGTGACGGCTCGCCCAGTCTCGGAAAAACTCCAGTGAGCACTTGAACGCCGAGATCGAGCACCTTCTCCAGCTCGGTTTCCTCGCACATCCGGCATGCTGAGATCTCTCGAACCATCGGAGCTGCGATTGTAGCCTGCCGTAGTGGGGGCCTGAGACTTTTGGCCAGGCCTTCCAAGAAACCAATCCAGAGCCCGGATCTCTCGCTCCAGCAGTCTCGCCCGATGATGTTCTCCGCGTCCCGATGATCTCGCTCGATGAAGCGTGGGAAACGTGCGTTCGCGAGTACGATGAGCAGGGTGATGGGCTTTGATCCTCTTGCTGTTCCGGAATTCTTTCCGGAGAGAGGGTTCGTTTTGAACCGAATCGCTGAACGGGGAGGGCTTCAGTCTCTGGGATCTGTGGACCTCGCGAAAGGGGGAGACGACTTACTTTGACGTTGTCGCGACACGAGGAAGGTGAGCCGGCGGAGCTGAGGGCGCGATCCGGGCGCTCCGACCTGCTCGTCTCGCTGCTGCTTCCGGCGTTCGTGATGACGCTCGCAATCTGGCTCTCCACAGGCACGATGGCGCCCATCGCCGCGTCCCTCGATACCCCGCTTGTGATGGAGCCTTGCCATTATCTTGCGAACGTGGATCACGGACATCATCTCGCGACCTTCGCGCTGCTGGATCGACACCCATCTGCCGAGTGGAGGGGGAGCGTCGAGCTCCGACGGATTCTTTACCCGATCGTCGCTTATCCCCTGATGAAGCTCATTGCGGCGACTACGGGTGACCTGGAAGCAGGATTTCTCCTCGGAGGCATCCTCACCACGATCCTGATGCACATTGCCGCGCTGCGAGTCTTTGTCGATTTCGTTCGACGGCGTTACGGCCGGGTTTCTTCGATCGTCGCCGCCTGGCTTCTCGCGACTTACCCTGGAATCACCTATTGGGCGGGAATGCCTTATTCATACGCGGCAATCGTGCCGCTATCGCTCCTCGCCGTAATCCTTCTCTTCTACATTGATGAAGATCAGAGCCTCAACGCCTTGATTGCCCATTCGTTTCTTCTCGGCTTGCTTTTTACGGGATACGATTTACTCCCGTATTTTGGAACAGCGTCGATCCTCCTCGTGCTGCGCAAGAGAAGCCCGCTCCGGAGCGTTGTCAACGCAGGTTGCCTCGTGCTGCCAGTGGTCGTAGTCGGTGCGCTCCTTCGTCTGCTTCCCGATCTTCCTTTCTCCAATGAGAATACCGAAATCTACAAAACGATTGTTCTCGCTTACCTCGAACTCAAGACGAAAGGGTGGGGTGCGCTGCTCCTTCAATTGCCAGGAGTGGCGCTCTCGAATTTTTTCTTTAGTAACTTCGTCATTCTTCCAGCAGCCTGGTTGTACTCTCTGGCGATACCTGGCCAGGGGCAGAGGCGCCTTGAACGGGCTGAGACCGCCACGCTAATTGCGATTGCAGCCGTTTTCCTCTTCAACAATGCTGCACCGCCGTACTCAGGCTGGCAGCTTCGAGGCGTATGGATCGCGCGGCTCTACCAGCCGGTGTTCGTCGTTTTCGTGCTCGGCTTGGCTCGCTGGTGCACGACGGAAGGATGGCGGAGGCCGACCATTGCGGTGATCGTTCTTCTCAACGCAACGACCGCATTTGGTCCCATGATGATGAGTACAGTCGCGATGAATCTCGATTGGCGGTTCTATCGGCACGCCACTCCCTCGGCGATGCACCGGAACCTGCTTCGCTACGGAAGGCGTCCGCTGGGGGTTTGTTCCGAGGATCCCGGTCTCGATGTCGTGGTGCCGGCTTCTGCGCAACGTCCGCGCTACATGTATGTTCCTGAGGCGTTGCCATGAAACCTTACGGTATCGATCCGAGGCTGGCCGAGGCAGAGATCCAGAACGACGCGCAGAAGATCAAGAAAAACCCTCTTCTGCATGAGATCTACCTTGACGTCTATGCTCGTATCGTCGCGGAACTACCGCCAGGCGCGAATCAGATTCTGGAGATCGGATCCGGAGGAGGCTTTCTCAAAGACTCCATACCAGGATTGATCACTAGCGAGCTGGAACCGGTCCAAGGTATCGATCGGGTCCTGGATGCATGCCAGCTTGACGCTTACTTCGCAGAGGCCTCTCTCGATTGCATCACCGGTTTCAATGTGTTTCATCACCTGCCGGATCCGACGGGATTTCTTCGAGGATCGCAGACGACCTTGCGTCCCGGAGGTCGCGTCGTTCTGGTGGAGCCTTGGTTCACTCCGCTTGGCCAATGGTTTTACCGGCTTCTTCATCACGAGCCCTGGATCGCGGATCCGGATTCCTGGACGATAGCCAACGAAGGGCGTCTGGGCGGAGCGAACTCGAAGCTGCCGACGAATGTCTTCGGACTGCGAAGGGAGCGATTGGACCGCGAGTTTCCGCTCCTTCGGCTGACCAGGGCTCAACCGTTTCACAAGTGGCTCTACCTTTTCAGCGGCGGCCTGCGGCTGAATACCCGCATCCCGCGATTGATCTCGAGATGGCTCGTTCAGGCGGATCGAAAGATCAATGCGGGGGATCAGTGGGCGGGGCTCTTTGCACTGATCGTGCTCGAGCGGCTCGGCGACAAGCAAAGATCCCTTGCACCATGAGACAGCCGGGATGGCGCTGGCCGGGCGGGGTGGCCGCCGGAGCTTTGCTGTTCGCCGGCTGTCTGGCCGTGATGAAAGTCGCGCTGCTCCGGAACTGGCAATACACGTCCAATCTTTTCGTGTACGACCAGATGCTGGAGAACACCCTTCGCGGGCACTTCGGTCTCGAATATACCAACGGAAATCAGTTCGGTGACCACGCCTCTCTGGCGATCCTTACTTTGCTGCCGCTGAAGGCGATTCTCGGGCGTTGGATGCCGGCCCTGCTAGTGGTTCTCGGTCCGGCGATCTTTGCGGCGGCGATCGTCACCTGGTTCGCGGCGTTGTCCAGGCGTGTGGGTCGGCTGCCGGCGCTCCTCGCGACGATCTGCGTCGCTCTGCCGCTGCGGGGAGGATCAGCACTCGTCGAGCAGGTCTACGGATGTACCCTCGATTTCGCCTCTGGATATCTTGCCATTGGTTTCGCTTCGATCATGTGGTCGGGGGCGCTTTTCGATGCGCCGGGGCCTTCGGCTCGGGATCGCTCCCTATTCTTTTTCTTCCTGACGACTTTCGTCCTGGTCAAAGAGGAGATGGCGATCCTGGCTGTTGTATTTCTGGCCGTCATCCTCTTCCGTCGATTGGGCTCGAGGCTGACGGTGTTCTCACTGGTGGCAGTACTTGGGGTCCTCCTCGCTGATGCCGCAGTGATGTGGATGTCGGCTTCGGAATGGAATCGAGGCAACGGCACGCTTTTCGGGCAGACCTTTCACAGGATCGCCGGTGGGCAACTGCTTTCACTTCTACACGGTTCCAGCTTCCGCGCCTGGGCCACCGTGGGCATCGGCAGCCTGGCTCTACTGACCATCGCCATTCTCACGGGGAAAGGCGATCCTGTCGCTGTAGCTCTCTTCTCCATCGGATCGCTGAAGCTGGGATCGAGTGTTCTGGTCGAGGACTTCGATTTGACGACCTGGCACAACGCTCCAGCGGTCTGCATGTTGACCGGTGGGCTGATTCTCCAACTCGCCTCGACGGTCGGGATGCACCGGATGAGACTACTCCTTGGGTCGGCAGCCCTCGCCAGTGGATTGGCCTTCCTTCTATACGACCTCCCCGAGCTGGTGGAGATCCAGACGGCGAGCCCGGAGCGCGCCTCCTACGTTGCGCAGTCATGCCGCGATCTCGAACAGCTAAGACTTCTAGTGCCGTTGCGCAGCGTAGTGGCCATCGATGGGCTGACGTCGGTGGAGTGGAGTGATGGCCATCGGTTCAGCTTCTTTCCTCGCGGGGTGACGAACTCGCCGCGAGGAATCGCCGATTACGTTGTTCTGGAGCGGCCGGCGACACGCGAGTTTTCGATTCAGTTGGAGGAGTTTCGACCGATCGCGACGTCGTCGTGGTTCGTTCTCTTCGAACGCCGATCGATCACACGAGCGCACGCAGCCGAACGGGAGCGGTTCCGAAAGCGCTTTGGAGACGATGCAATCGGCGTGTGGCCGTAGGCCACGCGTACCATTGCTGTCACTGCTGGTCCTCATTTCCACTAGGCGAGTACACTTGTTCGAACCCCGAACAACAGCGAGGAAGGCGTCGCGGGAGAGAAGTGCAGCGAGATGAGATCAGTGCACCGGGGAGTTCGTCTGCCGTCCGTCCCGGTAGACGCGAAATCGTCCTTATCCTTGTGACGCTCGCGTACTTTCTGACACGGGTGAGCGGTCTCAGTCGCGAACTGGTCAGTGAAGAGGGTAAGTATCTGATGCCCGGCCGTATCTTCTTCCTGGGGCAGGGCTTCGACCTCTACCACAAGCCGCCGCTCACCTCGCTTCTTCTGGGAGCGTTCTCCTTCATCGGCCACGATCCTGTAGTCGGCGGCCGGCTCGTACCGTTTCTCGTCGGACTCTTCGTCTGCCTGCTGCCACTCTTGCTGACTGACTCGGTTGTCCCCTCGATCCTCGTTCTCTTGTCTCCCTTTTTTCTCGGTGCTTCGGCGCACATGCAGACCGATCCAACGGTGGGGTTGCTTGGCTATGGTCTGGCCAGCGCGGGGATTTTTCTCTGGTACCAGAGCGAAGGGGCCCGGGGGGGTGCAGCTCTTGTCGCCGGGCTGTTCGTTCTATGGTTGGGAAAGCTGGAGATCGCCGTCATCGCTTCGACGGTTCTCTTCCTGGTCACCCTGGCTCTCTCCCCGCCCCAGCGACCGAGATTGATTCGCCTCTCCATCATTACCACCGCCCTCGGAATCGTCTCCTTCGTTCTCATCACATGGATACTGGGAATGACGGTCGGGCTTGGTTTCCCCCAGTCCGTGGGAATGGTAGTGAGAACGGTGACGCGCATCAGCGGAGGTCTCGTGCACGAGGGGATGGCTGACGCGGGATCCAACATCGCTCGCCGACTGATGCTGCTTAGTCTCCTCGGTGCATTTCAGGTGAACGCTCTGTTTATTCTCGCGCTCGTTCCGATCCTGGTCTCCATTCTGCTGCTTGGCGATGAGCGACGCAGTTTCCTCCCGCTCTTCGGGGCACTGTTCGTGGCCGCCTTTCTGCCTATCTTTGTCTACTTCGCCGGCTGTTATCTCGGTGATGGGTTTCCCCGTTACTTTCTCATCGTCTTTCCTCCTCTGTTGATCCTCCTCGGATTTTCGCTGCAGCATCTTTCCCCTCAAAGGCGTCGCTACCTTGGCGCCGGGACCGTGATTCTGGCCATGGCGTTTCTGCTGCCTGATGTGATGGCCGTCTGGAAGTCGCCCTGGAGTGTCAACGTGGGCAGAGGAACAGGAGGCTATCGGCAGGCTACCGATCTCGTTTCCTTTCTGACGCGGCCCGGCGATCTGATTCTCGCGCCGGAAATGGCGATGTACTCCATCCCCGATCGTCGCTGGTTGGTTCACGAAGAATTTCTACCGTATCCGGAGAAGCATCAGGCGGCGCTCGCTCGCGCGGCCGACCTGCGTGCGGCGATTGTGCCGCGATTACCAGGAGGTCCGAAGCGATACCAGTCGTTGCTCGGGCAACTGGTCAAGGCTATCGACGAGAAGGGGAGTAAGAGCTTTTACTACGGACCTCTGGAGATTGTGGTGGTCTGCCCCGCCAACTGCCGGGTTCCTCTGCCCGGGCCGGCGGCGCGTACCACTGCCGCTGCTGGTCCTCATTGACGTTCGATGCTCTTCGCGCTGAAAGCAGGGATACTGATCATGGAGGCATCGCTGCACGCGTGAAGCTTGAACGGGAGAAATTGGGAAAACCGATCTCAGGAGCAGGAATGGTCGCCGCCGGCCTTACAGCTCTCGCACTCTTTCAAACGTGGACTGGCCTCTGGCGTCTCAACCCCGACGCCGTGTCCTATCTGGACATCGCTGATGCCTACGCGCGTCGGGACTGGGGTGCTGCTTTTCCCGCGCATTGGAGTCCAATGCTGCCGCTGTCCCTGTCTCTTGCGCGGCTGATTGGCGGCACCTCGGGAACCACGGAGATTCTTCTCGCCCATGCCGTGAACCTTCTGTGGTTCATGATCGCCGGCGCCGGCGCACTTTTCTTTTGCCGGGAGCTGCTGGCCTCTAATGAACCGGTCGGAGGACGAAACGAAGGTGGCGCCTGGTGGTTTTTCTCGTTCGGCTTGATTGCCTGGTCGTCCTTCTGTCTTCTGACGCTGTGGATCGTTTCTCCGGACTACGGAGTCATGGCCGTATTCTTTGCGCAGTGCGGAGTTCTGCTCCGGCTCAGGCGAGGGAACTCTCGGCTTCTCTGGGTCGTTCTAGGGTTGCTTGGCGCGGTGAGTTTCTATGTGAAGACATCGGGTCTTCCGATCAGTATTGTGATTCTCGTTGGCGCACTTGTCTTCCGCCGCTCGCTCGCTTCCCTGAAGGGTTTCGGTATTGCTCTGACGCTGATGGCGGTTCTCGTGTTGCCATTGGGGCTGATGCTGTCGCAGAGGGCACATCGATTCACCCTTGGCGATTCGGGCCGTCTGAACGCCGCCTGGTACGTCCATCACACCGACCTCTGGGCGCATTGGCATCCTGAAAGTGAAGAGTTCGGATTACCCGAGCACCCTGAGCGCGTCCTCTCCACCGATCCCCCGGTATACGAATTCTCTTCACCATTCGTTCACTCGACCTATCCACCCTGGTACGACCCGTCGTACTGGCACGAGGGGCTGCGACTGAAATTGACACCGCGGCTCTTCGTACACCGGGCGCAGGAGACGCTCCTGTCGGCGCGATGTGCCGAGGGTCAACGTTGCGAGGAAGAAAATCTGGCGGAGATTCTCGCCAGCATCTTCCCGGAGTTGATTCTGCTGGCTCTGCTGCTGCTGATCACGAGGCCTCCCCGATCCGAATGGCTACGGATTGCGCCTCTGATCACGGTTTCGATGGCCGGAATCACGATGTACGCGATGGTCCTCATGAAGGCTCGATACATAGCGCCCTTCCTCGCAGTCTTCTTCCTCGCTGTCGCGAGCGCGCTGGTGAGAACGCCGCGGACACGGTTCCGCAATGCGATCCTCATTCTGCTGGGCGCGATCCTGCTCTCACGGGTCGGCGCGCGGTTCTACGAGGATTATCAGAGGCGTGACGTCTTCATCGATCCACGGGCCTTCATAGCCGGAGCAGAAGATCTGAACATGCGTCCCGGCTCCCGAGTGGCGTTCGTCGGGAACGGTTTGCTCGACGCAACGGGGTGGGCGCGTGCGGCTCGCTTTCGAGTCGTCGTCGATGTGGCACCTGAGTTACCCGAAGCGTTCTGGCGCGCGCCGTCTTCGACTCAGGAACGGATCGAGCAGGTCCTTCGCCGCGAGGGCGTCGACTATCTGATCACGTGCAATCTGCGCATGAACAGCCTCCATTGGAGAAGAATCGACGATACCGTCTGTTTCGCCGATTCGCTGCGAGCGAGTGGTCCATGAGACCCCAGTCGCACCCCCTGCGCCTCGGAATATGGGTGACGCTCCTCGTGGTCGCGTCTGCGGTCCTGGCATTGCAGCAGGTACTCATCGGCAGCCAGCTGAATCCTGATGGCACCTCCTACATGGACCTGGCCGATGCATATCTCCGCCTCGACTGGAGAGCGGCAGTCGGCGCCTATTGGAGTCCCCTCTATCCGGCCTTGATCGCCGCCTGGTTCTCGATCATTCGTCCTTCTAATCTGCAGGAGTTGACAGCGATTCATGGTTTGAACTGCCTTCTCTTTCTCGGTGTCGACCTCCTGTTCCTGTATCTGGCGCAGGCTCTGGGGAAACGGGATTCCCCTTCGGGCCATACGCTCCTTTTGACGCTGGCGGCTGGCGCGGCGGTGTGGTCCGGGGTAGGAGCGATCGGTGTAACGCTGGTCTCGCCCGACCTGCTCGTATCGGGTCTCGTAGTCGCGATCGCGATCCTTCTGCTGAGCGTCTCCGACCGGACATTGACGAACCGAGGCGCGGCGGTGTTCGGCGCTGTTCTCGGGATGGCATATCTGACGAAGTTCTCGCTACTACCCGTGGCCTGCGCCTCGCTATTCATGGCCTTCCTGACGGCGAGGTCGGATCGGCCAACCCTTCTCAAGCTCTGCCGGACTCTCATGATCTTCGCGCTGATTGCCGGGGTGTGGACCGGGCTGATGTCCTTTCGAGTTAGGAGACTCACGATGGGCGACGTCGGTAAGCTGAGCTACGCCTGGTATGTGGGAGGAATTCGACCGTTTGCCCATTGGATGGGGGAACCAGCGGAAAGCGGACGCCCTGCTCATGCGCTGGAGTTGATCAGCAGCGAGCCGCAACTGTTCTTCTTCGGCGACACCTATCCCCATTCGACCTATCCGCTCTGGTACGACGCATCTCACTGGTACGAGGGTCTGAGAATCTCCTTCGACGTGTCGCGACAAATGTCGGCGACGTGCGCCGCCATTGTGTCGTTCTTCATCGCAATCGGGGATCTGGCGCCGCTATTCGCGGTCGTGTTGGTCCTGATTCTGTTTGCGGGCGCTGACCCTGAGGGCCTCGCCGGGCGCTGGCGTCGGGTGTGGCCACTGGCAGGGATGGCGGTGTTCGGGATTGCGATGTATCTCCTCGTGCATGTCGAGAGCCGATTCATCGGGGGGTTCGTCGCCCTGTTCGTCATCGCACTGGTCTGGTGGGTTCTCGAGTCGCCAAGGCTGCTATTCGTTTCCAGCTGCGTCCTTCTGAGCACCGTCTGTTTCCTGGTTCCCGCAGCGATGCGGATGCATGGCGACTGGCGGAAGATCAGGGTCGACGGAATTGAAGATCCGGCGGTTGTAGCGGAAACGATCGCTTCCCTGGGGGTGCCACCCGAAGCCCGAATCGCGCACTTCAACGATTCGTTTCCTTCGCTCGGATGGGCCAGGCTGGCGCATCTCCATATCGTCGCCGACATGCCCGCCGGCGACTTCGAACGTTTCCTCCTCCTTCCAAAGGAACGGCAGCTTCAGCTTCTCCGCGAGCTGAGAGCTCGAAAGGTCGACTTTGTTTTCGCTCATCTCGGTCGCCGGCATATGGAACTGGCGGCACCGAAATTTCGGGCGACTGGGGGACTCCGCTGGCAGCTCGTCGATTCGAGCGGCCTGGCAATGCTGGCGCTGAGGACCGACCGGGCGGGGCTTGGACGTCGATCCGCGATTTAGACTTAAAATGCCTGTCGATGCCAGTCGAGCCAGAGAAATCGAGTGCCCGACAAGGCCCGTCAGTCGAGTGGTTTTTCCTACTGGCGTCACTCTTCGCCGGATTGCTGCTGACGGTAGTCACGCCTCCCTTTCAGGTGGCCGATGAATATCTACACTTCTTCCGAGCCTACGCCATTTCAGAAGGAGCGTTGGTCCCGCGCGTTACATCGGCCGGCCCGGCCGATCTTCTTCCCAGAAGCATTTTCGAGGTCTCTCAGCACTTCGATCGCGTTCGCTTCCATCCGGAGGAGATGGTCACGATCGAAGAGATTCGAAAGGTAGGGCAGATTCCGCTGGCCGCGCGGAATCGCCAGCTGGTCGCTTTTCGCGGCGCCGGTGTTTATTCCGCGGTTCCTTATTTTCCGCAGGCGTTCGGAATAGCCATCGGTCGTCTCTTCGGATCGGGAGCTCTGGGTCTCCTGTACTTCGGCCGTGTGGCCAATCTGATCGTGTCTTCCATCATTATTCTTCTGGCGATTCGCGTCGCTCCCCTGGGACGGTGGGTTTTCGCAATGCTGGCGCTGACTCCGATGTCGAACTTCCAGCGTGCCTCGGTTTCACCCGATGCGCTCACCATCGCCGTCTGTTTTTTTTTCATTGCCTGGACGCTGCGAATCGCTCTGAGCGACGAGGACATCACCGGGAGATCGTTCGCGGTGCTGCTCACTTCGATGATGATCGTGCTGGCCTGCAAGCCGAACTTCCTTCCACTCCTGATCCTCACCATTCCCGTGGCGCGGGTGGGGAGAGGAAGACGGCTCTTCATCGGCTCGGTGCTGGTCCTTCTCGTCTGCGGATTGACCCTGCTGGAGATGAGCCATCTGGCCCGAAAGTATTTCGAGCCGGCCAGGGAGGGAACCAACGCTGCGCTGCAGGCATCGAAGATCGAAGCCAATCCACTCGGTTTTCTCGGGGTCGTCTACGAAGATCTCTGCTGGCAGGGAAATCGTTACTCTCGCGAGTTCTTTGGCACCCTCGGCTGGCTCGATGCCCCGTTGTCTGACTTCGTCGCGCCTCTGCTCTGCGCGACGATTGTGCTGCTGGCCATTTTTGACGGACCACTCGGGCTGTCTTTTCGTGACTGGCAGCGCCTCCTAATTCTGGCGATCGTCATTTTCTCGACGGTGGCTCTGAGTATGGCTCTGTACATCTCCTTTACCCGTCCCGCGTCTTCACACATCGACGGTCTGCAGGGGCGCTACTGGATTCCTTTTTCTCCGCTTATTTTCCTGCTCGCCCGGAGCTCGCGCTTCACGCTCGACCGGATGGGATGGAGGATTCACGCCCTGGCGGCCTCGATCTTTCTGTTGACCCTTTGGGATTCGGTCTGGAGACTCCTGGACCGCTATTACGAAACGATGCCCTGGAGTTGATCTGACAGTCGAGAACTCGCAGGCTGTGCCGGTGCCGACGCGGTGGTCGGGAAGCGGTGCTTTGTTGGTCGTCGCGGGCTGGATCGCGACGATGGTCGCTTTTTCAGGGAATGCCTTTCGAATCGACGACACGAACATTCTGGCCATTGCGCGACAGATCGCGCACGACCCGCTGCATCCCTACAGCTTCTCGATCAACTGGCTGGGGATGCCCGACCGCGCCTTCGACATCCTGGCCAACCCTCCTCTGATCCCGGCATGGCTGGCCCTCTGGGCGAAGGTTTTCGGGTGGAGCGAGGTGTCCCTCCACCTTTCCATGGTGCCGTTCAGCGTCCTGGCCCTTCTGGCATTTGGATCACTGGCTGGACGCTTTGGCTACGGGCCTGGAGTCTCGATGGGCCTGCTCCTCTGTTCGCCGGCGTTTTTTCTCGGGAGTCTCGTGGTCATGCCGGACGTGGCGATGCTGGCTCTGTTGCTTGGAGCGCTGGCGGGGTTATTCGCGGCATTCGACGGCGCTTCGCCCAGGGTCGCCATCGCACTGAGCTGCTGGTGTGCCTTCTTCACCCCGCTCTGCAAATACAACGGCGTCATTCTGATTCCCCTGTTGCTGTTCCTCCTGTGGCAGCGAAAACAATGGCGCCGGCTGATCCTGGCCCCTCTGATTGCCGCCATCGCGGGAATGACCCTCTGGAGCGTCTACTCGGCGATCGTCTACGGGGAGCCACACATTCTCCGGATCGCCCGGTTCGAGAAGACTTTCGAGATCGGGACCCTGCCGCTCTTTGCGACCTTCATCGCGGCGCTGGGCCTTGCGGTCGTTCCGTTTGCGCGGCACGCCGTGGCGAGCTGGACGCTGCCGCGGGCGGCGGTTTGCGGTGGGGCCGCAGTTCTGGGCGCCCTGTACTCTGGATTTGTCTTCGCCTCTAGTCTCTCCGCGACGCTCCTCTTCGCAGCGGCCGCGGGGATGTCGGCCGCCACCCTTCTTCACCTCCTCCGCGGCCTCCGCGAAAAAAAAGGAGACTCATGGACTAGCTTCCTCGTGCTCTGGATCGTTCTCGTTCTGCTGATGCAGCTTCGAGTGCTTTTCATGGCGCCACGCTATCTCCTTCCCCTGCTGCCACCGATTCTCCTGTCGTTTCCGGCACTCCGTTCGAATCGTCGTCTCCTGCTGGCGCTGGGCGCCAATCTGGTACTGGTTCTACTTCTGGCCGCGGCCGACGCCTCTACGGCGAACATCAGTCGCCGGTTTGTCGAGGAGGTTTCGAGATCGAGGCAGCCTGGGGGTACGCTTTTTTTCGCCGGTCACTGGGGATATCAGTTCTATGCCGAGCGAGCGGGCGGTCAGCAGGTCGACAGTCAAAATCCGGCCCTCCGTCTCCATGATCTCTACACCTTTCCCCGGAGTCCGATGGCGTTGCCCGACCCACCACATCCCTCGGCCGTGGAAGGGGTCCGTCTGGAGAGGAAACTGGTCAGAATCCCCAAGCCCTTTTTACTCCAGACTGTGGACTGCGATGCCGAGGCGAATTTCTATGGACCGCACATCGGCGCCTGTCGCGACCGGCCGTTGATTCTGCCTTTCGGCTTTTCCAGGGCCGGCAGCGAGGAATTCATCGTGTTCAGGGGAAGATGAGGGTGGAAATAATCGGCGGAAACACCCAGTTAGGCTCGTCACAAGGGCTTGACAACCCCAATCTCCACGAGTAGAGTGCGCGGGTTTCCCTGCTGTTTGTCTTCAGGGATATCTTTCTCCGGTCACTTCCCGAGTTTGAGTAGAGGATAGGAATGCCAACGATTAATCAGCTCGTAGCACAGGGCCGCGCGGCGATGAAGTCCAAGACTAAATCGCCTGCATTGCAGTCGAGCCCGCAGCGCCGTGGAGTTTGCACCCGCGTGTACACCTCCACGCCGAAGAAGCCGAACTCGGCCCTTCGCAAGGTTGCTCGCGTTCGTCTGACCAACGGGATCGAGGTCACCACCTACATCCCGGGTGTCGGCCACAACCTTCAGGAACATTCAATCGTCCTCATCCGTGGAGGTCGAGTCAAAGATCTTCCGGGTGTTCGTTATCACGTGATCCGTGGAACGCTCGACGCCGTTGGCGTTGCCAAGCGTAAGCAGGGTCGCAGCAAGTACGGCGCAAAGCGCCCGAAAGCATAGAAGGAATAAGGTCGCATGCCGAGAAGACGCGAAGTTCCCAAGAGAGAAGTGCTCCCCGATCCGGTTTATAACAGCCAGTTGGTGACCAAGTTCATCAATAACCTCATGATCCAGGGGAAGAAATCGACCGCCGAGGGCATTTTCTATAATGCGCTGAAGAAGGTCGAGGATCGCGCCAAGGAAGACGCACTCAAGGTTTTCAAGAAGGCGGTTGACAATCTGAAGCCGGCACTCGAGGTCAAGAGTCGTCGAGTCGGCGGATCGAACTATCAGGTGCCCGTTGAAGTTCGTCCGGCACGCCGTACCGCTCTGGCAATCCGCTGGCTGATCACATATGCCACGGCCCGCGGCGAGAAGATGATGCAGGACAAGTTGGCCGGTGAGATTCTCGATGCCGCCAACAACCGCGGAAACGCGGTCAAGAAGCGTGAAGACGTACACAAGATGGCGGAAGCGAACAAGGCCTTTGCGCATTACCGCTGGTAGTTGCCGGCGCCTCTGGGCGCCGGAATTGAAAATTGCAAATTGAAAATTGAAAAAGTGGAAAGGCGAAAACTGATGAGCTTCTTGGTTTTCAATTTTCAATTTTCAATTTTCAATTCTACGAAGTAGGTAGTTCACACCCGAAGCTCCGTCTCGACCGGATAACACAGAAGATCTGTCAGTTCTGCGGTTCCGGACCGAGCAACGGGAAAACGAAAAAGAAGATTAAGAGGTAGCGGGCCGCGCCAACGGCAGCGCTGTCTCTCTGGCGGGCGCCCTATGGCACTCGCATGACTGCCTGTCCCGAAAGGGGCGGGTATCTGTGTCGATATTTGGTTTCGACTCGGATTTTCCAGGTTTGAGGTTTCGTGATGGCTCGACAGACACCGCTTACAAGACAGAGAAACATAGGGATCATGGCTCACATCGACGCCGGTAAAACGACGACGACCGAGCGCATCCTGTATTACACCGGCAAGACTCACAAGATCGGCGAGGTTCATGACGGCACCGCGACCATGGACTGGATGGTCCAGGAGCAGGAGCGCGGCATCACCATTACCTCAGCTGCTACAACCGCCCAGTGGAACGATCACCAGATCAACATCATCGACACTCCGGGTCACGTCGACTTTACCGCTGAGGTCGAGCGGTCGCTTCGCGTTCTGGACGGCTCCGTGGCCGTTTTCTGTGCAGTCGGTGGTGTCGAGCCGCAGTCTGAAACGGTCTGGCGTCAGGCCGACCGTTACGGCGTTCCCCGCATCGCCTTCATCAACAAGATGGATCGCGTCGGCGCGAACTTCGAGTCGGTCGTCAATCAGCTTCGCACCAAGCTCCGCGCCAATCCCGTTCCCATTCAGATTCCGATCGGCGCTGAAGATCAGTTCAAAGGCATCATCGATCTCGTCAGGATGAAGGCTCTCATCTTCAATGATGAGGCCCTTGGATCCAAGTACGAGATCGCCGAGATTCCGGCTGAGCTCATGGAGCAGGCCGCCCACTATCGCGAGAAAATGGTCGAGTCGATCTCCGAGCAGCATGACGAGCTCCTCGAGAAGTACCTCGGTGGGATTCCCCTCGAGGAGGCGGAGCTCAAGGCCGCCCTGCGCGAAGCCACACTCGCCAACAAGATCAACCCCGTGACGTGCGGCTCGGCGTTCAAGAACAAGGGCGTTCAGCCTCTGCTCGATGCCGTGGTCGATTACCTTCCCGCGCCGACCGACATCCCGCCGATCAAGGGCGTCAATCCAGACACGGATGAGGAAGCCGAGCGTCCTGCGGATGACAAGGCTCCTTTCTCGGGGCTCATTTTCAAGATCATGACCGACCCCTTCGTCGGTCAGCTGGCCTTCTTCCGCGTCTACTCCGGTCATGTGGATTCGGGCACGGCTGTTTACAACTCTACCAAGCAGACCAGCGAGCGCATCGGTCGTCTCCTGAAGATGCACGCCAACAAGCGTGAAGAGATCAAGGAAGTCTGGGCCGGCGACATCGCTGCGGCCGTTGGTTTGAGGAACGTCATCACCGGCGATACGATTTGCGACAAGGCCAATCCGATCGTCCTGATGGCCATGAACTTCCCCGAGCCCGTCATCGCTGTCGCCATCGAGCCGAAGACCAAGGTCGACCAGGAAAAGATGGGCATGGCCCTCGCCAAGCTCATGCAGGAAGACCCGACCTTCAAGGTTCACACTGATCCGGAAACGAATCAGACCATCATCCGTGGAATGGGTGAGCTTCACCTCGAGATCATTGTCGATCGCATGGTGCGCGAGTTCAACGTCGCTGCCAATGTCGGCAAGCCCCAGGTTGCCTATCGCGAGGCCATCACGAAGAAGTCCGAAGCCGATGGCAAGTTTATCCGTCAGTCGGGTGGTAAGGGTCAGTACGGTCACGTGAAGATGCGCTTCGAGCCGCTCACCGACGGCACCGATTTCGAGTTCGTCAATGACATCGTGGGCGGATCGATTCCTCGGGAGTTCATCAAGCCGGTCGAGCAGGGAATCCGGGAAGCAATGGAGAAGGGAATCGTGGCTGGTTACCCAATGACGGGCATCAGGGCCATCCTTTACGACGGCTCCTATCACGACGTCGACTCCTCGGAAATGGCCTTCAAGATCGCAGGATCGATGGCCTATCAGGAAGGCGCAAAACGCGCCCACCCGATCATTCTCGAGCCGATCATGGACGTCGAGGCAGTGACGCCGGAAGACTTCGCCGGAGATGTGATGGGCGATCTGTCACGGCGCCGCGGCAAGATCCAGCATATGGAAGACCGCGCCGGCGCCAAAGCGATCCGCGCTTTCGTTCCGCTGTCGGAGATGTTCGGGTATGCCACGCAGCTCCGTTCGATGTCCCAGGGGCGCGCCAGCTACACCATGCAGTTCAGTGCCTACGAGCCGGCGCCGAAGAACGTCGCCGACGAGATCATCGCCAAGGTTGCAGGCTAAAACGAATTGAGAATTGTGAATTGAGAATTGAGAAATAAAGAGGCGGAGTTGAGGATGTTTTTATTTCTCAATTCTCAATTCTCAATTCTCAATTGTCCTTAAAAAGAACGGAGGTTCAACATGGCTAAAGAGAAATTCGACAGAAGCAAACCCCACGTCAACATCGGAACCATTGGTCACGTCGATCATGGCAAAACCACCCTGACCGCAGCCATCACGCGCGTTCTGGCTTCCAGGGGAACGGCCAGCTATGTGGCCTTCGATCAGATCGACAAGGCCCCTGAAGAGCGTGAGCGTGGAATCACCATCGCCACGGCCCATGTCGAATACTCGACCGACAAGCGCCACTACGCGCACGTCGATTGCCCGGGACATGCTGACTACGTCAAGAACATGATCACCGGAGCCGCGCAGATGGACGGCGCGATCCTGGTCGTCTCGGCTGCTGACGGCCCGATGCCGCAGACCCGAGAGCACATCCTTCTGGCCCGCCAGGTCGGTGTCCCCTTCGTCGTGGTCGCCCTCAACAAGGTCGACATGGTCGATGATCCGGAGCTCCTCGATCTCGTCGAGCTCGAGGTTCGCGAGCTTCTCTCCAGCTACGACTTCCCCGGCGATGACATTCCAATCATCCGTCTGTCTGCTCTCAAGGCTCTCGAGAGCGGCGAAGCCACTTCCGAGTGGGGCAAGAAAGTCATCGAGCTCATGGACGCGGTCGACAGCTACATCCCGATCCCGGAGCGTCTCATCGACAAGGAATTCCTGATGCCGGTCGAGGACATCTTCTCGATCTCCGGGCGCGGAACGGTCGTAACAGGCCGTATCGAGCGTGGAATCGTCAAGATCGGCGACGAAATCGAGATCGTTGGAATCCGCGCCACCCAGAAGAAGATCGTTACCGGCGTTGAGATGTTCAAGAAGCTTCTCGATCGGGGCGAGGCTGGCGACAATGTCGGTCTTCTCCTCCGTGGTGTCGAGCGCAAAGACGTAGAGCGTGGTCAGGTTCTGGCCAAGCCCGGTTCGATCAAGCCCCACACCAAGTTCAAGGCTGAGGTCTACATTCTCACCAAGGAAGAGGGCGGACGTCACACACCCTTCTTCAACGGCTATCGCCCCCAGTTCTACTTCCGCACCACCGACGTGACTGGTGTGGCCACCCTGCAGTCGGGAACCGAGATGATCATGCCGGGAGACAACACCGCCCTGGAGATCAATCTCATCCACCCGATCGCCATGGAGAAGGGACTTCGTTTCGCAATTCGTGAGGGCGGCCGCACCGTCGGCGCCGGCACGGTTACGGACATCCTCGAGTAAACATTTCCGGGCGGCCCTCGTGGGGCCGCCCGCAGTATTTCTACGTTCATTGAGTAAGACGGCAGAAGGAAAAGGTTGATAGAACATGAATGAAAAAATTCGCATCCGCTTGAAAGCCTACGACTACCGCGTTCTCGATCAGTCCACTTCGGAGATCGTCGACACGGCGAAGCGTACTGGTGCGAGAGTCGCTGGTCCGATTCCTCTGCCTACCCAGGTGTCGCGTTACACCGTGTTGCGCAGCCCGCACGTCGACAAGAAGTCGCGCGAGCAGTTCGAGATGCGCACCCACAAGCGGCTCCTGGACATCCTGGAGCCGACGACACAGACCGTCGACGCGCTCATGAAGCTCGAGCTGCCGGCCGGTGTCGACGTCGAGATCAAAGCATTCGGTAAGTAAGCAAGAAGCAGCTACTAGCTTCTAGCCTCTAGCTAGAAGCTAACAGCTAGAAGAATCAGAACCTCAGTAAGCAAGAAGCAGCTTCTAGCTAGAAGCTAACAGCTAGAAGTTAGAAGCTCAGAAAGCACACAGAACCGAGCGATCGGTTCCGAGGTGAAAAAGAAATGATTTCAGGACTCATAGGCAAGAAGGTCGGGATGACCCAGTTGTTCGCGGAAGACGGATCGATTGTTCCGGTCACCGTGATTCAGGCTGGTCCATGCCTGGTCGTTCAGAAGAAGACGGCGGAGAAGGATGGCTACGACGCCGTTCAGCTCGGCCTCGTGGAGAAGCTGTCTAACCGCCGGATCACTGGTCCGATGCGTGGACACTTCGAGAAAGCCAACGTCGCTCCGACTCGCACCGTCATCGAATTCGAATACGACGGCGAAGCAAACGTCGGCGACCGGGTGGCCGTGGATATTTTCCAGGCTGGCGATTCCATCGATGTGGTCGGCAAGTCGAAGGGCAAGGGCTTCCAGGGCGTCGTCAAGCGGCATCACTTCCGCGGCGGTCGCGCCAGCCACGGCTCGATGTTCCATCGCGCTCCCGGATCGATCGGCGCCTCGGCATTTCCTTCGAGGGTCATGAAGGGAATGCGGATGGGCGGTCGGATGGGTGGCGATCAGGTGACGGTGAAGAACCTTCGTGTGACGAAGATCGACCCCGAGAACAACCTGATTTACATCCGTGGTGCAGTGCCGGGCGGTAAGAACGCCGTCGTCGTCCTTCGCCGCTCACGCAACGGAAAGCGGGGGGAGTAAGTCATGGCGACCATCGATGTGAAAGATCTGAAGAACCAGAAGGTCGGCTCGGTCGAGCTGCCTGACGATATCTTCGCGTACCCCTACAAAGAGCATCTCGTGCACGAGGCCGTGCGCAACTACCTGGCCTCGCTTCGTGCCGGAACGCACAAGACCAAGACTCGTTCTGAAGTTGCCGGATCGGGCAAGAAGCCTTTCCGCCAGAAGGGAACAGGCCGGGCCCGTCAGGGTGGCAACCGTCCGCCGATCCATCGTCATGGTGGAACGACGTTTGGCCCGCAGCCCCGCGACTACTCTTACAAGATGAACACCAAGGAGAAGAAGAACGCTCTCAAGGCCGCCCTCTCCAGGAAGTTCAAAGAGGAGAAGATCATCATTCTCCGCAGTTTCAACCTCGAAGAGCCGAAGACCAAGGCCCTGGCTACGCAGATGGGAGCCATCGGTGTGGAGGGGAAGGCACTGGTGATCGACTCGTCCGACAACGTGAACGTGATGCTGGCGGCGCGTAACCACCCGAAGATGCACATGGTGGATGCCCTCAGCGTGAACGTGTACGACGTGGTCAACAGCCGGTTTGTCGTCATGACCGAAGCGGCTCTGAGGAAGCTCACGGAGGTGCTGGGATCATGAACGAAAACCATCGGATTATCCGCCGTCCGCTCGTGACCGAAAAGAGCACGATGCAGAAGGATTCGACGAACATCATCGCCTTCGAAGTCGACCCGAAAGCCAACAAGATCGACGTGAAGCGTGCCGTTGAAATGCTGTTCAAGGTGAAGGTCGACGAAGTCCGGCTCTTCAATGTCCGCGGCAAGATGAAGCGGATGGGACGCAACGTCGGAAAGCGCCGCGACTGGCGCAAGGCCTATGTCCGCCTCAAGGCGGGCGAGAAAGCCCCGGAGTTCTTCGAGGGCGTGTAAAGACATTGCTCCGTTGGTCGGACAAGTTGCTCCTGCGAGCGACCCCTAACGATCAACCGGCAACGAGGAAAACAAAATGGCAGCCAAAGCATACAAACCGACGTCACCAGGAATCAGGTTCCAGAGCCACAATTCCTTTGACGAGATCACGAAGTCGAAGCCGGAGAAGTCCCTGACCAAGGGGCGGATGAAGAGCGGTGGACGCAACGCCAGCGGGCGGATCACCTCCCGTTTCATCGGCGGCGGTCACAAGCAGAAGTATCGCGAAGTCGATTTCCGGCGCGACAAGCACGGCGTTCCGGGCAAAGTTGCTGGAATCGAGTACGATCCGAATCGCACCTCCCGTCTGGCCCTCATTCATTACGCAGATGGCGAAAAGCGCTACATCCTGGCTCCGGTAGGGCTCTCGGTCGGTCAGGTGATTACGGCCGGTCCCGAGTCGGACATCGTGGTTGGGAATGCCTTGCCGTTGAACAAGATTCCGATCGGAACAATCGTCCACAACATCGAGCTGAAGGAAGGTAAGGGTGGGCAGATGGCCCGCTCGGCCGGGTCCAGCGCGCAGTTGATGGCCCGCGAGGATGAGTGGGCTTCGCTCCGTCTTCCTTCGGGCGAGATTCGCAGGGTGCACATTCGCTGCTACGCGACCATCGGTCAGGTCGGCAACGCCGAGCACGAGAACACCTCGTACGGAAAGGCTGGTCGGACGCGTCATCACGGACGCAAGCCGCATAACCGCGGCGTGTCGATGAATCCGGTCGACCATCCGCATGGTGGTGGTGAGGGAAAGAGCTCGGGTGGCCGTCATCCCGTGACTCCGTGGGGTCAGCCGACCAAGGGTTACAAGACCCGGTCGAACAAGCGCACCGGAAAGTTCATCGTCAAGAGAAGAACGAAATAGAGATGTTGTCCGATGGCGGTTGGTCGTTGGTTTCCGAAGACGAGCAACGAGCAACGAGCAATGAGCAACGGAGATAAAGAATGGCACGTTCAGTAAAGAAAGGCCCTTTCATCGACAACCACCTTCTGAGCAAGGTGGAAGAGATGAACCGTCAGCGCGAGAAGAAGGTCATCAAGACCTGGTCGCGCCGCTCCACGATCAGTCCCGACATGGTTGGTCACACCATCGCCGTGCACAACGGGCAGAAATTTATCCCGGTGTACGTCTCCGAGAACATGGTCGGGCACAAGCTCGGTGAGTTCGCGCTCACGCGCACGTTCAAGGGACACAGCGGAAAGAAGGCCGAGAAGAGCGCCAAGCCGGCCGGAAGATAGAAGACAGCTCTTAGCTGTTAGCTCCTAGCTAGAAGCTAGAAGCTAGAAGCTAACGGCTTCGGAGAACATCATGGAATCAAGTGCAACTCTCAGATATCTAAAAGCATCACCGCAGAAAGTGCGACTCGTCGTCGATCTGGTCCGCGGACGCAAGGTCGAGGAAGCGATTCAGATTCTTCACTTCACCAACAAGCTGGTCGCGAAAGATCTCGAGAAGCTTCTCCGCTCGGCCGTAGCCAACGCTGAGAACAGCGAGGCCGGAGCCGATGTGGACGAGCTGGTGGTGGCGAAGATCTATGTCGACGAGGGTCCGCGCGAGAAGCGGATTCAGCCCGCTCCGATGGGTCGCGCCTTCCGGATCATCAAACGGCAGTCGCACGTGACCGTGCATCTCTCCGATGAGGTCAAGGCCATCAACGCGCGGAGCGGCGATCAGAAGAAGCCGGTCAAGAAACGCGCTGTGAAAGCGGGCGCGCCCAAAGCATCGTCAACCAAAACCAAACAGGCGGGCGGCAAGTCGGCCGGCCGCGCAGCACAGAAATAACGGAGGCAATCTTGGGTCAGAAGGTACATCCCTACGGATTTCGGCTTGGGTTCAACAAAACATGGCACTCGCGCTGGTTTGCGGGCAAGCAGTACGCAGAGACTCTGCACCGCGACTTGAAGTTGCGAGCGGACCTGAAGAAGCGCTTGTCCCATGCCGGAGTGTCGGAGATCGACATCGAGAGGACCGCAAACAAGATGCGGATCAACATCTATACCTCTCGTCCGGGAATCATCATCGGCCGCAAGGGCGCGGAAGTCGACAAGCTTCGCGACGAGCTCCAGAAAATGGTCAATGGTGAGGTGTACATCAACATCCAGGAGATCCAGCGTCCCGAGCTCGACGCCCAGCTGGTGGCCGAGAACATCGCCACGCAGCTCGAGCGCCGTATCGCTTTCCGCCGGGCCATGAAGAAGGCCATGGAGAGCGCGTTCCGTTTCGGAGCGAAGGGTGTGAAGGTCCGGGTAGGCGGTCGTCTCAACGGATCGGAAATTGCCCGTTCCGAGTGGTACCAGGATGGGCGGCTTCCGCTGCACACGCTCAAGGCCGATATCGATTACGGTCACGCCCTGGCCCACACCACCTACGGAATCATCGGAGTCAAGGTGTGGATCTTCAAGGGTGAGATGGCCAAGGCCCGGTCGCGGAGAAAAGTTGCTTAGGTACGACGAATTGAGAATTGAGAATTGAGAATTGAGAAATAAAGAAAAGGCAGAGCTGATGAATCGAGCGGGGTACCGCTTCTATTTCTCAATTCCCAATTCTCAATTCTCAATTCATTCACGGAGTGAATGCATATGTTGATGCCTAAGAAAGTGAAATTCAGAAAGCAGCAGCGCGGGCGCAGGCGCGGTACGGCCACCCGCGGAGCGAAGGTCTCGTTCGGAGACTTCGGGCTGCAGGCACTCGAAGACGGCTGGGTAACGGCGCGTCAGATCGAGGCCGCACGTATCGCCATGACCCGGCACGTCAAGCGTGGTGGAAAGATCTGGATCCGGATTTTCCCGGACAAGCCGATCACCAAGAAGCCGCTCGAGACTCGTATGGGTAAGGGAAAAGGCGCACCGGATCAGTGGGTGTGCGTGGTCAAGCCGGCCCGCATCCTTTATGAGATGGAAGGCGTGACTCGCGAGGTCGCTGAAGAGGCCTTCCGTCTGGCGGCCCACAAGCTGCCGATCAAGACCCGTTTCGTGACCCGTGAAGAGACAGAGGTGGGCATATGAGCAAGGCAAGTGAGCTGCGCGACAAGAGCGAGGGCGACCTCCATACTCGCGAGCGCGATCTGTCGGAGCAGTTGTTCAAGCTCCGCTTTCAGCGCTCCACCGGATCGATGGAGAACCCGATGAAGCTGCGTGAGGTTCGGCGTGAGATCGCACGCGTCAAGACGCTGATCCGCGAAAAACAGGGCGTGAGCTCAAAGTAGTTCTGAAAAACGACGAACCCTGGTTCGTCACCGAGGAAAGACCATGGCAGAAGAGAAGATCGAGAAAAAAGCAGGCAAACACGCCACCACCAAGATCGGTGTGGTCGTTTCCAACAAAATGGAGAAGTCCGTCGTCGTGGCCGTCGAGAACATGGTCAAGCACGAGATGTATCAGAAGTACATCAAGCGCACGAGCAAGTTCATGGCCCATTGCGAGAACAACGACTGCAACGTCGGAGATCGCGTGGTGATCGAAGAGACACGCCCCCTTTCTCGCCGCAAACGCTGGAACGTCCGCGAGATCGTGGCAAAAGCGTCGTAAGACGACGCAATTGAGAATTGAGAATTGAGAATTGAGAAAGTAGAAGAGGCAGATCTGATGGATAGAACGAATCACTGGTTCTATTTCTCAATTCTCAATTCTCAATTCTCAATTCTCCGCAGGAGCCAACCATGATTCAAATGAGAACGGTTTTGAATGTCGCCGACAACACGGGGGCAAAGAAGATCTCCGCGATCAAGATGCGCGGTGGATCGACCAAGGGGCAATACGCCCGGGTCGGTGACATCATCACCGCCTCGGTCAAAGAGGCCTCTCCCGATGGGACCGTCAAGAAGGGTGCCGTCGTCAGGGCCGTCATTGTGCGAACCGTCAAGGAGACTCGCCGTCGCGACGGTTCCTATATCCGATTCGACGACAACGCCGCCGTGCTCATCAACGAGCAGAACGAGCCGGTCGGAACTCGCGTTTTCGGTCCTGTAGCGCGAGAGCTTCGTGAGCGGAAGTTCATGAAGATCATCTCTCTGGCCCCGGAGGTCATCTAGCAATGGGTATGTTCAAGACAAAGCACCAGAAGAGCGCCGCACCGCGGAAGATGCATGTCCGCAAGAACGACCAGGTCGTGGTCACTTCCGGAAAGGATCGTGGTAAGCGCGGCAAAGTGCTGCGGGTCATCCCCAGCGCCGGTACAGCCATCGTCGAGCGGGTGAACTTCCAGAAGAAGCACTCACGCGCCAACCCACAGAAGAATGTCCAGGGGGGAGTCCTCGAGCGTGAGGCTCCTTTGAAGGCCTCGAACCTCATGGTCATCTGTCCCAGTTGTTCCGAGCCGACGCGGATCGGAGCGCGGGCCACCGACGACGGGTCGACCCGTACCTGTAAGAAGTGCGACGCGGATATCAGCTAAATCAGGGTCGTCCACGGACGGCTCATACGAAGTAAGGAACCCCAGACGGTGCGCCGGACTGCGGCCACTCATACGGAAGGACACGATGGCAGCGAGACTGAAAGAGCATTACAAGAAAGAAGTCGCAAAGAAGCTCCAGCAGGAGTTCGGAATCTCGAATCCCATGGCTGTTCCGAAGGTCGAGAAGGTCGTTCTGAACATGGGCCTGGGCGAAGCGGTTCAGAACTCCAAGATCATGGACGGCGCTGTGGACGAGTTGAGTTCCATCGCCGGTCAACGCGCCGTCGTCACCCGCGCCAAAAAGTCGATCGCCAACTTCAAGCTTCGTGAAGGTCAGGCCATCGGTGCGCGAGTCACGTTGCGGGGCGAGAGGATGTACGAGTTCCTCGATCGGCTGATCAGTATCGCTCTTCCTCGTGTCCGCGACTTCCGAGGCGTGGCCACGAAAGGGTTCGACGGTCGGGGCAACTACACACTCGGCGTGCGCGATCATCTGATTTTCCCCGAGATCGACTATTCCAAAGTCGATAAAGCCAAGGGGATGAACGTCACCATCGTTACCACGGCAAAGAATGACGAGCAGGCCCGTTTCCTCCTCAAGGAACTGGGCATGCCGTTCGGGAAATAAGAAGGAACTATGGCCAAGACATCCATGATCGTAAAGGCGGCGCGGACCCCGAAATTCTCGAGCCGCAAAGTCAACCGTTGCAAAGTGTGCGGACGTCCCCGGGGCTTCCTCCGCAAGTTTCAACTCTGCCGAATCTGTTTCCGCCAGCTCTCGCTGAGCGGCTACATCCCCGGCATTACCAAGGCGAGCTGGTAGTAGTTCGCAGCCGGCAGAAAACAGGAGAACAGACTTATGTCGATGACAGATCCAATCGCGGATATGCTCACCAGAATCCGTAACGGAATTCAGGCTCGCCACGAGCGTGTCGAGGTACCTTCGTCGAAGCTCAAGCTCGAGATCGCCAAGATCCTCAAGTTCGAGGGCTTCATCAGCAACTTCAAGCTAGTGGATGGAGAGCATCAGCAGACCCTGCGGATGTATCTGAAGTACTCCTCCAGCGGCGAATCGGTCATTCACGGCATCGAGCGCGTCTCGCGCCCCGGTCGTCGCGTCTACCGCGGAAAGGCTGAGATTCCCCGTCCCCTGGGCGGCCTCGGTCTGGCCATCATCTCTACTTCCAAGGGCGTGGTCTCCGGATCCGATGCGGCCAACACCGGCATCGGCGGGGAAGTGCTCTGCCAGGTGTGGTAAGGAGAGCAACATGTCTCGAGTAGGAAAGAAGGCAATCTCGGTTCCCAAGGGAGTCGAGGTCAAACAGGATGGCGACGGGATCCTGGTCAAGGGGCCGAAAGGCACCCTGCGCACGAGCCTCGTGGCTGGTATCGGCATCAAGGTCGATGGCAACATCGTCAACATCACTCGAGCTGACGAAGGGCGTCAGACCCGTGCTTTTCACGGTCTGGTCCGCGCTCTGGTGGCCAATAACGTCAAGGGTGTGAGCGAAGGCTTCAAGCGCGAGCTCGACATCATCGGCGTCGGTTATCGCGCCGAGGTCAAGCCCAAGGAAGTCGTCTTCCTGCTTGGCTACTCGCATCCGGTGAAGTTCCCGATTCCGGAAGGAATCGAAATCGCCATCGACAAAGCCGGTCACGTCATCGTCACCGGAATGGACAAACAGAAAGTCGGTCAGGTCGCTGCCGAGATTCGCGGTCTCCGCCAGCCCGACCCCTACAAGGGCAAGGGCATCAAGTACACAGAAGAAGTCATCCGCCGCAAGGCCGGAAAAGCCGCAGGCAAGTAAGGCGAATTGAGAATTGAGAATTGAGAATTGAGAAATAAAGAAGCGAGATAGAGCGGGGAAGGCTGTTGTCTTTCTTTCTCAATTCTCAATTCTCAATTCGCGACAAGTCGCCTGGCTACTAAGCGTCAGGCAAAAGGAAGCGAATCATGGATCAGGCAAAAAAGAGAGTCGAGTCCCGGGACAGGTTGCGTCGCCGTATCCGCCGGAAAATCACCGGCACGGCGGATCGTCCGCGTCTGGCGGTATTCAAGAGTTTGAAATACGTCTATGTTCAGGTGATTGACGATGTCACCGGCACCACGCTGGCGTCGGCGTCTTCACGTGACAAAGAGATGACCGACAAGTTCGCCAGCTCCAACGCCGGTGCAGCCAAGGCCGTGGGTGCCTTGATCGCCGGCAAGTTGAAGAGCAAGGGCGTCACCAAGGTCGTGTTCGATCGCGGCGGATATCCATACCACGGCAACATCAAGGCGCTGGCCGATGCCGCGCGTGAAAACGGACTCGAGTTTTAACCAGGGACTGGAATTGAAAATGGAAAATTGAAGATTGAAAAAGTGGAGTTGAAGAACGCGCCCTTAGCGCTTTTTCAATTTTCAATTTTCAATTTTCAATTCAACCGGAGGATTGCAAGTGCAGCGTCAAGGACAGGGTTCCCCTCGGGGCGATAGACGGGACAGTGAACGCTCAGAGAGCGGCATGGTCGACAAGGTTGTCTACATCAACCGCGTCACCAAGGTCGTCAAGGGCGGTAAAAACTTCAGCTTCAGCGCGCTCGTGGTAGTGGGCGACGGCAAAGGGCGTGTTGGCTTCGGCTCAGGGAAGGCCAAGGAAGTTCCGGCAGCGATCAAGAAAGGTATCGAGATCGCGAAGCGGAACATGATCCCGATCTCCATGAGCGGGACCACCATTCCGCACCAGGCCATCGGGCACTACGGAGCCGGTAAGGTGATGTTGAAGCCTGCCTCGGACGGTACTGGCGTCATCGCTGGTGGTCCGGTCCGGGCCATTCTTGAATCCGCGGGGATTCAGAACATCCTCACCAAGTCGCTCGGAACGGCCAATCCGCACAACGTCGTCAAGGCGACCTTCGATGCGCTTCGCCAGCTCCGCAGCGAGGCCGAGTACAAGGCACTCCGTGCCGGCAACGAGCCGGAAGTCGCTGGGGGTGAGTGATGCCTGAATCGAAGAAGGCCCAGCGCGTCGAGCGCGGAAACATCAAGGTCCAGCAGGTTCGCAGTGGAATCGGCTGCCCTCCCCGGATGCGGGAGACTCTCAAGGCACTCGGTCTCCGCAGGATGCACCAGGTCGTTGAGCGCATGGATTGCCCGGAAGTCCGCGGCATGATCGCCAAGATCCCGCATCTGGTAAAGATCGTCGACTAAGTTCTGAATTATTGACGGGCGACGCGCGCGATATAGCGCGGCTGTCCCCGGGGAATCGAGGGTTACACAACATGGAACTGAACAATCTGAAACCGAAGAAGGGCTCCCGCAAGCCACGCAAGCGCGTTGGACGGGGACCAGGATCGGGCAACGGCAAGACGGCAGGTCGCGGAGAGAAGGGACAGAAGTCCCGCTCCGGCTATACCAGCAAGCTCGGGTTCGAGGGCGGTCAGATGCCCCTGCATCGCCGTCTCCCGAAGCGTGGCTTCACCAACATCTTCAAGACCGAGTACGCGGTGGTAAACCTGGCCGATCTCGATCGCTTCGACACCGACAGTGTCGTCGACCTGGCAGCCATGAAGGCCATCGGGCTGGTCAAGGGACGCAAGCGCGTCAAGGTTCTGGGCAACGGCGAGATCAGCAAGAAGCTCACCGTCCACGCTGACAAATTCTCGAAGACCGCTAAGAGCAAGATCGAAGCAGCAGGCGGGACTTGCCAGGAGCGCCAGTGAACGTAGTCGAGACGTTTCGCAACATCTTCTCCATTCCGGATCTCCGCAAGCGGATCATGTTCACGCTTGCGCTTCTGGCCGTTTATCGTCTCGGGTCGCACGTGCCGACTCCGGGGGTGGATCCGGTTGCGCTCTCGGAGTTTTTCAAGGCCATGTCCTCGGGAGTGTTCGGTTTTCTCGACCTCTTTTCGGGCGGTGCCCTCCGGCGTCTCTCCATTTTCGCCCTCGGCATCATGCCGTACATCTCGGCCTCGATCATCCTGCAGCTCCTTACGGTTGTCTGGCCGTATCTCGAGAAGCTTTCGAAAGAGGGCGAGCTGGGACGTCGCAAGATCAATCAGTACACCCGTTACGGCACCATCGCTCTGTCCATCGTTCAGTCCCTGGGAGTAGCCTTCTGGCTCAAGGCCCAGGCTGCTCCGGGTGGCGCGCCGCTCGTCCCTGTGCATGTGCAGGATGCTTTCTGGGGACTCGGTTTCCCTCTGATGACGGTCCTCACCCTGACCACCGGCACGACCTTCATCATGTGGCTCGGTGAGCAGATTTCGGAGCGCGGTATCGGCAACGGTATCTCGCTGATCATCTTTGCCGGTATCGTCGTCAACCTCCCCACGGCCGTCCTCCGCACCATCGAGGACATGCGCAATGGACAGCACAACATTCTGGTCGTCCTTGCCCTCGTTGTCTTCATGGTCCTGGTCGTAGCCTTCGTCGTCTTCATGGAGCGAGCGCAGCGACGCATTCCGGTTCAGTATGCGAAACGGGTCGTAGGTCGTAAGGTCTTCGGCGGATCGAGCACCTATCTGCCGCTCCGGGTAAATACCGCCGGCGTCATCCCGGTCATCTTCGCATCGTCGATTCTCGTCTTTCCGCAGACCATTGCCGGAATGATCAAGACCCCGTGGGCGCAGAGCATCTCCAAGCAGATTGGAATGGGCGAGCCGATTTACTACCTGCTGCAGGTCGTCGGTATCGTCTTTTTCGCCTACTTCTACACATCGATCGTCTTCAATCCGGGCGACGTTTCCGACAACATGCGGAAGTACGGCGGTTTCATTCCGGGCATTCGTCCGGGACGCAAGACAGCCGACTACATCGACCGCGTTCTCACGAGGATCACATTGATCGGCTCTCTGTATCTGGCCGCCGTGTGCATTCTTCCTGAGTTCCTCATTACCGGCGTGCATGTCAACCAGTTGCCATTCGGCGTTGGGGCCGCGCTCGACCGGGCACTCCCGATCTGGTTCACGTTGGGAATGGGATTCCAGTTCTACTTTGGTGGAACATCGCTGCTCATCGTCGTCGGTGTGGCCATGGACACTCTGCAGCAGATCGAGTCCCAGCTCGTCATGCGTCACTATGACGGGTTCATGAAGAGGGGCCGCATCCGCGGTCGCCGCGGGTAGGCTGGGTACGTGAAGGTGATTCTGGTTGGCGCTCCTGGAAGCGGGAAGGGCACTCAGGCGAAGCGATTCGCTGACGGGTTGCACATTCCCCATATCTCCACGGGCGATATCCTGCGGGAAGCGGTGCGCAATGGAACGGAGCTCGGCAAGCAGGCTGATCCGATCATGGCCAGTGGAGCTCTCGTCCCCGACGACCTCATGGTTGGAATCGTCGCCGAGCGGCTTGGGCAGGACGACGCAAAAGAGGGATTTATCCTGGACGGTTTCCCGCGAACGGTTGCGCAGGCCGAGATGCTGGACGGCTTCCTGGGTCGCGGGAATGGAGCTGGGGGTGTCAATGTTGTCCATCTGCTGGTCCCAGATGAGCTCATTGTGAATCGCATCGCCGCCCGCCGCAGTTGCGGGGCCTGCGGTGCGTCGTATCATCTGGAAAACTCTCCTCCGAAACAGGACAGTCTCTGCGACCGCTGCGGCGGAGTGCTCGAGACCCGTCCTGATGACGTGGAGTCAGCCGTTCGTAAGAGGCTGGAAACCTTTCATCGTCAGACTGTTCCGGTAATCGATTATTACCGGGCCAAGAATGTATTGCACGAAGTCGACGGGAATGCTCCCGTTGATGAGGTCTTTGAAAGAGTCAAGAAGTCGCTGCGGGCATGAAGGGTCCCATTCTCAAGACTGGCGAGGAGATCGAAGTCATGGACCGGGCCAACCGGGTCGTGCTGGAGATACTCGAGATCCTTAGAGGGATCATCAAGCCGGGAGTGACGACCGCTCAGCTCAACGCTGTAGCCGAGGAAGAGCTCGGCAAGCGGGGAGCGAAGTCGCCCTTCAAGGGATACGCTCCGATGGGGCTTCCTCCCTATCCGGCCGTACTTTGCACCTCCGTGAACGACGTCATCGTCCACGGAATCCCGAACCGCGACCGGCTTCGTGACGGGGACATCGTCGGGATCGATTTTGGGGCTGTACTCGACGGATTCGTCGGCGACGGGGCCGTCACGATCGGGGTTGGTGACGTCACCGATCGGGCCGCCGAGTTGATGGTCACGACGAAGGAATGCCTTGATCTGGCCATCACGGAGATGAAGGCGGGGAATCACCTTGGCGACATCGGTGCAGCCGTTCAGGAGCACGCCGAGTCACATGGCTTTCACGTCATTCGGACGTTTGTAGGACACGGGATTGGTCGAAAGATGCACGAAGATCCTCAGGTCTACAACTACGGAACGCGTGGAAGAGGGTTGGAGTTGAAAGAAGGAATGGTGCTGGCTGTTGAGCCGATGGTTTGCGAGATCGGTGACAGGCTGGCATCGCGGATCGAGAAGTCCCGCAACGGCGCTGCCATCGCCGACGTCCGTACTGACAGCGATGGCTGGACGGCCCGGACGGTCGATGGATCGCTTGCTGCGCATTTCGAGCACTCGATCGCCATCACGAGTAACGGGCCGCGCGTCCTGGGACGCACAGCATAGGGGCTGTGCTCCTGTAGAAACTGGAGAGACATGTCGAAAGAAGATGCGATTGAAGTAACAGCGACGGTGCTGGAAACACTGCCGAACGCAATGTTCCAGGTCGAGCTGGAGAACAAGCACAAAGTGCTGGCCCATATCTCCGGCAAGATGCGAAAGCACTTCATCCGCATTCTCCCCGGTGACAAGGTTCTGGTGGAGCTTTCACCGTACGATCTGACCAGGGGCCGGATCATCTATCGTTACAAATGAAACGGAAAGGTGAGAAGGACTCACCGTCCGCGAATCTCGAGGGAATCATGAAAGTACGTTCGTCAGTCAAAAAGATTTGTACCAAATGCAAGATCGTGCGGCGTCAGGGAGTCATCCGGATTCTCTGTGAGAATCCGAAGCACAAACAGCGTCAGGGATAAAGAGACAGATGTCAGATGTCAGATCTCAGATGCCAGGTGCCGAGAGGGAAACTCCTCTGACATCTGACATCTGACATCTGACATCCGCATCAAACATCGGAGGTTTCAGTGGCTCGTATTTCAGGTGTAGATCTTCCGCTCAACAAAAGGGTCGAGATCGGCCTTACCTACATTTTCGGCATCGGGCGTTCGCGCGCGAAGCGGATTCTGGCCGAGGCTGGTGTGAACCAGGAGACTCGGATCAAGGATCTGACCGAGGATGACGTCCGCAAGATTCGTCAGAACATCCAGGACGAGGGCAAGGTCGAAGGCGATCTCCGCAAGGACGTCGGTCTCGACATCAAGCGACTGATGGAGATCAACTCCTACCGCGGCATGCGCCATCGCCGCGGGCTCCCCACACGCGGCCAGCGGACGCACACCAACGCGCGAACCCGGAAGGGTCCTCGCAAGGGCGCCGTGGCCGGCAAGAAGAAAGCCACCAAGAAATAGCGGAGGGGGAGGGCCTGAAGCCTTCCTCTCCGATCCGAATCGTTATCAAGATCGAGGACGCATCCAATGGCAACTGCACGAGCCCCCAAAGCTGGAGCCCGCCGGGCGGGTACGAAGAAGAAGGAACG